>JBMNCO010000018.1:0-3781 GCA_049366815.1 Desulfatiglandales bacterium | reverse complement strand
CCTCCTCAACGATCACGCTGATTTTGGATGCATCCAACCGGGCATCCCAGTACAGTTGGTTCACGATATCCCTCTTGATGTCTTCGTCTTTTCTTGTCAAGGCGAATTCCTCCCTTCTCGCGTCAATCCATATTGCAAAGCACTCTTGTCCAGAATAGGATGTGCCGCTCCAAGCAGGGACCGGCTTGTTCTCTCCGCTAGGCTCGCTCCGCCATCCATGGCTCCGGTCGCTGCGGGGATTCGGCCCTTCATCCGTCCTGATTCAGGGCCGAAATACGCCCGCTTTGAGAAAATCCCGGTCCCTGCTTTCCGCTGCCCGGGTTGGAACCTCCATGCGAAGATGACTGTTTTGCAATAAGCATTTCTCATTCTTTATAAGGATAGATAAAGTCCTTTAAATCTCCTGGTTCTATGTCGTAGACCAGACCGAAAGCCGTAAAGCCGAGGGGTTCATAATCGAGCGCCACATGGATATCCTTTCCAAGAATGTCCTCCGAAAAAATGACTATTTTTTCAACCCTATGATTCTCACGATTGATCACAAGGTCTTTGACCCTGCCGATACTTTTCCCCTCTTCGTTGATTAGTCGACGGTTGAGTATGGTCGATGCAAGAAAACGCGACGGTGAGAAGGCCCATTTCAAGGTTTCTTCGACAAGATTCGGTGCAGGGGGCCCGTAATAATAGCCCGGGGGAGCATACCGGTAGGTGCCTGCAAAGGGTCTCGGTCTGTAGTAATATTCAGGGCGAAGGCCTTCTTCGTAATAATGGAGTTCCGGTTTTTTTTCCAGTTGCTGCTTAGTTGAATCGAGAACAACCTTTCCGTCTTTCATGATGATCGCCTTGAAGGGCACGGATACCAGACGGTCCCCGATATCCATGAAACCTCCGAATTCAACGCTCAGTCTTTTGACTTTACCGCTTCTCCTCATGATGATATCGTCCACTTCCCCGATAGGTTCCTGCTTTTCATCGTAAACGTCCCGATCGATAATCCGGCTCGCCAGGATCGTCGATTCTTCCTCCTCGCCCTTCGCACCGGACGAGAGGCCTACGAAAATAAGAATGATAAACAAACAGGCTGCAATCGTTTTGTTTTTGCTAAAACTCATGGCGAAACCTCCTTCTTGATTAAGACCCGGCTTTGTAGGAATGAATCAGGGCATTTTTACGACCAGGTCGTTGGCCACATAGACCGCCCCTCCTTCATAGGCGTTGTTGGCGGCGGCATTGTATTCCGACCACGAATCCACAGTCCCGGTCAGGGTTACTTTGCCGTCATTTACCTCGACCTTTACATCATCGGCATCCACAAAAGGGCTCCACCACAGTTCATCCTCGATTTCCTGCTTGATTTGCCGGTCACTCTTAGGAAAAAAGCGCGGCCTATAATCATACCAGTCGTAGTCATAGATATATCGGTCATCCACATAAGGGTCGTAGGTGTAAAAGCGGGAATCCTCCTGAACGATCAAGTTATTGTCCACCATGATGACACCGCTGACTTTTGAGACCACGTCGTCGGCCTGTGATTTTTCAAAATAAGTATCCACGCTCCCGTAAAGATCCACTACGCCGTTGATGACATCGACGGTAATATCATAGCTTTCTACATAAGGATCAAGCATGAGGGCGCGCCTGATCCTGTCTTCCAATTTTTCGTCACTCAACAAAACTGCGGGACGCACCTTTATTCGGTTCTCCACCACCCTTACGCCCACGGTATTGCGCGCATCCTGTGCTGCGGCCCGCTTGGCCTTGAGGTTGTCCACCGTCCCTCTGAGGATCACGGTGCTTCCGTCGACTTCCGGCGTAATTTCAAAGGAGAACACCCGAGGGTCGTATAAAAAGGCGTCCTGTACGGCTTTCTCGATTTCGGATTTGGACCTTTGGACATATTTATCTCCTTTGAGATTTTCGTCCCGTGCCCATCTACTGACCTCCAAGGCGGAATCGTCCACGGCCTTGACCCCATGCACATTGGCGTCTGTGAAGGCCCAACGCCTTTCCGCGGCGCTGCCTACGGTCCCGCTCAACTTCACCTTACCGCTGTTGACTTGAACATCGATCAGTGCATTGTCAATGAAGGTATCCCATTCCAGGGCTTTTTCAATTTCCTTCTTGATTTCATAATCGGATCGATCCTTCGGCCAAGATACATTGATCTTACTTTCTATCGCCCGAACACCCTTGACGCCCTTGGCCACGGTTTCACAAAGCTTTTTTCCCTGCCACGAATCCGCGTTGCCGGACAAGGTGACCACGTTGTCCTCCACACTGACGTCGATCTCGAAAGAATCCGTGGCCGGGTCTGTACGCAGGGCATCCTTTACATCCTCCAGGATCTGCCAGTCCATTCTCAGGAAGGGAGGGTTCACCTCGATCTTGTTCACGACCGCCCGCACACCCTTCACAATCCGCGCGATCCTTGCGGCCCGTTCCTTGGCCAGCAGGTTGTCCACCGAACCACTGAGCGTGACGATCCCGTCCGCGGTGAAAACATCGATCAGGAGCGAAGAAACCGCTCGATCCATGCCCAATTCATCTTCTACTGCATCCGATATGGACCTATCGGTGAGCTGCGGCACCGCCGCCGCGACGGGGACGGACATAAAGCCTATGAGCAAGGCCGCAACCGGGACAATGAGCCATTCTTTGCCCGGTAAAATTTTAAGAAAGTTCTTTCTCATTTTTTGCCTCCTTCTGTTTCAGAATTTATCTCGTTTCAAGAGATTTACCCCAAATAATAGGATTTGACTCACGATGCGTCCATAAGGCCGATCCTGTATTTCGAGCTTTAGTCATCTTTCCCGATGGGTAAAGAACATGGCGTATTTTCATGTATCTCAGTGCATCATAAGAAAGGTCTTATGCTGATGAAGCCCCTACAAATATGGGATCGATCATGCATTCACGAATCTGTAGTGCTGTAGGATTATCCTTTTTCCTTAAGGGCCGGCTTTTTGAGCAGCATCTTGACCGCGAGAGGAGAGGCCGTGCACGTAACGGCCGAAACCAGGACCATGGCTGCGAAAACCGTGGGGGGTACAGCCCATTCCCCCATATGGAGAGCCCGCTGCATGACGACCATGGCGATTTCAGCCCTCGGCACCATACTGAACCCAATGAGCAAGCCGCTGCTCACTCCCCACATTGCACAAACCGGCAGCCCCTCGGCCGGGAGTTTGCCCGCCACGGCCACGACCGTCAGAACGGCGCCAGGACCCAAAGCGGTGTTCATTCTATCCGGAGCGATGTCCATACCGATGCCGATGAAGGACAATCATTTTGCAACAGGGGCAGAATGGAAAAAAGCAGGGCCATCAACACCACGGCAGAGATGTCGTCCAATTCTGCAATGTCAATGAGCAGTTCTCCGTTTGAGGATTGCAGTGCCCCTTCATCTTCCCAGACGGAAAAGGAAATGCCGACGCTGGTAGCGGTTAGGGCGGTTGTGACGATCAGGCTTGTAATCCAAGAGAATTTCAACCTGTTATCAACAGGATTGAACCATAGTCTGCTATGGATTCCGTCATGGTTCCTTCTTTCCTGGCTCTATCCATTCAGTCAGAACATATGATCGTGAATCATCCCTTTATTTTCAATAACACCTCAAACAACCATTGGTTATGGGGTCGATCCCTTATTTTGATGCATGGACGGTATAAAAGCCGATTCCGGCAAAGATGAAAGACCTGGTGGGTTTAATGTTGACGGATACCTTGCTACTAAGTGCTTATCCGTAAATAAAATGTACTTTTCCTGCGACTTTTGCTATGCT
>JBMNCO010000017.1:0-2537 GCA_049366815.1 Desulfatiglandales bacterium | reverse complement strand
TTTAAGGTTTTGAAAGGGCTGAAGTGGCACGACTTTACGTCATTTTAGACTCTGTCCAACATAGACCACCCCCAGGAACTTCTCTTTCTCACTTTGGGCGGCTTCCTGAAGCCCTCCCAGATGGGTTCGGATCAATTTTTCGTTGTTGGAATATCCGGCCTTGTACACAAGACAGGCCGGTGTGTTCTCTCCGAAGGCATCTTTCAAGAGGGGTAAAAGGTCGGGTAATTCCTGAATGCCCATGAATATGCACAGGGTATCGCCACGTGCGGCAACGGCCTCGAGCATTCCCTGGTTTCCCAGGATGCCTTCCGGACACGTCAGGACAGCGGCGCCATTGATTACTACATTTTTCCCCAGCATGGCATTGGCTGCGTTAAAGGCACTGACCCCTGGAACGACGGTTATCTCTTCCGGGCCGAAGTAGTCGTGGAGCCAGTAGGTCCAACTTCCAAAGATCGTCGGATCACCATATTCCAGAAAGGCTATATCTTTGCCCTGTCCCAGGGCGGATTTCATCTCGGCTACACTTTCCTGTCTGAGTTTTGAGACTATTTCCTCGGCCTTATCCATACTCACCCCGAAATGAGTCTTCATGTAATAGGGGGGCATGTTCTGCAGAGGATTATAAAGTACGGGTTTGTTCCCCATATAGCGTCTGAATCGCTTTTCGAGCTCCTGGTCGCAGACAAAGGCCTGTGCCTTTCCAAAAACCGACAGCCCTTCAAGGGTGAGAAGGTCGCTGTCACCGCTCCCCACTCCGACAATGTAGATACGGGGGGTGGTGAAGTTCCGGATGATTTCCAGACTGTCAACGGTTTTCACCCAACGATCGGCGTTAAAATCATCGATGAATATCAGGTTAAACTTACCGAATTCTCCCAGAGTCTTGCCTTTGGACCGGTCCGCGAGGATAATCCTTTCCCCTCCCGGGGACAAGGCCAGTTCCCCGTAAGAAATACAAGCGCGATACCCCTCTGAAGAAGTAGCGATGATCACCGTGTTCGAATCAAGCTTGATCCCTTCCTTGTCAAGGATCTCCACAAGGGCTGCGCCGCTGTAAGTTACAACGCCGAAATATCCCGTATCGTGTCCTGATTGTTTGGAGATGACCTTGGTCTTTTCATAGCGGGATAAGTCTTTGATCACGACGGGTTCCGGAATATCCCCTGTAATCGTCACCTGCGGCGTGACCACATGCTTTCCCTTGTTGAAAGGCCTGGGAGGTGATGGGCTGACTACCTCAATATTGAATACGCCGTCTACAAAACGGTCGGCATAGAAATCATCGCAAAAGACCAGCCGTGGAAAGATCTCTTGATTTAACGCCTTCTTTGTGAGCGGAGGGACAGGCTCGGACCTGAGTGCAATCATGATTCCGCTGGCGTCTGTATTGCAGACTTCCGGCCAGGACAGTACGGTCCGTCCCTCCTTGCCTCGAACAATAACAGCAAGATCCATGAGCCTTTTGAAATCGACATCCTGTTTCCACACATGGGCCATTTCAAGGAGCTGACTCAGGGGAACGCCGTAATACCAGTAGGTTTGGTACCATCGATCCTCAGGTATCGTCGTGTCGCTTTTGACTTCGGTGACTCGAATCTTTCTCTGCGGAAAGTCCGCAAGGGTGCTTAACGTGAAATGAATCGGAAATCTCACAAGTCCGGAAAGGCTCAAACAGGGATTGTCCTGGATTTCATTGGCTGAGGCGCCCCGAAGGCAGAAATGAACAAGAAAAAATACTGCAACAACAGCAAAAAACACGCTCTTTTTCATAAGGTGCTCCTTTTTCGATTAATCTTCTATCTGTCGTTTGCCAGGTTGTCATCTCATGAAACGACCGTTATTCTGGCTGTTTATTGTATCTCATATGATATAATTGTAGATCAAATCCGTCCTGATTTCAAGAAGGTCATTTACAGAAAAACGACGTATTTTTTGGTTTGGAAATGAAAAAATGGTAATGGTCACTCTTATCCAAAACAGAATGTGCCGCCCCAAGCAGGGATCGGCATGTTCTCTCCGCCACGCTCCCTCCGCCATCCGCGACTCCGGTCGCTGCGGAATTTCGGCCCTTCATCCGTCCTGATTCAGGGCCGAAATATCCCGCCCCAGGCGGGACTCCGAGAAAATCCCGGCCCCTGCTTTCCTCTGCCTCGGTGGGAACCTCGATGCGAAGATGACTGTTTTGCATTTTCAACTGCCTGCTTTAACACTATCCCGTGCAAAAAACAGACTTGTTTTGGACACCAATGGTTGGTGGTCAAAAAGCAGCATTTTATGATTGACCATAGGTCAAGCTTGATATATAGACGACGCGAAAAGATTCTTCCGTACATTTTTCTGAAAACCATTGGCCCCCCCCTCAACCGTCAGCGTCCATCGCCCAGGGGACTTAGAATCGGAACTGTCGGAAGTGTATTTCATCTTCAGCCGGTGCTGCTTTTTTTTGTGAAGCGTTGAGAAATAGAAATGGGCTGAGACAAGGAGAATCAAATCCTTTTGTTCACTCCGAGTGCAAAAAAAAATCATTCTAA
>JBMNCO010000016.1:0-4187 GCA_049366815.1 Desulfatiglandales bacterium | reverse complement strand
TCGCTGAGGGCTGATCGCTGAGGGCTGATCGCTGAGGGCTGATCGCTGAGGGCTGATCGCTGAGGGCTGTTAGCGCGAATCCGGGAATGCCCCCGGATGAGCACTAGTTCGTGATTCCAGATAGTTAAGAACTTGAGCGTCCGGAAAAAGGTTTTTATGAGGCAAGTCATGACAAAATGGCGGGAAAGGGTATATTGCGGCGAGATCGACCTCTCCCATGCAGGGCAGGGCGTCCTGCTCATGGGTTGGGTGGATGCCATTCGCGATCACGGGAATGTCCTGTTCATCCATCTTCGCGATATCCGGGGCATTGTCCAGGTGGTCTTTGATCCCAGGGGTCATGAAGGGGCCTACGAGAAGGCCTCGTCCCTGAAGGAAGAGTATGTGGTTGAAGTGACAGGGATGGTGACAACGCGGGCCAGAGGCACCGAAAATCCGAACATCAGGACCGGTGAGGTCGAAGTCGTCGCGGACACGCTGACCATACTGTCTGCATCGAGAGTCCTGCCCTTCCAGATTTCGGAAAAGGCCATGGTCCTTGGTGAGGAGATCAAGGCGAATCCCGACAAGGTGGACGAGGATCTTCGACTACAGTACCGGTACCTCGATCTTCGCCGCCCATCCATGCAGGAGAACTTCAGGAAACGGTACCAGATTCTCAGGAGCGTCAGGGAAGTCCTTGATCGGAAAGGTTTCATGGAGATTGAAACGCCCTTCCTGACCAAGAGTACCCCCGAAGGGGCAAGGGATTACCTTGTGCCGAGTCGGGTTCACCCCGGCAAATTCTACTCCCTTCCCCAGTCGCCCCAGTTGTTCAAGCAGTTGCTCATGCTCAGCGGTCTCGACAGGTATTTCCAAATCGCCCGGTGTTTCAGGGATGAGGATCTTCGGCCCAACCGCCAGCCCGAATTTACCCAGTTGGACCTGGAGGCCTCCTTTATCGATGAGGCGTTCATCTATGATGTGATCGAGGAACTCACGGTCACCATATTCGCCATCGGGGACATCGCCCTCACGCGGCCCTTTCCAAGGATGACCTACGAGGAGGCCATGGAGCGTTATGGCTCCGACAGGCCGGATCTGCGTTTCGATATGGCCTTTGAGGACGTCACAGGATGCCTCAAGGATACGGATTACGCTATCTTCAAGAGCGTTATTGAAGCGGGGGGACACATCAAGGGGTTCTGCATAAGGGGGCAGGCCGGGGTGCTGAGCAAGAATGTGCTCCAGAATGAGATCGCCCTCAGGGTCGTTCCGTCCCTCGGCGGCAAAGGAATGAGTTGGATGAAGGTCCGGAACGGCAAGCTCGAATCCAACATTGTCCAGTTCTTCCGCCCCAAAGAACTGGAAGGGCTGATCCGGTGCTTTGACGCACAGGAGGGGGACGTCCTCATCATGATCGCCGACCGATCACCGGGTCAGATGCATGAGGTCCTGGGCAGACTTCGCCTCCACATGGCCGAACGGCTCGGCATGATCCCGCCTGATCGCTATTGCCCCCTGTGGGTCACGGATTTTCCCCTCTTCGAGGAGAAGGAGAGCGGGCTCGGTTCACAGCACCACCCCTTCACCATGCCCGACCGAACGGATTTTGACCCCTACGACAAGGAAGATCTCCTTCGACTGAAATCCAGGGCCTATGACCTGGTCATGAACGGAGAGGAACTGGGGGGCGGGAGCATCCGTATCCACAGAATGGATCTTCAAAAAAAGATTTTCCAAGCCCTCTCCCTGGACCAGGACGAGATCGAGAACAAGTTCGGATTTTTTCTCCGGGCCCTGGAATTCGGGGCCCCGCCACACGGCGGTCTGGCCCTGGGCATGGACCGCGTGATTGCCATGATCCTGAAGAGTTCCTCTATTCGTGAGGTCATCGCCTTCCCCAAGAACAGAAGCGCCTTCTGCCCCCTGAGCCAGGCTCCGTCTTTCGTGGATCCATCGCAGATCAAGGAATTGGGGCTCTCTGAAATTCAATCCGGCTTGGGGAAACAGACGGACTTGAAATCTCCGCCCAAAGGGGGCACTCAGAGGGAGGCCGCGATTTCAGACAGGGTCGGGGCGCAAAAGATCACCGGAAAAGACTTTGACCATCTCGTGAGTCTGGCCCGACTGAATGTCTCCTCCACCGAGGCGGCCTCCCTTCACACGGACCTGAACGCGGTGCTGGATTACGTGGAGACCCTGAAAAATCTCGACACCCACGATGTGCCGCCCATGAGCCATGTGCTTCAGTTGAAGAACGCCTGGCGTGAGGACGAACCGGTTGAGCCCGCGGAGACGGAAGGGATTCTTTCAAAGGCCCCCAGAAGAGAAGACCGGTTTTTCAGGGTGCCAAGGATCATCTGAGGTGTGATCACGGTCACGGGAAAAGCACCTCGGGGTCCTGTTCATAAACGGTTAACAATGATTCACCAATAGATTCCAAGAAAAGGCCACACTGGCAAAAGGTTAAGATATGGAACTGTGCGATCGAACGGCATCGGACCTGGCAAAGATGCTCAGACGGGGAGAAGTCACTTCCCGGGAAATCACCGAGTCCGTTCTTGCGAGAATCAACGATAAAGAAGGCATCGTCAACGCCTATATCACCACAACCCCGGAGAGGGCCCTGGAGCAGGCGGAACAGGCGGATAAAAGATTTCAGGAAGGCAAGGCCGTTTCCCCTCTAAACGGCCTTCCCATTGCCGTCAAGGACATCCTCTGCACCCGGGACGTGAGAACGACCTGCGGCTCCAAGATCCTTTACAATTACACCCCGCCCTATGATGCTACGGCCGTGAAAAAGGTCCTCGAAAGCGGCGCGGTCCTGATTGGGAAGACCAACATGGATGAGTTCGGGATGGGCTCTTCTACGGAAAACAGCGCCTTTGCGCCCACCCGGAACCCCCTCAACCACGACTATGTCCCCGGGGGGTCGAGCGGGGGATCTGCGGCCGCCCTGGCCGCCGGAGAGGCCGTGCTGGCCCTGGGATCGGACACCGGAGGGTCCACACGTCAACCCTCCGCCTTTTGTGGAATCACGGGTGTCAAGCCCACCTACGGCAGGGTATCCCGTTACGGCCTGATCTCCTACGCCTCTTCTCTGGACCAGGTCGGGGCCCTGGGTCGGACGGTGGAGGATTGCGCCATGCTCCTGAACGTCATCTGCGGTCATGACCCCATGGACTCCACCTCCGTGGATGTGGAAAAACCGGACTACTCCACCTTTCTGGGCAAGGGGGTCGAGGGCCTCCGTATCGGTCTTCCTGCCGAATACTATGTCGACGGCCTTGATCAGGCCGTTCGAGACAGGATCATGGACGCCGTGGGGCTTCTGGAAAAAAACGGCGCCCGCATCGTCGATGTCTCTCTCCCCCACGCGGCCTACGCCATCAGCACCTACTACCTGATCGCCACGGCCGAGGCCAGCAGCAACCTTGCCCGCTATGACGGCGTCAAGTACGGCTTCAGATCCTTCCAAGAGGGAGACAGCCTGATCCGAATGTATGAAAAGACGAGGACGGAGGGGTTCGGCAGGGAGGTCAAGAGACGAATCATGCTCGGGACCTTTGTGCTCTCAGCCGGATACTACGACGCCTATTACCTCAAGGCCCAGCGGGTCAGAACCCTGATCAGGGAGGACTTTGACAGGGCCTTTGAGAAGGTGGACTGCATGGTCACCCCCGTCACCCCCACGCCTCCCTTCAGGCTGGGAGACAAGATCGACGACCCCCTTCAGATGTATTTGGTGGATGTCTTTACGGTCTCCTTGAACCTGGCCGGGCTGCCCGGCATGAGCGTCAATTGCGGCTGGGCAGACGGCCTGCCCATCGGCATGCAGATCATCGGGAAGCCCTTTGACGAGGGCACCATCCTCAGGGTGGGGGATGCCTGGGAAAAGATTTCGGGGACTTGATGCTTTTTGGCCGCCTATTAGAGGGAAGGGGCATACCCCGGGAAAGAGCGGACCGACGCTTCCTCGAAGCGGCAAATCACATCTTTACCAGGAAGTCTCCGAAAATCGCGAAAAATGAAAACAACAAAAAGGGTAACACTTTAGCCCTTTGAAAAATTCGAAAGGAAATCTAGCACCATGTAAAATTAGATTTGCTCTCTGTGTACTCTGCGTCTCAAGTGAGCATAGCGAACGGGTGTGAGAATAAAATCAGTTCACGATTTTATATAAAGCGGCTGCGCCGCTCTGGGGA
>JBMNCO010000015.1:0-22120 GCA_049366815.1 Desulfatiglandales bacterium | reverse complement strand
GAATGGCATTCATGAGGTCGTCGGTTCGATCCCGTCCAGCTCCACCAAATAATCAAGTAATAAGAGTAGGTTAGGAAATTACTATCCTGCTCTTTTTTGTCTAATAACCCCATTTTTGCCTTCTGTGTTCCCTATGTGTTCCCCACTCACGTGTCCAGACTCACTGGCTTTGGCCTAAAACTCTGCTAGATCCACTTGTCCTGCAAGTTTTCGATCAATGCCTTTAACCCTGCTAGGCCCGCCATTCCGGTCTCGGCACAGCCTAAATGCTCATGCCAGGTTGTCGAGGCCAAATCACAGAGGCTTACCTTAAGAAGCAATAAGGCCCATCACTTCATTTAGGCCAGGCCATCTCCACAGTCACAAGTCTGTTATTCTGCGTATAGTAAGTCGTATATATTGTCAGCCTTATATAATTCCCGCCTTGATATACACACTTTCCATCCGTTGGACCGTCGCCTAGATACATTTTATCCAAATCAAAGACAAGAACAACCGGCTCACCGGGAAGAGAGGTGTTAGATACTAATGTATCAGAGCATGTACCTCCGTCACCGATGCCGTAAATGTAAGCTTGAAGCCTGGTATCGGAATCCTTCGGGGTGATTTTAATATAAAGCTCGCCGCCCGTTGAGGTTGAGAAGTTTATCTCTTTCTTGCCATAAGTACCATAAGAAACCCTATACTCCTGACTCGATAGAATTTGGTTCTCGGGGGGATACCACGTTGCTGTTTCCTGAACAGTGACATGCAACGTTTTGCTCAAGGCTTGGCCGTTGACTGTAAGACGCACCTCGATGAAATGGTCTCCAGCCCCCCAGGAACCTGTGTCAGCGGTAAATGATAAGTCAGGAGAACTGACCTGTTTTTCTTCCTTCTTCTCGCCGTTCACCAGCAGAACAGCGGTTGTGTAGGGAAATGGGGTCGGCGGATTTATCACGCTCGCCGCAATTGTAATGGTGCCATTGACTGTGGCGTTGTCCTGTGGCTCGGTTATGACCAGTTCACAGCGATCACCTAACCCCACATCACTGTTGCTGAAATACCCACTCACCGAGACTACGATAGGGCCCGGATGGTAGTCATCAGGCACAATGACTTCAATGCTCTCTTCAGAGAGAACCGAAAAAGAAGTCGCTTCCAGAGTGGTGACCGGCGTACCGGATTCATTGAGTGTGGTAAAAAACACCTTGTTGTTGTGCGGATCATAAGGGTCGAACCCCTTACCGTTGATTACAATCTGATCTCCGGCAACGGCGAAGCCAGGAACAATTTCTTCGATCTTCGGGTAGACAAAATAGACATTTGCAATGGTTTCCCAATCCGTTTGCGCCCAGTCAAGGACCGTATCAAATATCGAGCCTATAAATAAAGGCTCCTTGATGATATCCTCCAGTTTTAACAGCGATGCGGCAAGGGATTCTGCATTTTGACTGTTTGCTTTTAGAATTTCAGCCATCGCGTCACTTCCGATAAATTTAAAAACCTCCCAGAGGATGTTTGAATACTCGCCTTTCTCCCACAAATCTAACAGCTTTATCTCATTTTGGCCGAACCACGCTATATACTGCTCCCCTGTTTGAGTGATCAGTTCGGTTTGGTCTCCGGCCATGGGCAAAATGAGTTTGACAGCAGGCCAGACAACCGTGTCGAGCAGCGTATAGGCCAGAGCAGAAACCAGGTAAGGGGCTTCATCCGGTGCATCAGGACCCGTCAGATAAAATGGCAGTGGACTGACGCCCCAGGAGGGACCGAGCACCTTGATTCGGAACGAGGCTTCATCACCGGGTTTCATTCCTTCGGGCAGGGGGAGGAGATATCTCCTGCTGTTGGTCTCTCCGGTCAAGACCTCTTTGAAGTAATCAAGCAAGGTCGATATCGAAAGTCGGTCACTGACCGGCCGGATGAATTGATCGTTCTTTCCGTTGTCAATAAAGACGGCTGACTGCCCTCCCGCTATGCGGTCGACATAAACTCCGACCCACCTGCGGGCTTCGTTGGTGACTTGCGCGACAAATACATTCGGATCGTCGGCACGATAGGGTTGATCGGTGTCATCGGGATCATCTTCATTCAGCGGGAACCCGTCGTTGTCAGTGATCGTGAACCCAACCAAATTGGCCTCAGGCTGTTCCAAGAAGATCAGGGCAACGGCCGATTGCTGCAAAATAAGACCAAAGGCGACCAGAAATACAATAACAAAGAAGTTTCTTTTCATGCTCGTCCTCCCTATACGTTACTGTGCCTGCAAAGAAATTTGATAAACAGCATCAAGCAGAGCTTCAGTTGCCTCAACCAGCGCATCCTGGAAATCTTCACTCGGCTGGGAAAGGACATCTGTTCGATCTTCAAGCTCAGAGCATATGATCCCGGCTAATGTCTCGATCTGCGGTAGTTCTTCCGCAATCTCGGTAAGTTCTTCCAGAAGATTCATGGGCATGGTTATGGTCAGACCCTTGATCATGCTGAGGGTCACGGCCGTGCTCTTACAGGAAAGCGTGTAGTTGTGTGTTTCAGGGTTAAAAAGGGATATGGCGATCAACTCAGTGTCGAGGAGGGCGGTTACAAAAAAAGGGCCTGCTGATTGAGCGGTGATCTCAAAAGTACCATCTTTTGCAGGTGACGCGGTTGCAAAGGGGGTTTGTATTTGCAGTCTCTCCGGACGGATTTTTGATGGCAGGTTCACAGTTCCATTTATGGCCTCTGCTTGAATATCCCGTACTATCTCGACTGTCAGTGTTGCCCCGGGCATGCCCATCAAATTTACGGAAATAGTATTGTCACCTTCCAGAAGATATACCGGGCGTTCCAGATATGACACCTTTCGGTTAAAATCATTAGGCTGAAAAACGAGCTCCTCGTTAATCATCACTTGGGCCGCACTCGCACGGTCCAGCCACCCGTCGTTATAGACCCTTACCGTGGCAAGTGCTTCAATGCTTGAAAACATCATACTGTCAGGTTTGGGTTTTCCCGTTGTGCGTTCGAAAGTTCCTTTAAAGCAAACAACCTGTGATGTTACATTGGCATCTGCAGGGTTTACCATCACCGCAATTGCAGCAAAAATGGACACCGCAAATAATAACACCGATAATAGCGCAATCCTTCTCATAACACCCCCGTTTCATTACAAAATGAGTTTGTCGGATATGAATACTTTTTTGGAGCCTTAATGCGGCTGATTTTTTATTTGTTCGATGCAAACTCCGCGCCAAGATTCGGCACGGATCCACGACCCACTACTTCAGGCATCCGGCTGTATGGTATCGCGAAAAAAGCCTGTAGGTGTGCAAATGTCTTCCACCAAAATGGGCAAGGCCCGGCCACTTTGTCGCAAAAGTTTACCCACATTCACTTCCTGTCCCGGCCCGCTCAAACCCACTGATTGGAATCGGAGACGATGGAAACCTCTTTGCATGTTGGAATCAGTGGACCTAACCTTTTACCTGTTCGTTCAAGAACACGCAAGGGGATTTTACCGGCCGAAATGTGGGTTGGTCTGATGGTCACATGGCCTCCCGCCTTCAGCGAAAGATAGGCCGGACACACCGAGCCGGACATCAGGCCCATTGCAGGTTTACAGAATTTCGGTTATTCTTGTCTCTGTTGTCCGGACGGGAACGGGGGGGGAGTTTAATGCACGCCCTCACATCGTCTCCAGAGAAATCTCGGAGGTTTCGACAAAATGTCTGTTGCCGGTCTCAAGGGATTCTGGCCTGATTACAGACAAATCATTTGAATATCAGACATATAAGACGAATCCCTTGATCTGTACGCCGTTTTCTTTTCCGCAGATCCAGGGCGTCAAGGGTGAAGCTGGAGTATATGACCGCGAACCCGTGAAGATAAACAGAAAGAGGGTGCGATGTCCGAAAAATCCGGTCATGGATACGGCATGCGGCAGCA
The DNA here is from genome assembly GCA_049366815.1 of Desulfatiglandales bacterium. GTDB lineage: Bacteria > Desulfobacterota > DSM-4660 > Desulfatiglandales > HGW-15 > CAYNYM01. The sequence goes on along the minus strand of JBMNCO010000015.1, from coordinate 18,214 downwards.
GGTGGGACTGTTTCTAGGACCGGCGCTCTTTCTGATCATTTTGCTGATACCGGCTCCAGACGGGCTGCCCCCTGAGGGCTGGTCGGTGGCGGGTGTCGCGCTGTTTATGGCCACATGGTGGGTGACTGAGGCGATTCCCATTCCCGCCACCGCATTGCTGCCCATTGTCCTGTTTCCAGTGTTGAAGGTGGGATCGGTGGCCGAGGCCACCCGTCCCTTTGCCAACCCCTTGATCTATCTTTTCATGGGCGGATTCATCATTGCGCTCGCCATGGAGCGGACCCGGCTGCACCGCCGCATTGCACTGAATATCGTCAGCCGCGTCGGTACCCGCCCCACGTCGATCATCCTCGGTTTCATGGCGGCGGCGGCCTTTCTGAGCATGTGGGTGAGCAATACGGCCACTGCCATGATGATGCTGCCGATCGCCCTGTCCATCATTTCATTGGTTGAAGACGAAAAGGTGATGGAAAAGGACCGGTTGGATTCCCGCTTTTCGATAGTGATGTTGTTGTGTCTCGCTTATGCATGTAATATCGGAGGGATAGGAACGCTCATCGGCACACCGCCGAACGCCCTGATGGCCGCCTACATGCTCGACAACCACGAAGTGGAAATCGGGTTCGGGCAGTGGATGATGATCGGCGTTCCCATCGTGGCCGTCTCATTGCCGGTTGTGTTTCTGGTGCTGACCCGGATCGTTTTCCCGCTGCGTCTGAAAGAAATCCCCAAAGGCGCTGAGATGATCTCCAGGGAGCTTCAACAGGCCGGCGCCATGCAAAGAGCTGAAGTCATGGTGGCTATCGTCTTCACGACAACGGCTGTTCTCTGGATGACCCGACCGCTGCTCGAAGACCACATCCCGAATATTTCCGATACCGGCATCGCAATTTTCGCTGCGATCGTAATGTTTCTACTGCCCGTGGATTTTAAAAGGGGAGAATTTGTCCTGCGTTGGCAGGATGCCAAAAAACTGCCCTGGCAGGTATTGTTGTTGTTTGGGGGAGGACTGAGCCTGGCGGCGGGAATAACCGATACCGGTTTGGCGGACTGGATCGGCATGTCTTTCAGTGGTCTCGGCCGGTTGCCGATCATTTTTTTGATCCTATGTTCACTGTTGGTTATCATTTTCCTCACGGAAATAACCAGCAACACGGCCACGGCAGCTGCCTTTTTGCCAGTCCTGGCCTCGGCGGCCACCGCCCTGGATCAGGACCCTTTATTGCTTGTGATTCCAGCCGCCGTCGGCGCAAGCTGTGCATTCATGCTCCCGGTGGCCACCCCGCCGAATGCCATTGTCTATGGCAGCGGACTGATCACCATACCGCAAATGGCTCGTGCCGGATTTATCTTCAACATTCTGATGGTCTTTATCATCACCGGCATGATGTATCTGCTCCTCGGGCAGGTGTTTGACGTGCTCTGGGGAAAATAAAGGATCCATCGCAAAGTGCTCGCTTTTCATCTTTTTCATTCTTCAAAAGCTTGAAGCGATGATCGGAGAGGTGCTTATGAAGCAAAAAGTACATGGCGGGCGGTTGTACGAGGAACATTGGCACGCCTACGATGAACAGGATGTTTACGAGGAGCTGCAATCCTTACCGGAGGGACTGGACGACCATGAGGCGGACAGACGGCTCAGGCAATACGGACCCAACACGCTGCCTGCCAAGGAGCCGCCGACAATCTGGGCCATCCTCCTCCAGCAGGTGCTCAACCCCCTGATCTTCATCCTGGTGGCTGCGGCCCTGGCATCCGTTGCCATCGGGGAAGCCGCCGACGCCGTGTTCATCCTGATTGTTATTGTCTTGAACAGCGGCCTGGGGGCCTACCAGGAGTATCAGGCTGAAAAGAGCGCCGCCGGCCTGCAGCGTCTCCTCAAGATCAAGGCGCGGGTGCGCCGTGGCGGCAAGGAGAAGGAGATCCCCGCCGACGCGGTGGTGCCGGGCGACATCGTGTTGTTGGAATCGGGCACCAAGGTGCCTGCGGATCTGCGCCTGGTGCAAACCAACGCCCTCGCCGCCGACGAAAGCTTTCTGACCGGTGAATCCATGGCTTCTGAAAAGGCCACAGACGCCTTGCCGGAGGAGACCGGTGTCGGAGACCGCCGGAACATGGCCTTTGCCGGATCGACCATCACCTCAGGCCGGGGAATCGGGATCGTAGTCGGCACCGCAACCGAAACCCAGGTAGGCGTCATCGCCCAAACCGTGACCGAATCGGCAAGCGGCAAGCCCCCGCTCGTGCTGCGGATGGAGCGCTTCGTCAAACACATCAGCGTTCTGGTGCTTGTAATCAGCGCCTGCCTGGCGTTTTTCCTGTGGACCCAGGGCCAGGATGTCGCCTCCATCTTTTTTTTCGTGGTGGCCTTGGCGGTTTCGGCCATCCCCGAAGGACTGCCGGTTGCCTTGACCGTGGCCCTTTCCATCGCCACCAAGCGGATGTCCGACCGTAACGTCATCGTGCGCAAACTCACCGCCGTGGAAAGCCTGGGCAGCTGTACGGTGATCGCCAGCGACAAGACCGGAACCTTGACGGTCAACCAGCAGACGGCCCGCGTCATTGCATTGGCGGATGGGAATACTTTCAGTCTTTCAGGCGAGGGCTACAACGGCGACGGAGGTGTTTCGACAGTCGAAGACGGCGGGGAAATTTCCGAAACCGATCGAGATCAGCTGCAACGGTTGACCGAACTGGCGATCCTGGCAAACGAGGGCTCTCTTGTCCAGGAAGATGGCGACTGGAAGCACCACGGTGACGCCATGGATGTGGGTTTTCTGGCCATGGGTTACAAACTGGGCCTGCACCCGGAAGAGATAAAACAGCAGGTCCGGGTGACGGACGAAATCCCCTATGAATCCGAGCGCAAGTTTTCGGCCGTCTTTTATGAACAAAATGGAACCGGGCGGGTGGCCGTCAAGGGAGCCGTGGAAACCATCCTGGATTTTTGCAGTCATATGATCATCGATGGGCAACCGAAGGACCTCGACCGGGAGGGCATTCAGCGCCGGGCCCAAGCCCTGGCGGAAAACGGGAATCGCGTGCTGGCCGTTGCCGGCGGTGAAACGCATTTTACCGGAAGCGGGCGCCCGACGGAAGATCCATCCCTTTCCGGGCTGCTCTTTCATGGATTGGTGGGGTTCATCGATCCCTTGCGGCCGGAGGTCCCTGAATCTGTAAAGACCTGCAAGACGGCGGGTATCCAGGTCATGATGATCACAGGGGACCATCCCGCGACGGCCGGCGCCATAGCAGGAGAACTGGGTCTGGCCGGCGCCGATGAGTCGGTGGTCACCGGCATGCAGTTGAGCGAGAGTGGCAGCCCGGACAGCCCTGCCTTTGAAAAACTGGTTTCTTCATCCCATGTGTTTGCCAGGGTGTCGCCGACCCAGAAGCTCGAGATCGTCAACGCCCTGATACGTCGGGGGGAATTCGTGGCGGTCACCGGTGACGGGGTCAACGACGCCCCTGCCCTGCGCCGTGCCAATATCGGCGTGGCCATGGGCTCGGGAACGGACGTGGCCAAGGAGGTGGGGTCCATGATCGTGGTCGACGACAACTTCGCCTCCATTGTCGCCGGTGTTGAAGAAGGAAGGTTTGCTTACGACAACGTGCGCAAAGTCATTTACCTTCTCATTTCCACCGGCGCAGCCGAAGTGCTGATGTTTGTCGCCTCGATCCTGGCGGGTCTGCCCATTCCGCTGCTGGCCGTTCAGTTGCTGTGGCTCAACCTGGTCACCAACGGCATCCAGGATGTGGCCTTGGCCTTTGAAGGCGGCGAGCCGGGTGCCATGCGGCGCAGGCCGCGCAGACCGGATGAGACCATTTTCAATCCACAGATGGTCTGGCAGACCGTTGTTTCAGGCCTGACCATCGGGGCTCTGGCCCTCGGATTCTGGTACTGGGCGGTGCGCATGGAAATGATGGACGAGGCCGCGGCCCGCAACCTGGTCCTGCTTTTCATGGTCCTCCTCCAGAACGTGCATGTGTTCAACTGCAGATCCGAGTCGGTATCCGCCCTGAAGGTTCCCTTGCGGCGCAATCTCATCCTGGTCTTCGGGGTGTTGGCGGCCCAGGGCATCCATGTACTGAGCCTGTACCTGCCCTTTATGCAGACTATCCTGGGAACAGCGCCGGTAAGTTTCAGGCAGTGGCTGCTGCTTTTGGCGCTGGCGCTGGTGGTGCTGCTGGTGATGGAAGCGTTCAAATGGGCCGGACGGCGATACGATGTCTCGCGATAGTCAGGATGGAACACCGGAGAAGGAAAATCCGCCCCGCCGTGGCCGCACCACGGACGGATTCCGGCGGTTTTTAGGGTGATTTTTTCATTTTATGCCGTTTGGGGACCTGCCTCGATGCAACCTCATCGGCGTGTCGGGCATAAGGGCCACAGTCTTTTTGCCGTTCTCTTTGGAATCAAAGGGACCTCACTCTTGTCCAGAATAGATTGTGCCGCTCCAAGCAGGGATCGGCATGTTCTCTCCGCTACGCTCCCTCCGCCATCCGTGGCTACGGTCGCTGCGGGATTTTGGCCCTTCATCTGTCCTGATTCAGGTCCAAAATACGCCCGCTCCGAGAAAATCCCGGTCCCCGCTTTCCGCTGCCTGGGTGGAAACCTCAATGCGGAGATGACTGTTTTGCATTTCCAAGTGCCTGGTTTAACACTATCCCGTGCAGAAAATAGACTTGTTTTGGACACCAATAAGGGGACCTATCTTTTGAGAAGTGTGCCCGGCCGAATGCCCTTGTTCCCGAATTTCTCTTCTATGAAATCCAGGGCGGCATGCAATTCTTTTTTGCCTCCGTGCTGTTCTTTCTGTGAAAAAAGAGATAGCTGCGCTTCTGTCTCTGGACTGAAATGAGACACCGAAATGCCCAATAACCGGACGGGCCTCCTGCCTGCCGAGGTCTTCTCCATGAGGCTGCAGGCTGTCGCGTATATTTCCTGGGCATCGTCAGTGCGATCCTTCAGGGTGATCGAGCGGGTCACGAGCCTGAAGTCACTGTATTTCACCTTCAGTGTAACGGTTCCGCCTTCCCTACCCTCCCGGCGCATCCTTCGCGCCACCCTGTATGCCAGGGACAGGAGTTCCCTTCTGGCGGCATCCGGATCAAGGATGTCCTCAGCGAATGTCTCCTCGTGACCTATGGACTTTGCTTCGTGCTGCGGCACAACATCCCTTTTATCTGCTCCCATGGACAACAGATGCATCTTGACCCCGTGCCTGCCGAAGGCTTTCTCCAGGACCTCAACCGGCGTTCGGTTCAGATCCTTGAAAGTACGGATATGGAGACGGGCCAAGGCCTGCTGCGTCACCTTCCCGACGCCCCACATCTTTTCTATGGGGAGCGGGTCAAGAAAATCCCTCACCTTGTCTCGGGGGATAACGGTTAAACCGTCAGGCTTATCAGCATCTGAAGCGATCTTTGCCACGAATTTTGAAGGGGCGACACCGGCGGAAACCGTCAGCCCGGTCTCTTTAAGGACTGTCTGCTTGATGCTTCTGGCAATCTTCGCCGGAGGCCCGAAAAGACGAATTGAGCCGGTGACGTCCAAGAAGCCCTCATCTATGGAGAGGGGTTCCACCAATGGGGTGAAACGACGGAAGATCTCAAATATCCGGCCCGAAACCTCTTTGTACCTCGCCATCCTGACCGGCAGGAATATCCCTTCGGGGCAAAGACGCAAGGCTGTGGCTATGGGTTGAGCGGAGTGGACGCCGAATTTTCGGGCCTCGTATGACGCAGACGACACCACCCCCCTTTCCCGGCTGCCGCCCACGATCACCGGCTTTCCTTTCAGCTCCGGGTTATCCGAAACCTCAACAGAGGGATAGAAGGCGTCCATATCCAGATGGATGATGTGCCTTTGCTGTGACTTTTCAACCATTGTAGTGGCATTCCTTCGAATTCCACAATAGGCGAATCGTCTTTCAATGCCGTTTGCGGAATATTTCAAACCCTCTGGCTATTCCTTTGGTTCTTTTCCTTGAAATATTCCAGAGCCTTCAAGACAAAACGCGCATATGCCCCGGCCTGACCTCCGCCCATCTCAATCGCCACATCAATGGTTTCATAGATCTCCTCATCTCTTGCTCCTGCCTGTAAGGCTTGATCAAGGTGCCATTCCATACATGGTTCGCATTTGGTCACGATGGAAATCGATAAGGCCATCAATTCTTTTGTTTTTTTCTCTAAAACGCCATCGCTAAACGCCTTCTCTTCCAGCTTCAGAAGTGGTCTGTATGTTTTGACATTCTTGAGAAAAGTGAGATGTAATTCTTTTCTATCCTTGATGCTTTGTTCTATTTTTTTTAAACTCACATCAGGCACTACTACCCTCCCCCTCATTGTTTCGTAGATTTCATAAATATCAGCGCAAACCAAACCCACGGCAAAACGCATCCGTCTTGTCGCATAAATCCTCCCGCGGGCCGACCTGTCTTTATCGACACCGGATGCTACTCGAGTACGTGTATGTTCTTCTTCTCACAGATATCCTTGAGCGCCTTTGGCCAGACAGAGACGGTGACCTCGCCTAGGTGAGCGGTGCGCAACAGGTACATGAAGGTCCTGGCCTGCCCGATTCCCCCTCCGATACTGAGTGGGATCCGGTCGTTGAGAATGGCCTGGTGATACGGAAGGCCAAGAAAATCCTCCTGACCTGACATCTTGAGCTGGATCCTGAGGGTCTCCTTGGTGACCCGTATCCCCATAGACGACAACTCGTGGCGCCGTCTGGTCACGGGGTTCCACACCAGGATGTCGCCGTTCAATCCATGATACTGCTCACCGTTTTTCACGATAGTCTCCGTGACCCAATCGTCGTAATCCGCTGCGCGCATCTCATGCGGGTATCCGTCCCTCAGAGGCCAGCCGATGCCGAGGATAAAGACCGCGGGGGCTTTGTCCAGGAGAATCCGATTCTCCCGTTGTTTCCTCAGCAGGTCCGGGTAAAAGGCAAGGATCTCCTCGGCGTGGAAAAATGCGATTTCTTCCGGGATGGCCGGATACTTGGGTGTCCTGAGCCGGGGAAACATTTCCTGGGCCATGTTGCCGGCGCCCCAGATGACCTTCCATATCCTTCTGACGATATCCTTGATAAAGTCAAGGGTCCGCTCTTCCGGGGTTATCGCCAACTCCCAGTCCCACTGGTCCACATAGGCGCTGTGGTCGTGATCGAGAAAATAGTCCTTGCGCACGGCCCTCATGTCTGTGCAGATGCCCTCGCCCACCCTGCAGTCAAATTGCCGGAGGGCCATCCGTTTCCATTTGGTGGCGGCCTGGACGATTTGGGCCTGCAAAGGTCTTTCGAGTCCCAGCCCGCAGGAAAAATCCACAGGTGTACGAGACCCATCGCGATCCAAATAATCGTTGATGCCGCTGTGCCTGTCAACAATGAGGGGGACCTGCACCATTTGCAGGTTGAGTTCTTTGCAGAGATTCGCCTCGATGTAGTTTTTCACTGCAAAGACGGCCTTCATTCTTTCCATTGGCGAGAGAAGGGCCTCGTAGTCATCGGGCAATTCTCCCGCCAGGTCATCGTAATTGCCTATTCCCGGTCCCGCTAAGTCCGCTGTTTTGTCTGCCATATGATCTCCTCTCCTGACGGTTGACGAAGCAGAGGCATGCCTCTGTTTGCCTCACCGTAACTGTTGATTGAATTTAAAAGCTCCATAGGTAGCTTATAACCGACGTGACAAGTCACACAAAGATAACCGGAACATCCTGTTCTTCTCAGGCATGAGGCCGAGTGGCGGCCACTCTTCATCCCCCTACCTGCAAATTGCGTAGGTATGAACACAGCCGGTAGAGCCTGCGTCAGGATAACCCCTCCTTTCATTAAAGGCGCAATGTAACACCTTTAGGCCAAAAATGGAATATCCCCAACGCCCATGTCATGGCTGTCAAAGACGAAGCCATGGACTGATTCGGATTTCTCCATTGACATCGATCCATCCCTGTGGATAATGAAACAGGGCGGGTACCGTTTCAAGGCATCCGATCTCACCTTTCCCTGAACCGGTCGTTCTACTCCTTATGACACGGAAAATACGCACTGTCTGAACGCCCCCTGCACCGAAATCCGCCCTCTTTGGGCTGTTACCCCATTCGTATAGAATCCAGGTCTCCATGGTGTCCTCTTCAACTCATGTCATGTGCGCGAAGACCTGGGAGGTTCTATGCTTCTGGCCATTTGAGCCGCTTCGAGACCCTAAAGCGGCAGGTGTGCTTCCACCCTATTTTCTGCAGTGCTTTATACTGCGTAGGCTCGTGTTTTCAGGCCCCGTGCAGATATGACGCACAGGACGTCATGTTGGTCGCTCTCTTACAGATACAACAAACCTTATTGGGAAGGGGGAAAGCCTATGATTTCGCTCAAGGTCAATGGGAAGATTTACAAAGTAGAGGTACCGGCCGACACTACACTCCTCTGGGTGATCAGGGACAACTTGGGGTTGACGGGCACCAAGTACGGCTGCGGGATCGGTGAGTGCGGGGCGTGCACGGTCCTCGTAGACGGCAAGGCCGAACGCTCCTGCACAGTCTCCGTCGCAGACGTGGAGGGGAAAGAGATCACCACCATCGAAGGTCTCCCGGAAAGTCACCCTGTGAAGAGGGCCTGGATCAAAGAACAGGTTGTCCAGTGCGGGTACTGCCAGCCCGGCGTGATGTTGCAGGTAGCCTCTTTCCTCTCGGAAAAGCCCACCCCGAGCGCCGAGCAGATCATCGACCGGATGGATGACGTCATCTGCCGATGCGGAACCCATTCGCGCATCAAGAAGGGCATCCACGCCGCTGTGCAGATGACAGGAAAGGAGGGCTGAAGACATGAAGACATCCATGACGAGACGGACCTTTCTAAAGGGCTCACTGGCGGCCGGTGGTTTGACCATCGCCGTCTCTGTAAGCCCTCTTGGTTTCAGGCTGCTCAATGCCTCACAGGATAGGGATTCGCTCAAGGCCTTTAAACCCAACCTGTGGTACGAAATCACCCCTGATAACATCGTTACTGTTTGTCTCGGTGCATCCGAAATGGGGCAGGGCACGCACACCGGCCTTTCCATGATCGTGGCCGACGAACTCGAAGCGGATTGGGAATACGTCCGGGTTCGTCAGGGTCCGGCCGCCAAGGAATATATTAACCCCCACCCCTATTTGCAACTGCAGATCACCGTGCAAAGCGCGAGTATAAGGATGTTTTATGAACCCTTGCGCAAGGCGGCCGCGGCAGGCCGTGCCATGCTCGTAAAGGCCGCGGCAACGAACTGGGGGGTTCCGGAAAACGAGTGTAAGGCGATTAACGGGAGCGTCATACACAAGAAGAGCTCCCACAAACAAACCTATGGCCAGCTCTGCCTTGAAGCGGCAAGACTCGAGGTTCCCCAGGACGCGCCGCTGAAAGACCCAAAAGACTTCCGATATATCGGGAGGCCCCTGGCGCGACTGGATATCCCTTCCAAGGTGAATGGCTCCGCCGTTTTCGGCCTCGATGTCACCGTCCCTGATATGCATTACGCCGCCCTCGCCAGGCCGCCGGCCTATGGAGCAAAACCGGCTTCATTTGATGAAAATGCCGCGCTTCAAGTCAAGGGCGTCGCCAGGGTCGTTCCCACGCCCATGGGGATTGCGGTCTGTGCGAAATCCCTGGATGCCGCATGGAAGGGTCGTCAAGCCCTCGATGTAAAGTGGGACAAGGGGACTCATCCCCAGATGGACAACGACTATATTGAAAAGACCTTCATGGAGGAACTGGACAAACCCGGTTCAAAGGCCATGGAAAGAGGTGACGCCGGGAAGGCACTGGAAGGAGCCGCCAAGAAGGTCAACTCAACCTATTTTGTGCCCTATGTCGCCCATACGACCATGGAACCGATCAATTGCACGGCTTATGTCCAAAAGGATCGATGTGACATTTGGGTGCCTACCCAGGGCCAAACGGTTGCTCAGATGGTCGCTTCGCAGGTTTCAGGATTGCCCCCGGAGAAGGTCCATATCCACACGACCTACCTGGGGTGCGGACTTGGAAGACGTGCAACCCCGGATTTCGTGGTCGAGGCGGTCATCGCCTCCAAGGCGAGCGGGAAACCCGTCAAGGTGGTCTGGAGCCGGGAAGAGGACATCAAATATGACCGATTCCGTTCCGCAACCTGTCACAGAATCGAGGCCGGCCTGGACGGCCAAGGTCAGTTGATCGGGTGGTCCCACAAGGTGGTGGCCGAATCCATCATGAAGGACATCGCTCCTCAGGGAATCAAGGACGGGGTCGACATCATGAGCCTGTGGGGGCTTGTGGATTTCCCCGGCTCCCCTGATGGAAACAACATTTTTTACGAGATTCCGAATCTTTATATCGAATTTCTTATCTCGGCATTACCTATGCCCGTAGATCCATGGCGATCGGTCCAAAACGCTCCCAATGCATTCGTGACCGAGTGCTTTATGGACGAACTTGCCCATGCCGCAGGCAAGGATCCCGTTGAGTTTCGCCTGGGGCTTTTGAAGGAAAGCAGACGGGCGCAGCGGGTCCTTCAGGTCGCCGCCGAAAAGGCGGGATGGGGAAAACCTGTACCCGGAGGGCACAGCCTGGGGATTGCGCAGCACCGATGTATGGGAAGCTATGTGGCCCAGGTGGCCGAGGTTTCTGTTAATGAAAAGGACGGCAGATTGAAGGTCCATCGAGTCGTCGCCGCAGTCGACTGCGGGCTGGCCGTGAACCCGGATAGTGTCGAGGCGCAGATCCAGGGCGGTATTATCAATGGCTTGAGCACCGCATTGAAGGAAGAAGTGATATTCGCCGACGGCGGCGTGAAGTCCTCCAATTTTGACGACTACGGCATCCTCCGCATGAGCGAGGTGCCCGAGATCGATGTGCACATCGTGAACAGCAACGATTCGATAGGCGGCATCGGCGAACCCGGTGTCCCGCCCCTGGCGCCTGCCGTTGCAAACGCCTTCTTCAGCGCAACAGGTGTAAGGATCAGGCGTATTCCGCTTACCCCCCAAAGGGTACTGGAGGCGCTGAAAGAGGCCTGAGAGAAGAAGACAACTATGGTCAGGGCAAAATGCGTCTTCTCCTGCGCTGCGGGAGGAGACGCACTGGCTTGTGGACATTTCCGGTCCGGCACCAAAAAATTCCGTACCCCTTTTCCAGATACGCTTGCGAAAGGGGCCCGGATGAGCAGGAAAATTTATCGTTGATATCAGCTCTATCGTGATCAATGTGCGGGGGCTATCCCCAGAATGCAATGATCATCCACTTCAAGATACGGCTCTATCCTCAAATTGGGATTTTTATCGTTCATATGACCCAGAATTTTCTGGGCCTCCTCAAGCGTGGCAAACTCCCTTTCAATCGTGTCCTTGTATTCAAAGATTCTGAGAATAATCTTCATGTCCTTTCTCCTTCTCCATGGAACCAACGTTGTCCCTTTTGTCCGTCCCTCTGAGCCGCGTTTCCCCGGTGCCGCATGCTCACTCTTTAGCAATATGCATTCCGTTTTTTCTATCTCCCTTAATTTTCAACATTATTTTGCATCTCCATTGAAAAGACACATCCCTCAAAGGCCTGAAATGACAAAAAACGTCATCCAAAGAGACAAAATTTGTCATCATCCGCGCGGGATCTCACTTCGGCACGCATCAAGGGAGAATGGGGACATCCTGGTCTTCCTTGAGCTTCTTTATTCACGATGAACCCTTCTGATTCCATATCCATCTGAAGATCATACAAAAATCCTGGGTTGACCTGGCACGGGAAACCTGGTAAGTTCCCCTCCACACGGCCTCTGATGCCGACGAATGAGCCCCAGCCGGCGTCCTCTATTTTACTGAGCCTCTGAGGGGGTGCGTCCGGTTCTCTGGATGGAAAAGATGAAAAGGATTTCCCTATGGCTTTTTTAAAGAAGATGTTGCTTCTGGGCGTCATTGCAGGGGTGGGGTATGCCGCCCTGAACTACCACTTCATTGTGATCGATAACTCCGTGAAGCTCCTCAAAAAATCGCACATGACACTCGAATATACCATCTTCAGCACCATGTCCAAGACAAACAAGGCCATACTGGCCATTGATGAACTTAGGGAAGATGGGATTGGAGATCTCCTCCTGGAGGCGGGGAAGATCACAGAGGATGAGTTGGAACGTCTCATCTCTATGTATGAGGAAGAAGATTCCTAGACGGGGAAATCCACTTTGATCTTAAAGGTCCTGACGGCGGGGAGATTGCGAATCTCCGTCACCCCTGTGGTTTCTGAAATGGTCTTCAAGGCTTGATCTACAGAGGCCATATCGGGACCGATAAAGGTGAACCACACATTGTATTCATGCTTCCTCAGATAATTGTGCGTCACGCCGGAATAACTGTTCACAGTTTCCACAAACTGATCGAGATTTTCATCAGGCACCTTTGCAGCGCAGAGCGTGCTGCAAAAGTTCAACCGCTTTGAATTGAAATTGCCCCCGATACGCCGAATCACGCCTTCCTGCTTCAGGGCTCGGATCCGCTCCATCACCTGCGATCCGGACAGATTTAGGCGTGCGCCCAACACATCGAAAGGCCTCGGATGGATAGGAAAATCCGACTGGATTTCATTGATGATAAGGCGATCCGTGTCATCCATGATTCGACTCCCGAGCCGGCTGGTAAAGGCATAGGGGTTCTTCGGCCATGAAATCGCCTGTGGCCTCATAGGCCCTGGCTCGGCACCCACCACATACCCTTAAAAACTCGCAACGGCCGCACTTTCCCTTATACTCTGAAAAGTCCCTGAGTTTTTTGAAGACATCCGAGTTCCTCCAGACATCCTCAAAGGAGGAGACACTGAGATCTCCGCAGTTGATTTCCAGGTATCCGCAGGGCTGGACGACACCGTCATGGCCGATAAAACAGAAGGCCGTTCCTCCCAGACACCCTCGAGTCACCGCATCCAGGCCGTAAGTCTCGAAATCCACCTTTTCGCCCCTCCTGTGGGCCTCTTGCCGCAGGATCCTGTAATAATGAGGCGCACAGGTCGCCTTGAGGTGGATGGGGACCTCTTTCCCTTTATTATAAAACCAGTGTAATACCTTTTCATATTCCCGGGCGTCAATCTCCTGGTCGAGCATATCCCTGGCCCGGCCTGTCGGTACAAGCAGAAAGATGTGGTGGGCCGCGGCCCCAAGAGAAATGGCCAGATCGAGCATTTCGTGTATGTGCCCTATGTTGTGCCGCGTCACGGTGGTATTGACCTGGAATTCGACACCGCCCTCTCTTAACAGCTCAATGCCCTTGAGAGCACCGTCATAGGCTCCGGGCACCTTTCTGAAGGCATCATGTTCCTCGGCATTGGGTCCGTCCAGAGAGATACTGACCCGTTTGATCCCTGAGTCCTTCATAGCCTCGACGATCCGGGGCGTCATCAGGGTCCCGTTGGTGGCGAGGACCATTCGAAGGCCCAGGTTCGTGCCATACCGAGCCAGGTCGAAGATGTCTTCTCTCAGCAGGGGTTCGCCGCCCGTAAGGATGACGATCGGTTTACCCTCGGCTGCGATTTGACCCAGTATCTCCATGCACTTTTTTGTATCCAGCTCGTTGGGATAGGGACCGCGATCAGACGATGCCCGGCAGTGGACGCAATTCAAGTTGCATGATCTGGTGACCTCCCAGGCCACCAGCCGGGGTCCTTGGTTGTGGGGATGTCCGTTTTTCACAGGATTCGGGCCGCCTCCTTGGCAAAATAGGTGATGATCAGATCGGCTCCCGCGCGTTTGATGGACACGAGCGATTCCATCATGGCCCGCTTTTCATCGATCCAACCCCTTTGTCCAGCGGCCTTGATCATGGCGAACTCCCCGCTCACATTATAGGCCGCCAGGGGAAGCAGGCATTCCTCCCTGACCCGCCTGACAATGTCCAGATAGGGCAGAGCAGGTTTGACCATGATCATGTCGGCCCCCTCTTCCATATCGAGGCGGGCCTCTTTGATGGCCTCGAGGGCGTTTGCAGGGTCCATCTGGTATGCTGTCCGGTCCCCGAATTTCGGCGCCGAGTCGGCCGCTTCTCTGAAAGGCCCGTAAAATGCAGAGGCATATTTGACGGCATAGGACAGTATACCCGTATCGAGAAATCCCTGGATATCCAGTTCGTTTCTGATCGCAGCCACCCGCCCGTCCATCATGTCGGAGGGCGCCACAAAATCGGCACCGGCCCGGGCATGGCTCACGGCCTGACGGGAGAGCACTTCAAGGGTCGCGTCATTGTCCACGCGCCCGTCCCTGAGGACCCCGCAGTGGCCGTGATCCGTGTATTCACAAAGACAGACATCTGTCATGACGATCACATCCGGCACCCTTTCCTTGATCGCCATGACCGCCCGTTGTACGACACCGTCCTCTTGACAGGAGCAACTGCCCAACGGGTCTTTGGTCTCGGGGAGGCCGAAGAGGAGAATCGAAGGGATTCCAAGATCCCATACGTCCTGTGCCTCCTTTGCGATCCGGTCCACGGAAAAATGATACTGCCCGGGCATGGACGCAATAGGGTCCCTGATATCACGGCCGTTTTTGACGAAGAGGGGATAGATAAAATCCTTTACGGACAGGCGGGTCTCCCGGACCATTTCCCTGAGGGCCCCGCTTCGTCTCAGGCGTCGAGGGCGAATAATCATCACAATTCCTCCATAAGGGTGGTCTCCTCACCAACGGGAGGCGGAGGGCACAAGAAGCCTTTCAGCCTTCTGCGGTCCTGAAATCAACTCCGGTCCTTGAACCGCTTTCAGTAATTCCAGGGCAGTCTATCCGCCGGAGATCTCTTCATCGCTGAGATAGCATGCGGGATCCGGCGCCCACAGGTCCCCGGTGGCCGCCTCGGCCCTGACCCGGAAGTTGCCCCCACAAATATCCAGCCACCTGCAGGAGGCACAGCGTCCCGTGACATACCTCTTCTTCTCCTTGAGCTTTTCCATCAGGGGTTCGGAAAGATCCATCCATATCTCGCTGAAAGGCCGCTCAAGGATATTTCCAAAGGAATGATGTCTCCAGAACTGGTCCGCATAGACGGATCCGTCCCAGCTTATGCAACCGATACCCCGCCCCGAGTTGTTGCCCTCGTTCATCCTGAGCAGTTCCATGACTTCCTTTGCCCTGGGAGATTGTTCTCTCAACATGCGCAGATAGAGGTAAGGTCCGTCGGCGTGGTTGTCCACGGTCAGGATCTCCTTGGCCAATCCCCGTTGATGAAGATCCCTTGTCCGGTCCATGATTAGATCCACGACGCGGCGGGTCTCTTCGTGAGTCAGGTCCTGTTCCATGAGTTCTGAACCGCGACCGGCATAGACCAGATGATAGAAACAGGCCCTGGGAATCTCGTGCTGTTCCAGGAGGTCGAAAATGCGTGGCACCTCTTCCCTATTCATCCGGTTCATGGTGAACCGGAGGCCGACTTTGAGCCCCGCCTCCTGGCAGTTTTTGATGCCCCGCACGGCCTCGACAAAGGCCCCCCTTTTCCCCCTGAAGCGGTCATTGACCTCTTCGAGGCCGTCCAGGCTGATACCGACATAGGAGAGCCCCACTTCCTTCAATTCCCTCGCCTTTTGCCTCGTGATCAAGGTCCCGTTTGTGGAAATCACGGCCCTCATGCCTTTGCCTACGGCGTAATGGGCGAGGGCCGCCAGATCCTTTCGGATCAGTGGTTCACCCCCGGAAAAAAGAATGACCGGCACCCCGAAAGCGGCAAGGTCATCCATCATGACACGGGCCTGATCGGTGGACAGTTCCCTTTCCGGAGATTTTTCCACTGCTTGTGCATAACAATGCATGCATTTGAGGTTACAGGCCCTGGTGCAATTCCAGACCACGACCGGTTTTTTGTCTTCAGAAAATTGAAGGAGATGGGATGGTAATTCCTGAGAGCGCCGACCGTACCGCAAGGCGTCGGATGGCTCAACCGTTCCACAATAGAGTTTGGATATACCAATCATTTGTTGCCCATTTTGAATGCATCCTGTTTAGATCTGGAAAGCGACTTCCGGCAGGTTGCCTGGATGATGTCCGTGCTCGCAGCGAAACGACGAAAGGGCACTGGGCTGTGGTGCCTGGGACCTTCGCCTCGTGCCCTCCCCGCTGCCGTCACGTCCGGAATCTGTCGCTCGTCTCCTGCCCTATGGCGCCCCTAGACCTCCTCCGTCGCATCCTCTCGGGAATCCAGTTCGACAAGTTCCGGCTTGTGCCGATAGTAGGTCTTGACCAGGTGGTTGATGTACTTCTCCATATCGTTCACAGCCTCACCCGTAATGCTGAAGCTGTCCATCCCGGCACGGTCCTTCACCAGTTTGAGTCCATATTCAAGTTTCTTGGCCAGTTGAAAGGCCAGTGCGCCGGCCGGTTCCTCTGTTTCAATAGCCTGCTTGAGCAACTCATCAACGGCCCCCTCGTCAAAGCTGATACGGACCTCGATCTTGTCGGGCAGGGCGGCCTCTTCCATCTTGATCTCCTGGTACATATCCACCAGATCCTGGAGGGCCGTATTCACATCGCAGGTCTTTTTCAGATAGATGTCGGCGATCATTCGGATCCTTGTGTCATTCATACCGACCCCTGAGGTGTGTCTGAGATCCTCGGATCTCCCCAGGATAAAAGACGTGATCTCCTCGATCTCCCGTTCAGCCCCCCTTGCAAACCTTTTCAGACGTTGAGGATCGTCAGGATTTTCCCTGAGGTCCTTGAGTTCGCCCTCCGGGTCATCCACCAGCTCGGGTGTCACAATCAGTCTCTTGATGTCGGTTGAGGGAAGGGTCTTTTCAAACGGAATGAGCACCCTTTCGATAGCGCTCACAAGGCCCCGTGCGCCCGTCCTTTCATGAACAGCCATTTCAGCGATCTTCACAATCGCCTCTTCCTCAAACTTGATGTCAATCCCGTAGGCCTTAAAATCCTGCCTCTTGCTGAGCACGATGGGGTTATTGGGATTCTTCAAGATCTCGACAAGATCGTTTTTAGTCAATTCGTCAAAGACCACCACCACGGGCAAGCGGCCCACAAACTCAGACTCAAACCCGAACTCGATCAGGTCCTGGGCCGTCACTTCCTTGAGGAGTTCCCAGGGCACGTCAGGGGATCTCACATCGGCCTCAAAACCAATTCCCTGCTTTTGAAGCCGCTTTTTGATGATCTCACCCAGGTCTCCAAAGGCCCCGCTCATGATAAAAAGGATGTTCTTCGTGTTGACGATCCTCTTTTCTTTTTTGCCGGTGCGCCGATAATGCTCTATGGCCTGAATCTGGGAGACCGCATCATGGGGGACCTTCAAATCCACGTCCGTCTCCTCCATGGGCTTCAGGAGTGCCCGCTGAACGCCGGTCCGTGAGACGTCGTGACCGATGATATTCCGGGCGGAGGCTATCTTGTCGATCTCATCGATATAGATGATCCCGTTTTCCGCCAGTTCGATATCATCATTGGCCTCATAGACAAGGTCCCGGACGAGGTCCTCCACATCCCCACCCACATAGCCTGTCTCACTGAACTTGGTCGCATCCCCCTTTACGAAGGGGACTCCAAGTTTTTGGGCGACAAGCTTGATCATATAGGTCTTTCCCACACCGGTCGGCCCGATCATCAAGACATTGTTCTTGATCATGCCGACACCGACCGTCTTGTTTTTTCCGCTATATCTCTTCAGGTACTTGATTCTGTTAAAATGGGTGCACACCTTGGTGGCCAAAACCGCCTTGGCATCGGCCTGCTTGACCACAAAACTGTCAAGATGCGCTTCAAGTTCCTCGGGAAGCATGTTGAAATTGGGGCCAGGCGCCCCTGATTCCCCCCTTCCTCCCTCGTCTGTGGTATGCTCCTGTCCTTTGGGGAAAAGGAAGGGCGATATGATCTTGATGCGGTTTCCGTATTTCTTTGACAGGTAATCGCTCAGCTCTTTTTCCAGTTCTTTCTGGTTAGGAAGCTTTTCGCTGCCCTCTTTTTCATCATAAAGGTCAAATTCCATTCCGTCCTCTCTCTGTCTTGGGATTCTGTCTGTCCCTGACTCTTCACGGCACGGGGCATACAGCGGTATCAGTGTGCCGTAAATGCCTTAGGAATCAATATATTCATTGGGCTTACCAATTTCAAGCCCATTCTACGCCCCGTTCTCTGTTGACTCATCGGTGCAATTCCATTAAAGTTACTTTTTTGTAATTATTAATTGAAAAAACAGGGAGTCACAGATGGTTTCCCGGCTGGAA
>JBMNCO010000014.1:0-36371 GCA_049366815.1 Desulfatiglandales bacterium | reverse complement strand
TTTTTGATTCACAGGTAGAAATTTCACGTTCATAAGAATACCCCAGGCGCTTTGACAGGCCAAGCCGGTCGTGCAACTCCCCTAAGGAGCCAAATGCGATTTCAAAAAATCGGTAATACTCGGCCTGAATCTCACGATAGATCAGAAGGTCCACTTCATCGGCCGATTCAAACGCTCTGAGTTTCCTAT
The DNA here is from genome assembly GCA_049366815.1 of Desulfatiglandales bacterium. Taxonomy (GTDB): domain Bacteria; phylum Desulfobacterota; class DSM-4660; order Desulfatiglandales; family HGW-15; genus CAYNYM01. The sequence continues at coordinate 36,182 of JBMNCO010000014.1, read as the reverse complement.
GATCACGCATGTTCCCTTCCTGCGACACCTCACAGCCTAAATGCCTACAGCCTATCCAGCTGAATAGCTACATTCGCTCATGCCTCACTTCTCCTCAAATATATCTCGATCCGCTCAACGGCCAGAGAAAGGGAAAGGGTCAGCATCAGATACAGCAATGTGATGGTGATCCACACCTCAAAGGTCAGATAAGTGGCCGCCACGAGTTCCATGCCCTGAAAAGTCAGCTCTTGAATTGAAATGACCGAAACGATGGCGGAATCCTTGATGGTCGATATAAACTGACCCGCCAGGGGAGGAAGAATTCGCTGGGCCGCAAGGGGCAGGATGATGTAACGCATTTGTTGCCACCTCGTAAGTCCGAGCGCATAGGAGGCCTCCCATTGCCCCTTTTCGATGGACTCAATACCCGAACGCACAATTTCCGTGATATAGGCCCCCTCGAAAACCGCCAGGGTGATCAGGGCGGAGAGGAAGGCTGAGAAGCTTCCCGGTGGTGCGAATAGAAACGCCAAAAGGGATCGGGCCTCTGGAGAGAGGGATGACACATAGGCATCGACCCCCAAAATCATCATGATGTGGCCACTCAGAAAATAGTAGAAGATGAAAATCAGGACCAGTGGAGGCAGATTGCGGTTGAATCCCACATAGGCCATTGCAAGCAGCCGGTGAAAAAGGCTTCGGCTCACCCTACAGAGGCCCATCACCGTTCCAATCACCGTGGCAAGGAGTGTCCCCCAGACGCTCAAACGAATCGTGGTAAAAAGTCCCTGCATGAGCAGGTTCGGAATCCATCTCCCGGCCTCCTCATCATAGCGGAAAAGATACTGCGGGATCCCGGACCAGTCCCATCTGTAATGGAGGCCTGTCTTGATCCGGTATAGGACGTAGGCCCCTGCCCCGACCAGAACAAGGGCGAGGATGATGTCCAGGGTTCTCATTTTTGCTTTCTTTTTAATCAATGACAGGTCCTTTATTCCCAACCCATTGCCCGCTCCGAACTATTTGACCTTCTCCTCCCATTCAGTAGTCTCAAACCAGTAGTGCTTTCGTTCCCTCAACCACCCCTCGGCACTGACCACGGTAATCCAGTTGTTAAAAAAGTTGATGGTGTCGAAGTCACCCTTTTTTACGGCAAAGCCGATGGGCTCTTTTGTAAAGGTCCCCTCAATGGGCATAAAGAGTTTATCCGGATACTTGAAGGCCAGATGGGCGGGCAGAGGCGCTGAGGCCACCATGGCGTGGACCTTTCCATTGAGCAGCTCCTGTATGGCCTGGGATTCATCGTCAAATTGCCTGAGTTGCGCCTTGGGCATAAATTTCTTCGCAGCGGCCGCTGGGGTGGCCGCAAGCCTCAGAGAAAGCGTGACATCCGGCCGATCGAAGTCTTCGATGCCCTTAAACCCCCCGGCAAGCCCCTTGTCGGCCACGAGGGCCATCCCGGTGATATCATAGGGGACGGTAAAGTTGACCTTTATGTTGCGTTTCGGCAGGATGCCCATCCCTCCGATAATGACGTCAAACTTTCCGGTGAGGAGAGCGGGAATGATGCCGGACCATTTGGTGGGAACAAACTCCACCTGCACCCCCATGTCCTGAGCCAGCCGGGTAGCCACATCGATCTCGAATCCGACCCACTGCCCCGTCTTGTCTCGCATGGCCCAGGGTGTGAAAGTCGACATGCCGACCCGCAGGATACCCCTTTTAAGGACCTGTTCGATGGTACTTTCGCTGACGAGCTGTTGCTGGAGATTGGCTCCCTGCGCCGTTTGAGTTATGAAAAACAAAGCGAGCAACAACAAGATTACGAAAAATTCGCTTCTCACCCTTTCCATGAGTACACTCCTTTCTCAACAAAAAGTTTTCCTGAATCCAGACAATAACAGGGCGGTGATCGACGCCCCGCCGTACTGAACAGCCACAGGATCTTTCAGCCGGGCGGCCCCAGGGCATCCCTCTTGGTTCTGCCCCCGACCTGTAGAACCTGGCTCATAAAAAGCTTGGTACGCTCTTCCTCAGGATTTTCAAAAATCTGCCGAGCACTTCCGTCCTCAACGATCCGCCCCTGTTCCAAAAAAATGACCCTGTCACTCACCTCCCTTGCGAAGCCCATTTCATGGGTGACCACCACCATGGTCATTCCCTCCCTGGCCAAATTCTTCATCACTTCCAGGACTTCCCCGATCATCTCGGGATCAAGGGCACTGGTGGCCTCGTCAAAGAGCATGACCTTGGGCATCATGGCAAGGGCCCTTGCTATGGCGACCCGCTGTTGCTGGCCGCCGCTGAGATGGTTGGGGAAGGTGTTTGCCTTTTCCGGGATGCCCACTTTTTTTAAAAGGGCCATTGAAGTCTCCGTAGCCTCTTTTTTGTCTTTTTTCCTTACCAGTCTTTGGGCCAAATTGACGTTTTGGAGGACCGTGAGATGGGGGAAGAGATTAAAGGATTGAAACACCATACCCACCTCTTTTCGGATCTCCAAACGGTTGGCCTTATTGTCATCAAGGGGAATGCCGTCAATAATAATCGAACCGCTGTCGACGCCTTCGAGTCCGTTCAGGCACCTGAGCAGCGTGGACTTCCCGGAGCCGGATGGGCCGATGACCACCAGGACTTCACGTCTGCGGACGCGCAGGGAAACATCCCGGAGTGCATGGATATCCTTGGAAAAGGTCTTGCTGATGCCGGCCACTCTGATGATGTCATCACCGAATTGCTTATCCTGCATGGATCAATTCTCTCCGGTGCCTCGTGCTCAAACGCATTTTTTAATCGAATCCACTCTTGTCCAAAATAGGATGTGCCGCTCCAAGCAGGGATCGGCATGTTCTCTCCGCTACGCTCCCTCCGCCATCCATGGCTACGGTCGCTGCGGGATTTTGGCCCTTCATCTGTCCTGATTCAGGGCCAAAATACGCCCGCTCCGAGAAAATCCCGGTCCCTGCTTTCCGCTACCTGGGTTGGAACCTCAACGCGAAGATGACTGTTTTGCGTTCCCAACTGCCTGATTTAACACTATCCCGTGCAAAAAATAGACTCGTTTTGGACACCAATGAACCGAATCATTAAAAGGGCTTTTGACTTATGCCTCTAGAAATCACTATCGTACAGGCTTTTCATGACATGGACCAGCAGAGAAAGCATCAGGGTGATCAGCAGGTACATGGCCGCGACCGTAAACCACACCTCAAAGGCCAAATAGGTTTCAGCGATGATTTCCTGCCCCCTCATCGTGAGATCATAAATGGCCACGGTGCTGACCAGTGCAGAGTCCTTTACCAGAGAGATGGCCTGGCTGGTCAAAGGGGGAATAATGCGTCTCAGGGCCTGGGGAAGAATGATATGATAATAGGTATCATACCCGCTCAGCCCCAGGCTGTAGGCCGCCTCCCACTGCCCCTTGTGAACAGACAGGATGCCCGCCCGAAAGATTTCTGAGGCATAGGCCCCCTCAAAAAGACTCAGGGCCAAGACAGCCGACATGAAACGATCGATTCCGAGTATCGGTCCGATGACGAAATAGATGCAAAAAAGTTGAACAAGCAGTGGGGTATTGCGAATAAGTTCAAGATAACCTCGCGCAAGGGCCTTTGCCAGGAATGAATCGGACAGCCGAAAAAGGGCCGTCATCAGGCCAAAGACAAAGGCCAGCACCAGGCTGAGTCCGCTGATGCGAAGGGTGACCATCAAACCCTGAAGAAGCGGCCCGGCGGTAAAGGTGTGACCTTCGAAACTGAAAAGGTATTGGGGGATTCTGTACCACTGCCAGAAGTAACCCAACCTGGCTGTTCCTTGGGCCAGGAGCCATCCAAAAAATCCCACCACAAGAAGAAATTTCACCACATCGGTGACGGGAGAAGACCTCATGAAGAATAATATCTTGTATCTGTCCTCTCGGTTCATGGCCGTCTTCCCCGGGCGCCTCGGGAACCCCTTGTATTGTTATTCACCTCCATGCACCAGGAACCATCATGGAAAACGGTGCACGCCAAAGGAACTTGACATCACCTAAGCCCAAATTTATCATGACGACATACCGCCTCCGGGGGAAACATGGAAAACGGCATCAAGACTCAATGCCCGGCCGATATCGTACCCGGATCACCCTTGCATTGTCTGCAGCCGACTCTGTCAAGGCGGGCTCATTTCGGCTCCCGGGTGGATTCTTCATTCTCATTGTGGTCGTAAAATAAATTTCAGATCAAGCTCATTTCAACTATAGGGACAAAAAAACCCTGAGTCAATATTCGGGGAGATGAAGCCGCCATCCGCATCCGAGTATTGAACCACAGAATAAAAAGTGCCTTTTTGTGTTCAGGCTCTCATGCCGCTCACCTGAATGCATGCGGCCGTGTCGGTTGATCCCATGCCTGCTTCTGTTATCCAAGGGGGGCGCGCCCTGAAAAAAAAGGTCTTCGGAATCCTTAGTTCTGAGGACCTTAACCATGCAGAGGTGGCCCTTTGCCGGCTTCCACCTCGGCGGGTCATCAATCCTCTTTTCGGCCTTTTGAACAATCCCGACCAGGAGATCAGATGGGCTGCTGTGATCGCTTTCGGGGCCGTCGTCACAAATCTTGCCGATCAGGACCTGGAGTCGGCGAGGGTCATCATGCGGCGGATCATGTGGAACCTGAACGATGAATCCGGGGGCATGGGATGGGGCCTCCCGGAGGCCATGGGTGAGATTCTTGCCAGAAACGAAATTTTGGCCGGGGAATATGCCACGGTTTATGTCTCATACGCCGATAGGAAGGCAAACTACCTGGAACACGAGGGGCTGCAGCGGGGTTTGCTCTGGGGTCTGGGGCGACTGGCCGAGGTCAGACCCCAATATGCCGAGACTGCCGTTCGACACCTTTTGCCCTATCTTGATTCGGCCGATCCCGGCGTAAGGGGCCATGCGGCGCGGCTTATAGGTCTACTCCGCGTGAAGGCGGCTCGTCCTCAAATCGAATCACTGATGAACGATCAATCCACATTTCAGACTTATGTAAGACCTCTTCTCGTAACAAGACATATCCGGGACGTCGCAACGGAGGCCCTGAGGGCCTTAGGCGCATAAACCACGTTGGGGAATAGATTGAGTTTGAGCGTTCGAGAAGCGTTGCAATTTGGGTCATGGGAAGCTTTGGGGGTCTTTAGAAAAAAAATCCCATGCCTTCCTGGTGGGGGAGTTTCAACGGGCCGAGGTGTTACAAAAACACAACGCAGAGGAGGCGTTATGATGAACAAAGCCCTATATGCTCTCTTGATCATCTCCTTTTTCACCCCGGCATTATGCGGGGCCGGTGTGCCGATCAGCGATGACAGTCAGGCCTGTATTGATTGTCATGCCTTGATGCATCCAGGGATAGTCAAGGGATGGGAGAAAAGCCGCATGTCCAGGGTGACACCTTCTTCGGCAAAAAGACTCCCGGCCCTGGAGAGGAGAATCTCCGTTGACAAGGTTCCGGATGACCTGAGCGATATCGTTGTAGGATGTGCGGAGTGCCACACGCAGAAACCCGAAGATCACAAGGATACCTTCGAGCATAACGGATTCTCCGTACACATTGTGGTGACTCCCCGGGACTGCGCCCTCTGTCACCCGGTGGAGGTCCAACAGTTCGACAAAAACCTCATGGCCCATGCCTACGGCAATCTCCAGAACAATTCTGTCTATCGGGACCTGGCCGACGCTGTGAACGGCGTCAAGTCAATGGACGGTCTAAAGAGTACGATTCGGAGGCCTGATCCGGAAACGGACGCGGATTCCTGTTTTTACTGCCACGGAACGAGAATAGAAGTCAAAGGAATCGAAACCCGAGATACCCATGACGGGGAAATGACCTTTCCTGTCCTTGCCGGATGGCCCAATCACGGGGTGGGACGAATAAACCCCGATGGGAGTAAGGGTGCCTGTAGCGCCTGTCACACGCGTCATCAGTTCTCCATCGAAATGGCGAGAAAACCCTACACCTGCTCCGAGTGCCACAAGGGGCCCGATGTGCCTGCCTACAAGGTATACAGCGTCAGCAAACATGGTAATATCTTCTCCTCCATCGGCGGGGCATGGAAATTTGATGTCGTGCCCTGGGTTGCGGGAAAAGATGTCACGGCACCCACCTGTGCCACCTGTCATGTCAGCCTTCTGACCAATGAAGAGGGAGATGTCCTCGCGAAACGGACTCATCAGATGAACGACCGGCTTGCCTGGAGGATCTTTGGACTGATTTACGCCCATCCCCATCCCAAATCCCCGGATACGACCGTCATACGAAATGCCGCCGGCCTTCCACTGCCGACAGAACTCACCGGGGAACCCGCGGGCAAATGGCTCATCGACGAGGAACGCCAGAAGGAAAGAAAGGAACGCATGCAGCGTGTTTGCCTTTCCTGTCATGGAACAAGCTGGGTAACGGGGCATTTCGCCCGGTTTGAAAATACCATCCAGACCACCAATGAAATGGTCCTCGGGGCCACAAAGGTTCTTCTCTCGGCATGGGATAAGGGAATAGCCAAAGGTCCCGTCCAGAAGGACAGCATTTTCAATGAGACGCTCGAAAAGAAATGGGTGGAACAATGGCTGTTTTACGGCAATTCAACCCGCTATGCATCAGCCATGGGTGGGGCCGATTACGGTGCTTTTGCAGACGGCCGCTGGTACCTTTCCAAAAACATACAAGAGATGCTGGACTGGGTGGAACGCCATCCAAAGGAGACAAAATGATGCCAATGGGTTGAAAAGAGTTTCTCACTCCTGTCAAGGGGATGGGGTCCGACTTGGAAAAGGAGGACTAACCGCCTTGAGCCAAAACACTCCGACGGGACGCGAGGCCGCTTCCAATTCAGAAAGGAGAAGGATTCATGGACAACGATGTCAAGATGTACACCCTCAGCACCTGCAGTCACTGCAAGGCGACCAAGAGATTTATGGATGAATGCAATATAAAATATGAGTTCACGGATGTGGATCTGCTTGAAGGAGAGGAACGGCGGGCGATACTGGAGGATGTGAAGAAACTGAATCCGAAGTGCTCTTTTCCGACCATCATTATCGGTGAAAAGGTGATTGTTGGCTATAAAGAGAAGGAGATCAGGGAGGCCCTGGGATTATGAAAGAGATAGAGAAGCTGTACGAAATGTTGAAGAAAATGCAGGAACCGAAGGGCTACTTTTTCAACAAGGACAGGGAGAGGGTCTTTGATCTCCTTGATGCCCTGCTCAAGAATAAAAGCCGCTATGGATATATGTCCTGCCCCTGCAGACTGGCATCAGGAGACCGCAAAAAGGATGCGGACATCGTCTGTCCCTGCATCTACAGGGAACCGGACGTAAAGGAATTCGGGAGCTGTTACTGCAATTTGTATGTTTCCGATGCATGGAACGAGGAAAAGATTCCTCATGAGTATGTGCCGGAGCGAAGATCACCTGAAAAGTTTTTCTAAACATTAGGGATGCACCGGGTCTCGTCCACTTCCGGGAAGGCGGTCGGTACTGTTTCGTTGATTCCAAACCGTGGTTTCGCAAAAAGGTGAGCGTCGGGAATCAAGGGACAGGGCCAAGTCGGCGGCGACGGTGGTCTTGCCTGCCCCTTCCACCAACGATCCTGACAAACACAGCAGACACCCCCTATTGGATACCGGGTCAAAGTGACCAATACACACCCTGCGGCCTTCGTCCAAATCATCCTTTCGGTGAATGGAGTTCGGGCCTTTTGCGGCTTGTCTGTTTGAGCATGTATTCGTGGAGGGCCTCCTGCAGGGTTTCCGCCGCCAGAAAGGCGCAGTGTCTCTCTTCCTCTGGAAAAGGCCCCAACCTTTCGAGGATGGCCTCACCAGAGATGTCCAACATCTCATCGGGCGTCTTTCCAATACTCATCTCTGCCGCAATCGAGCCACATGCCCTGCTGGAACCGCATCCATCGGTTTGGAAAGAGGCATTCGTAACCGTCTCATCTTCAAACCTCAAGAACATCTCCATGGTATCGCCGCATGTCCCGGTCACCCGGGCGTGGCCATCGGGCGTCTCTATGGTCCCCATGCGGGGGGGATTGATTCGATACTTGTCGATCTCCTGATGAACAGGTCCTTTAAAATCCTCTAAAATATTGATCAGCCTCTCGACCATCTACTTCTCATTGCTCCTTTAATGATTTCTATCTTGGTCTTGCACCTTCAGTCCGCTTCTTCACAGATGACAGAAATCATCCGGACACTGCTGACCCTCAATGGGAGTGCACTGTAACCTGTAAATGGTTTCCGGATAAATACATGAAAACGCCCCAATGTGTTGCTGTTCTTTTATCTTCATCCTGTTCAACCCGGTCTTTTATGCAACGTTGGGCCTTATTCCCTCGTCATATATGTGCCGCACTGCGGACATCTGATTTCAAAGCAGGGGAAACCCCTTTTATGGGTGATTTTGTGTCCGCAGTTGGGACAAATGCACATACCACCCGGGCCAAGGGCCCGTCCTCCACCCATACCTCGGCCTTTTCCCGAGGAATTCTGTCCCAGGCCTCTTTCTCCCCCCATTCCTTGGTCTTCTGGCTCCATGACGGTCACCTATTTGGACCAGCGGTTATAAAAAGCGCACAAAACAGACTAATGATCGCAGATGTTTTGCCCCGTTACCAAGGAATCCGCCATATATTGTTTGACCAATGACTCCGGGGAATCCGCCGGGGCCCCGATGACCACCTTTATTCCGTTCTCATTGAAAAGCTGCTGGGCCCTGGCGCCCATACCGCCGGCAATAATCACGTTAGCGCCCTGCTCATGAAGCCATCTCGGCAAGACACCGGGTTCATGGTGAGGCGGTGTTTGCATGGTCGTTCCCTTGATTTCACCTCCCTCGGTGTCAACGAGGGCGAACTGCTCGCAGTGACCGAAGTGGGCCGTAAGTTTTCCACCCGCAACGGGTATTGCAAATTTTATCTTTCCGTCTTGATTAGGCATATTACTATCCTCCTTTTTTATTTCAAGGCTTTCTAATGTTTTTTCGCTCTTCATAGTGACGATTTTTTCCACCATGCCATTGAATTCATGGTTGAAAGGGCGTTCCATATCACTAAAACCCAGTAAATTCCCCGAATCCCCATGTACGACAAATTCCGGATCAATAGGAAGACTTGCCAGAAACAGAATATTCTCGATCCCGGCGGTCTTCTCTCCTCCATGGGCGGAGAAGAGGTCGATCCTTTTTCCGCAGTGTGGACAGAGGAGGCCGCTCATGTTTTCAACCAGGCCCAGGATAGACATATTGACGTGCCGGCAGAAGTTGATGGACTTTCTCACATCTGCAAGGGATATCTCCTGGGGCGTCGTCACAACGAGGGCCTCAGCATCGGGGATGGTCTGTGCAACGGTGAGCGGTTCATCTCCGGTACCGGGGGGGGAGTCGATAATGAGATAATCGAGATCCGGCCACTGGATGTCCGAAATAAATTGACGGATGACGCCGATCTTGAGGGGACCCCTCCAGATGGTCGCGGTATCCTTGTTTTCACCCATCAGAGGTTCGATAGAGATCACATGCATATTGGGCAAATATTCAATCGGCAGCATCTTTCCTTGTTTTGTCGCGGGCTTCACACTCCCTTTCAGGCCAAGCATCCTAGGTATGCTGGGGCCATGTAGATCCACATCCATCAAACCGACGCTATACCCCCTTCGGGACAGGTTCAGAGAAAGATAGGCGGCCACACTGCTTTTCCCCACCCCTCCTTTTCCGCTCATGACCAAGATCTTGTTTTTGATGTGTGTCAGTGTCTCTTTGATCACGGCATCCTGAAGGGCATGCTGGTCCTTTTGTCCGGATGACGCTCCGCGCGTTCCACTCTCTTGGGTTTCCGTGGACATATTGTTCTTCCTGCCTCCTTTTGCTTTGCTCTTTCGGCCGATTTTCAAGTCGGCGTGATGCCCTCCCTGCAATCCGGCCTTCCCTTTTCTCCGAGTCGGCGATCCTTTTTGAATCGCTTGTGGGTCCCTTTTCGTTTGCACCCCGGCATCAGGAAGGTTGAATGAAAAAGTTCGCCCTGGAAATAGGCCCTGAGAACATCGTCTGCGCGCCCTGCGATTTCAGGGATAATGGTGATGTCAAAGGCGCGAAGCATTCTCATAAAAGGCCTTGATATGGCACCGCATATCAGGGTATCCACGCCGATACGCTGTATGCGGAGGCACTTCCGGGACAAACCCTCTTCATCTATATATAGCTCAAACCGGGAGCATTCGCTTCCGTTGACTTCCTCGACGATCATAAGCCGCGAGGCCGTATCGAGCACCGGGGATATCTTATCCTCCCATATTGGAAGGGCTATCCTCATGGCGGGTCACCTTTTAGTCTGCAAAATTGAGCAGGATAATCTGAGCACGCATGAAATTCTCCTGGGTGCAGGGGAATCATCTTTGCAAAATCTCCTCTCCTTGGCGCAGATCAAGGGCTACCGTTATGAAGAACATCTTTAATGACCTCAACGTCTTCCGCGGCCACCACCACCGCCCATGCCACGGCCGCCACCGCCGCCCATGCCGCGGCCGCCACCGCCGCCCATGCCGAAGTGATCGGCCACATTGGCTTCCGTCGTAGCGCTCAGTTGGTTATTGCGGAACCTTTCTACCGCCTCTCGTACACTACCGGATTGGCCCACATAGAGCTGGATGCCGGCAGCCGCCAAGGTATTGACCGCATTGGGCCCGCAATTCCCTGTGATCACGGCTTTCGCGCCCTTTGAGGCGACACCCTGTGCGGCTGAAATTCCTGCGCCCCCTCCAAGGCCCATACTTTCATTGTTTATGGCCTCAAAGCTCATATCATCGGTCTCGACAATAAGAAAATAGGCGCAGCGTCCAAACCTTGGATCGACCTGCGCATCCAAATCCGCACCACTGGCACTCACTGCTACTTTCATATTTTAACTCCTTTTCTTTCCAATCAAACCGATTGGTTCTGTTAGGGTTTCGGCACTAAACCCAGTGCCCCTCCACGTTGGCCCCTTCGGCTCGCTCATATGCTCCGTCGGCATAGGCCTTCACGACGTCTCTGATTTTGCCCTTGACGCCGGTCACCACTTCAATCTTCGCCGCCTCGAGGACCTTGAAGGCCTTGGGGCCGCAATTTCCGGTCAACACGGCAACGGGTCTATGGGGCACGATATTTTGTGCGGCCTGTATCCCCGCCCCCTGCGGGAGGTCAAAACTCTGTTTATTTTCTATGACCTCAAAGCCCAGATTGTCTGTGTCGACGAGCAGGAAATAGGGTGTCCTTCCAAACCGTTGATCCACATCAGTATCTAGGTTTTGGTCATTTGCTGTAATCGCTATCCTCATTTTTTATTCACCTCCTCCAGTGCTCCCTTTCTATCAGGGGCAGCTCTTTTTGGGCCCCCCGACAAAATAAAAAGGCAGACCACGATCTCTTTTGTGTGCCACTAAAATAAAAATTGAAGTACGGACGTATCTTATAATCTGCAACGCTTGGAGATAAGAGAAGCATCCGGAGGATGGTGGCTTACAAATGAGACAACTAAGGGATTCTCATGATCTCCTGACCCGTCAGAGTAAGACGCTCCAACCCAGAGGCCGTGACAAGGTAATCGTCCTCCAGACCTACAACTCCCTGTCCGGGAAAAATAAATTTTGGTTCCAGGGCGAAAACCATTCCTTCCTGGAGCACATCCTGAAAGGAGGGGGTGATGATCGGATATTCATCAATCTCGAGGCCGAATCCGTGGCCGATGAACTTGACCTTCCCTTCTCCGTTGCCCATAAAAAAGTCTTCGAGCCCGGCCTCTTTTGCCAGATTTTCCGCCCGGTCGTAAAGCGACTTACAGGATACGCCCGGCCTTGCCTCATCGGACAGGATCTGGTGAATAGTCTTGCTGCATTCATAGGCCCTTTCCAGGGAATCGGCCAGTTCGCCGATGACAAAGGTCCGGGTTTGATCGCTCAGATATCCATTGATCCCGACGCCGAAGTCAATGCAGATAGGCTCATTTTTCCTGATCCTGCGAAAACCCGCCCCCTGGGCCATTGCCGGGGTGGATCCTACGCCTCCCACGGGCGTATCACAATAGGAAATCGCCGCCCCACTCTCTCCCGATAAAACGTGGGCATGGATCATTTCCTGATTCCAACCCCGCATTCGGAGGATCCCCATGTGACCCTCACGGCGGGCGATATAGGCCAAGAACCCGTCGACCTCCAGTTCTCTCATCCCCTCGCAAAGGATTCCCCGGATCTCATGAAATCCCTTGTCCAGGACGGCTGTCGCCTTTTTGATCTGGTCCACCTCGTAGGAGGATTTGATCATGCGGAGTTTTCTGATGTCATGAGAGAGGTCCAGCCACTGGGCCCGGGGAAGGGATCTCTGGAACCACATAAACTGGTTGGTCGGCAGAACGTCCATTTCCAGCCCGATACGCCTCGCATTACGGTGCCCGGCGTCTCCCAAAACGGACCAGATCTCCTGCCTGTTGTTCACAGGAATGACGTCCTTGAGGGGAGACTCGTTCCTGGCCCTTTGGTGGCTTTTGATGACCATCAGAAGGAGAGAACCTTCCGCGGGTACCCACAAGATGGAGCGCTGGATGGTACCTGTCAGATAATAGATGTCGACATTTTGCAGGATAAAGGCCCCATCCAGTTCTCTTTTCCGCAACACGCCCTGTAACCGCATCGAACGATTGAGAATTTCCGCTTCCGGGACCATTTCGACGGCTGATTCGATCTCCACATTCTTCAGCAACATGCCCAGCCCTCCAAAAGGGATTTTGTCATCTTGGTGTAAACCCAGCATAAATGCCGCAGACCTCGAGAACCCCCAGTGACCATATAATCCATTTCCTCCGGAATCTTAAAAAAATAGACCTGCTCATCGGTTTTCAAAGAACATCCTTAACCCCCGGGTCTATGGTTTATGCCATCTCAACCTTTCCCGGTTTTCAACCAATGGATACAGCAGGATCTATGCCAATCCCAAAAAATTCAAACTTCAAGCCTCAAGAGTTTGGATTTATTGGATTTAAAGGATAATACAGAGATGATGCGGCGCTACATCCAGCCGCAGAAATTTCAAATTTGCAACGTCAACAGGACAATCTTGTTGCATTTTGCAATGCAAAAAGCTTAACTGCTTGAAAGGCTCCCGCCTTGCTCCGGCACCGGAAGGTTATAACGCCTGATCTTCCGCCAGAGCGTGCTGGGATGGATACCCATCTGAGCCGCCGTTGACTTTCGGTTCCAGTTGTTCTGCCTCAGGGTCTCATAGATGTACCTTTTTTCAACTTCCTGCCAGGTGAAGGATTTTCCCCCGGCTTTGCCCCTGGTCGCCCCTTCCAGGTCAAGAGACCTTTCCCGAAGGTAGTCCGGAAGGTGATCCAGGCCGATCATGCTGTTCTTGCAGACTACGGTGGCATATTCGATGATATTCTCCAGTTCACGTATATTGCCCGGAAAGTCATGGGACATCAGCACAGGTAGGACATCCGGGAAGAGTCCGGCGATATCTTTCCCGCTCAACCTGTTATATTTATGTATAAAATAGTCCACAAGAAGGGGAATGTCTTCCCGCCGATCCCTAAGCGGAGGGAGCACTAGCCTGACCACATTGACTCTATAATAAAGATCCTGCCGGAAAGTCCCCTTCTCGACCAGCTCAGAAAGGTTCTTGTTTGTAGCCGCCACAATGCGGACATTCGCCTTGAATGAGGTCGTGCTGCCGAGAGGCTCGTAGACCCGGTCCTGAAGGACGCGCAGCAGACCTATCTGGAGGGCAGGTGAAATATCCCCAATTTCATCAAGGAACAGGGTACCGTTTTCTGCAAGGGCCAAACGACCGGGCTTGTCTTTGAAGGCCGTACTGTGTGCGCCTTTCTCATAACCAAAGAGCTCAGATTCGAGTAGGGTATCGGGCAGGGAACCACAATTAACGACAAGGAAAGGGCCTTTCTTTCTCGTGCTGAGGGAATGAATCGCCCTGGCAAACAGCCCCTTTCCCGTACCGCTCTCTCCCTCCAGAAGGATGGTGGATTCGCTTTCAGATACCTGTTCAAGCATCCTGAAAAGCCGTTGCATCTCTTTGTTCTTGCTGATGATATCCAGAAAGGAATGCCGACCGGCCAATTCCTTGCGAAGTTCTTCGACCACGCTGAGGTCACGGAATGACTCCACCCCGCCGATCACCTTTCCCTCTTCATCCCTCAAGAGGGCGGTGGAGATGCTGATGGGAACACGTTCACCCTCCAGATTGACGATAAATATGGACTGGTTCACAACGGGTTCACCCGTCTCCATCGTCCTTTTCATGGAACATCTGTTTTCGCAGATGCTGGTCCTGAAAACCTCCCAGCAGTGGCGCCCAAGGGCGTCCTCCCTCCTGATGCCGGTGATCTTTTGTGCGGCCCTGTTAAAAGACGTAATTCTGAAATCTGCATTCACTGTGAATACGCCGTCGGCGATACTGTCCAAAATGATCTGGGTCTGATTTTCGAAAGATTCTCTCATCCCGATGTCCCGTAATCTCCGGAAACGCTTATGCGTTATAATGTTATAAATTAAGATCGAAGCCGCCTTAGTCAACGGCAGGATGTTTCCCTATTTCACCCCAGTTCCGGGTGTGGTATCCCAGTCCTCGATTTCTATGACCCGCCCCACCCCACCTTCAATGGTTTTGGCCGGGAATGCCCCCTTTATCTCCTTTTTATATAGCGTGCAGTGAGCCGGGCAAATAACCGCCAAATCCTTGAGCAGATGGAATTCGTCAAACCCGTGAAATCCACCCAGGAGGGCCTTCACCTGACCCCACCGGGATGCCCGTTTCAAGATGGGTTCGACACCGGGATGGGAGCAACCCACAATGACCGCCAGGCCGTCTTTTATCCTGACAACGAGGGACTGTTCGAAACCATCAAGTTCTCCGGTTGAAAAGATATCAGGATGGATTTCCACCGGATCTCGAATGGTCGCAAACTCACCGTGAAATTCCGGGACCGAAATGCAGGACGGGATATACACATTGGCGCTGCAGACATTTAAAAAATCAAAAAGCCCACCCGTGTGATCGAAGTGAACGTGAGATATAAAGACCTCGTCCACCGTCCCTGGATCGATGTCGAGTTTATTCATATTTTCCAATAAAACAGGTCCGTCGGCCCCCGTGTCAAAAAGAATCTTCAACCCTTGGACCTCCACCAGGCAGGCGAATCCCCAGTCCGCGTCCAGATCCTCCCGGCATTTTTCATTGTCATAAAGGATGGTCATTTTCATTGCTCCCCCCTCATCCGGCCTTTCCCTGCGGCCCTTTTCTTTTGTCAAAAGTACAAGCCTGTGCCGGCGATGTTCATATGTCCTTGTCAAATGGGACCAACCCAAAGGCTACTTCGTACCACGGCATCTCTCTAACTTTCCAATGAATTGCGGCAATCTGCACCTTTGCCCCCCAAACAGAGACCGGTTTGAGTTGACTCTCAGGGATGACCTGGCTATAAATTCTAAAATGGTTTTCTCGGCATTCTTGCTTTTATTCGGAGAAACAGGTATTTATAAGAAAAGACCCAACGTCATGCTTTGGAGACAATAGATTGATACAAATTTTGATTATGGAGTCATCAAGATGACCAAACGCATTCTTGTTGTTGAAGATGACCCTCACGTGGTTTTATTTTTGTCCACGCTTCTTCAGGATCATGGATACCAGACACTGACCGCCTCAAACGGGGCGGAAGGATGGCAGGCAGTCAACAGAGAACACCCGGATCTGGTGCTCCTTGATCTGATGATGCCCCACAAGAGCGGCATTTCACTGCTCACGGACATAAAGACACATGAGGAACTCAAGGCAATACCTGTGATCATGGTGACGGGGATTGCCACCGAGACCGGCATCGATTTAGAGTCCATCATGAAGAGGGGGGCGGACGAGGCATCAGAGACCGGCCCCTTCAAACCTGATGGCTTTGTTGAAAAACCCGTTGATCCGGACAGACTCATCGCCCTCATTAAGGAGGTTCTCAAATAGTCATGGAAACTCTAAACATGGCCATTGTCGGAGGCGGCACCGGATGCGCCGCCTTTATGGAAAAGATGGCCACTGAAGATCTGAGCGGCTTACCCCTGAACCTTGTGGGTGTCGCGGATATCAACCCTGAAGCCCCTGGACTGAAGCGTGCAAGTGACCTAAACATCTTTACCACCAACGATTATCATGACCTCTTTGCCCTCGAAAACCTCACCCTCATACTCGAACTGACCGGTGACCCCGAAATCACGGAAGCCATTCACAGAGAAAAACCCAAGCATATTAAGTTCATGGATCATTCTATCGCGGGACTTTTCTGGGACCTGGTTTACCTGGTGATTGATCGGGAGATCCAGTTCAGGAAAAGACAGGAAGAGTCCCAGCGGGTATATTCCGAAAAGCTCGAAAGAGAAGTTGAGACACGGACCCGTGAACTGGAGGAGGCCAGGAAAGAGGCCATACTCCAGAAGGAAATCGCTGAAGGGATCATCCACGGCTCCCCGACCCCCATGTTTGTTATCGACAAGGACCACAAGGTCGCTTACTGGAACAAGGCCTGTGCGAATCTGACGGGATACAGCAGTGAGGATATGGTCGGGACGGATTGGCATTGGAAGCCATGGTACAAACGTAAGATACCCCTGTTGGCCGATCTGATCATCGATGGGGACTACGAGAGGATGAAAAAGCTGGATGAGCGCATCCACCTCAAGAAATCAGCGATCGTTGAGGATGCCTATGAATCGGAACATTTCTTCCCTCAGATCGGAAAAAATGGAACACATATCCACCTGAGTGCGGCCCCGATCAAGGACGAGCAGGGCGATATCAAAGGGGCCATTGTCAGCTACATGGACATTACGGACCGCGTGATGATGATCCAGGAAATCAAGAAACGCGAGGCCTTTGAACAGAATATGATCCAAAATTCCATTGACGGTATCATCGCCACAGACTCGGATGCGAAGTTCGTCATCTTTAACCAGGCCGCTTCAGATATCTTGGGATATCCATCCGAAGAAGTTATCGGGAAGAGGAGTTACGTAGAGGTCTTTTCAAGGGATAACGCCCGGTTGATAACAGGGACCTTCTTCAGCGACCGGTATGGCCCTAAAGGGAAGATCGTGAATATGGAACTGACGGTAGACAGCAAATTCGGGGAACCCATTCCCATCAGATTTGCCGGGACCCTTCTATACGAAAAGGGTCGCGATGTCGGAAGCGTGGCCTTCATTCAGGATCTGAGGGAGATCCACAGGCTGCAAAGGGAGAAGGAGCAATCAGAACGCATGGCGGCCATCGGCGAGACCGTGGCGGGTGTGGCGCATTACATCAAGAACATCCTGACGGGCCTGAAGGGGGGCGGTTATGTTATCAATTCAGGTATCAGGAAGAACAACATGGCCCTGGTCAAAGATGCCTGGAAGATGCTGGAAAATAGCATGGATCAGATGGGCCACATAGTCCTTGATATGCTCGTCTATGCGAAGGACCGAAAGCCTGAATATAAACAGGTCGACCCCAATGAACTGGTCATGGATGTGGTGGATCTTATGAAGGAGCGAGCGCAACTTTCCGGCGTCAAAATCGTCCATGAGCTGACTCCCGACCTCCCCGAGGTCTCCATGGATCGCATAGCCATCCATCACTGCCTGCTCAACCTGGTGGGGAACGCGGTGGATGCCTGCTCCGCCGAGGGGACCACGGTGGAAAACGGTGTGGTGACGGTCAAGACGGACAAAAGCGAGGGCTGTGCCGTGAGGATTCAGGTCATTGACAATGGGATCGGCATGGACAAAGAGACCCAGGACAAAATCTTTAAAGGGTTTTTTAGCACCAAGGGATACAAGGGGACGGGCCTCGGCCTCCCCGTGACACAAAAGATTGTGAAAGAACACGGGGGCGAACTGACCTTTGAATCGGAGCCGAATAAGGGAACTGCTTTTTCTCTTGTTCTATACTGATGTGGCGTCCCAAACGCTAGATATAATGTCTTGCATATCTCCTGACATGGTGTCCCTCCAGTACATGGAATTGCCGTATCTTCTTCAGTGTGACGGGAGAAAAAATTCCAATGGGCAAGTAGATAATCTTTTTCCCGAGCCGATTGGCCATACCCTGACACCATCCTGAGGGAGGATCTGCCGCGACGTATACGACGTGTATTTCCTGGGAATAGTCAAGGGCTGCCATGAGTAGACGTTCCGGTTTGTTTCGTGCCGGGTCAAAGAAGGGATCTTTCCAGATATCAAAGACTCTCATGGGAGGGTAGGTCAGCATAAAACCGCCATACTGGCATCTGGATATGCCCGGACCGTCCATCACCTCCCCTGCGGCTGTGCTGTAAAAGGCCATATCTGATTCCTGGTCGTGTTCCCCCAGCCAGGTCACCCGCCATGGAAAGGCCTCCTTGTCCGCCTCGTTCGGAAGGTCCGAATCAAAGATGACCACGACCGACCCCACTTTCCCCCTCAGGGGTCGGCCTTCTTTGACATAGATAGGGCCTTTGGGCCATTTGCGGATGGTCTCACGAATATCGATACCGTCCAGTATGGCGGTGGTGAATGGAACAATCCGAAAGTTCTCTTCTGATTTGATCTCCATGGCCTTTTTATGAAGATAGCGGCCGTATCCTTCCACCAGAACGTCTTCCGGGGGGTAGGAACAGATAAAGGAACCATGAAAATTCCTCTCCCACTCGCCTGGGATCTTCTCCCTGGCCTTTTTCCGGACCGGAACGGGAACCAACCGCCTCCTAAGGGCCTTGAACTGCCTGTGAAAACGGATCCGCTTTTCACCCAACAAAAGGTCTTTGCCGCTCAAGCGGAGTACGGGGAGACCGGGATCCTCCACCTGCCAGGGATAGTCGCTGCCCCTTTCCCAGACCTCATAAGCGAAGTCATCATCCGCGCATCCCCGGGCCGAAACAAGGAGTTGGTAGAAATCGGGGACCAGGGCACCCTCCAACAGGGCATAGTTCCGGGCAAACTGGAACAGGACTCTGTTCTGGCTTCGGCTGATTTCCGTCCTATTATTCTTCAGGTAATTTTTCTCCGCCAGCCTGATGAGTCTATGGTTGACCTGCAATCTCTCCACAGGCCCCTTACTCACTCCTGATCTGAAGCGCTCATACTCCGCGGCAAGGAAGGGCATCTCGATCATGACCTGCGCATTGGAGTCCCTGTGGAGGTGGGCAAGACCGACACCTTCCCTATGCCGCTTTCCGATGACCTCCGTCAGGGGCTGATTCAGGTGCCCCAAGATGCCGGAAAGGTGGTCCAGCCCGCCTACAAAGAGGGTCCTTTCCGACAATCTGTTCAGTCTCTGGAGATGATAGGCCATGGTCTTTTCACGCAACGCGTCTTGAAGGGACCGGGATTGATCCCGATGAACCCTGAGATAGGCCCGGCAGTAATTGGCATGGCCGATCCGGTTCAGCGCGTAGGAATCGGGCATGGCTGTCCGTTTGAGGGGATAACCTTCCGTATCGCGATCGATAAAATGAAGCGGGATCTCCTTTTCGAGGGCAAGCCTGACGGCCTCGATCAGGCCCTCGGTCGGCTCTATCACAAAGTATATGAATGGGCCGTCAGTCTCCTGGTAATGGACCACCGAGAGCAGTGGGAGCCGTCCTGTTCCCCGGACAATCTGTTCTCTAAGGGTAGGTGGGAATTCCACGGCCACATGGTCGGGTCTAAAGATCTCAAACTGCCGTCTGACTTCGAGGGCAAATTCCATCCTGCTGTGGACAACGGGAACAAACCGGACATTTTTCCATTGAATGGGGCCTTCCTCTTTATTCCCCGGGGATTCCGGTCTTCTATCTTCCTTCTTCATTTCCCGTCCATCATTTTGTGGAAATACCGGGCCGCCGTGGCATCGAGTATCATGGATGCAGCCTCTTTCATGTAGCCCTCAATGCGCGCACTTCGTTGTTTCGGCCTCAAGGTCCCATCCTTTTCCATGAGCCTCTTCAAGGCATAGGAGGCGATATTGATCCCATCCCTCGCCGAATAGCGTTCATCGGCCTCGTGAGCGGCTTGCAGAAAATCAACCACATACTCCAGGACATCATCGTCAGCAAAGGGAAGGTTGCTCTTAAGGATCAAGCGTTCCTCCTCTCTTTCCGGAAAATCGATAAATATCCGCGGCTGAAGTCTGGAATGAATATATTCCGGCAATTCGAAGGTGCTGGCATCATCGTTCATGGTCGTGCAAAGACGAAATTCGGGATGGGCCTTTATTTTGATGCCGGCCACAATGGATTCGACGTAGCGCCTCCGGTCCATGAGGGGGGCGAGGGACGCCCAGCTCTTCTCACTCATTCGGTTTCCCTCATCAATAACAGCCACGCCCCCCTTGACCATGGCGGAAACAATGGCACTGGCCATGTATTTCACTTTGCCCGATTCGGAAATGACCGGGGTCAGAATGAGGTCTTCAGGCCTTGTATCCATGGTCGCCTGGAAGAGGTAAACGGGTTTCCCCTTCAAACGGCCGGCATGGTAGGCAAGGGTCGTTTTACCGACACCCGGTTTCCCGACAAGCCTTGGATTCAAGGGGATGTCGTCCTTGCCAAGGACCATCCAGGCCGCCAGGACCTGGGTCACAAGTTCTTGATGTCCCACCCACTTCATAGGGACATCATCGGGTTGACTCAGTTGGATTTCCACGCCCTCTATGGTGACTTTTTCCATTTGTCTGCATTTCCTCCGAACAATTATCCTTACTCTGTGCCCCGGGGGTTGGTTTTTCCCGGGAAAGAGAGATGTTTTCTCAGGTTCAGCGTTGGTCCCAGATCACAAGGCCCATGGCATGACGGCTTTCAGGATTGAGATGATTCGGTGTAATACGGACATTGACGCCGAAGCGCCCGACCTCCTCGAATTGCACATCACAGAGATATCTAAAGAGACGATCCGTCGTGTCTCTTTCAGGCTTCATTACCCGTGTAAAGCGGCTGACATGCTGATTGGAGGGATCCAACTGGCCGCAATAGACTTCTACAATCACGTCATCCGGCATCAGTCCGCCTAGATCGATATCGGCCTCGATATGATAGGAATCCCCGACCTCAATGTCGGAAGCCCCATCCAACCGGATATCCTTGATGGCGATCTTGCCCCAGTCATACATGATGCGCTCCCTCCAATGGGCCAACCCTTTGAGTGCCTCATGATCCGTCTCCATCAACCGCATACCCTGCTCCGCGGCAGGCAGGTAAAAACGATCCCAGTAATCGGCCACCATCTTATGCGTGTTGAACATGGGGCAGAGTTTGTGGAGAGAGGCCTTCATCATGGCCAACCATTGCCTGGGAAGCCCGTCGGGGCCCCGGTCATAATAGAGGGGTATGATGTCCTTTTCTAAAAGGTCATAGAGTGCCCTGCTTTCGAGATCGTCCTGGAATTCGGTGTCCTCATATTCCTCCCCCTTACCGATGGCCCAACCCAGTTCTTTGTCATATCCCTCGTCCCACCAGCCGTCAAGAACGCTGAAATGGAGCGCCCCATTGGCCACCGCCTTCATCCCGCTGGTACCGCAGGCCTCCAATGGGCGCCGGGGGGTATTGAGCCACACATCCACGCCCTGGACCATATGACGCGCGAGATTGATATCATAGCCCTCCAGGAATACCATATGGCGCCTGAGGTTCTCTTGATCGCAGATCCCAATCAACCGTTTAATCAGTTCCTTTCCCTCGTTGTCCTGGGGATGGGCCTTCCCTGCAAAGATGATTTGAACCGGATATCTTCCGTTTGTCAAAATGGCCTTGAGCCTCTGTATGTCTCGAATCACCAGATGGGCCCGTTTGTAGGGTGCGAACCTTCGAGCGAATCCGATCGTAAGGGCCTCGGAGCTGAGCACCTCATCTGCTACGGCAAGATCCCTGTTGGCCACTCCTCTCTTGGCAAGCTGTTTCCTGAGACGTTGTCGGGCAAAGGTAACCAACCGTTCCCTCCCCCTCTCATGGGCACGCCAGAGTTCGGTGTTGGGGATCTTGTCGACCCTCTCCCATACCTTTACGTTGTCCGGATCCTCAATCCAGCGGGGTCCGAGGTAACGGTCGTAGTTCTCGGCCATGTCCTTTGAAATCCACGAAGGGATATGGACCCCATTGGTCACATGTACGATGGGAAGATCAATCTCGGGAGTCTTGGGCCAGATCTTCTGCCACATCCTCCGACTCACCCGGGCGTGGAGGCGACTGACCCCATTGTTCCATGTGGAAAGACGCAGGGCCAGAACCGTCATACAGAATTCCTCTTCCCTGTCTCTGGGATCCTGTCTTCCATAGCCTAGAAGTACATCGAAACTGATACCCATGGCCCGTGCAAAAGGATCAAAATAGGTGCGCATGAGTTCGGGGTGAAAGGTATCGATTCCCGCGGGGACGGGGGTGTGGGTGGTGAAAACGCTTGTGAGTCGAACGTATTCCAGGGCCTCATTGAATGTCAGTGCATGTTTCTCTCTAAGGGAGCGAATCCTCTCAAAGGTTGCGAAGGCGGAGTGGCCCTCGTTCATATGATACACGGCCGGTTCAAGCCCCATGGCGCCGAGCATCCGTACGCCGCCGATGCCCAGTACAATCTCCTGCAGGAGCCTCATCACCTTGTCGCCGCCATAGAGTTGCGCGGTAATGCGCCTGGCCTCTTCGGAGTTTTCCTTGATGTTCGTATCCAGAAGTATCAAGAGGGTCCGTCCGATATGCACTTGCCAGGCCCGTATAAGGACCCTTTCCCCCTTCAGATGGACTGAGACCTCTACAGGACGCCCCTGACCGTCCAGGACCGGCTGCATCGGCATGTTATGAAAGTCATTGATCGGGAATGTCTCCAGTTGCCAGCCGTCCCGGGAAAGATACTGCCTGAAATAGCCCTGTTGGTAGGCAAGCGAGACACCGACAATGGGCAGGTTGAGGTCGCTGGACGATTTCAAATGATCACCTGAAAGAATTCCCAGCCCCCCGGAATAGATGGGTAAACAGTCCGCGATCCCGCACTCCGCCGTGAAATAGGCAACAATAAAAGGCTTCTCACATTTCCCAAAGATGCCGGGATCCGGGTCTTCCGCCAGATAACGGTCGAGGGACTGTTTAATCCTGTTGAGATGGGCCATAAACCCTTCATCGAAAAGCAGGTTCTCCAGATTCGCCTGCTTGAGGCGCCCCAGAAACGCCACTGGATTTTTCCCAACCTCTTCCCACAGATCCTGGCTGATCCTCCGAAATAGATCTTCGGCCTCATAGTTCCAGACAAACCAGAGATTTTCAGACAGGGTCTTGAGGGCCTCAAGGGCCTTTGGGATCCTGGGTTTCACGTCCAGCGTCTTGATAGGTGCGATCATCCTCGTCCTCTCTAGATTCAGGTAAAAGTTTCATATCCATTGGACAGGGTTCTGTAAGGCCCGAATTCTTCCAAACGGATCAAAGTGATTCGATCCTCGCGATCACTTTATTATACGTGGTTTTTTCGGCATTTTACACGCCTATCCTCACACTGAGGTTTTCCCCGCGAACCGAGAGCAGGGAACGGAAGTATTCTGGCCCTGAATCGGGGCATCTATTGGACTGCCGGCTTTTTGAAAGTAAACGTCATCTGGGAAGGGTCAACACTGACCACATAGAGGCTGCCGTTCGGAAGCTGAATCTGGTCTCTGCTGATTGTGAAAATCCTTTTTCCTTCGGCGGCGCCGGAAAGATTTAATTCCACCATAACGTTTTTTTCGCTGAGAGTGCTTGCATCCTTTCGCAGGCCCCGAATCCTGATGCGCACTCTTGGGCTGAGGGGCTCGGCGATTTCCGTCTGGGCAGGCAGGCCCTTCAATTCCACAGGAGTGTTTACAATGACCTCGAAGTCCTGCTGGCCAGCCAACAAGAGCCACAAAATGCAGACCAAAATCGAGGTTCCCAGCTTTGCCTGCCATTGATGGGTGAGGGGCCTAAGGAACCTTTCCCACCAGGTCCTTTTCGGCGGCTTGAGGGGCATCAGGGCCTGTTCGATCGCCTGCCTCAGCTCTTCCCGGCTTTTCACTCGGCTGACCTGGGCCGCCTGGGCCACAGAAATCTCACCGCGCTCTTCGGAGACGATGATGACCACGGCATCACAGCGTTCAGTCAACCCTACGGCAGCCCTGTGCCTGGTTCCCCATTCCTTTGGAAGCCCCTCTCTCGAACTCAGAGGTAAGAAACAGGCCACCTTGTGGAGCCGGGCGTTCTTGATAAGAACGGCTCCGTCATGAAGAGGGGATTCCTTCTGGAAGATACTGAGCAAAAGCTCCGGAGTGGGATCACCTTCAAGGTCCTGGCCTCCCGTAATCCATTCCTCGACCCGATCCAGGCGTTCAATGATGAGAAGGGCTCCGATCTTCCGGGCACCGAGTGAGAAGAGGCTTCCCGATACACCGTCGATCCATTCCCCGTCAGTGTGGCGTCGCTGAAGGCCGAGGGACCTCAGAGGATTGACGCGTTCCAGCACCTGGCGAATCTCGGTCTGAAAGAGGATAATGAGCAGAATCACCAAGACCTGCCACAGGATTTGAAACATCCAGGTGGTCAGGAACAATCCCCAGGTTCTGGCCACGGTAAAGACAACGCCCAGGGCGAGCAGGCCGACCAGGGCCTTGAAGGCCTTTGTCCCACGAAACCAGAGATACAGGTGATAGACCACAATAACCAGAAACAGGATATCCAGCACATCCTGAAAACGCAAATCGGATAGGATAGCGAATAGGTGCACCACTCCTCCCCTTAGAGAAAAGGATCCCGAAAATCACGCAACCGACCTGCCGTAGATTTCCGTCAGATCCCTGAGTTCCTTGAGCAGATCCTCGGAGAGCTGTTCAGGCAAAAGGCGCCATTGCCAGTTGCCCTTGCTCTTGGCGGGCCTGTTCATCCGCCCCTCTTCTCCAAGACCCAGCAGATCCTGCATCGGCAGTATGACCTTATCGGCTACAGACATCATGGCAAGACGAATCAGATCCCTGTGGATATCTCGACTCTCTATCTCTCGTCCAAGATAACGTATGAGTCGGCCTTTGTCATCAGGAGTCAACTCCTTCTCGAACCAGGCCCTCGCGGTGTTGTTGTCGTGGGTTCCCGTGTAGACCACACAATTTGGAATATGATTATGCGGCACATAGGGATTGGTGGGCATGTCCTCCCCAAAGGCAAAAAGCAGGACCTTCATCCCCGGAAACCCAAAATGTCCCATAACCTCCTTCACATCTTCTGTAATAATGCCGAGATCCTCTGCAATAATAGAAACAGAGGGGAAACGCGTCGTCACTTGGGTAAAAAAATCCATGGCAGGCGCCTCCACCCATCGGCCTCTTATGGCATCCTTTTCGGTCGCGGGGACCTCCCAGTATCCTACAAACCCCCTGAAATGGTCTATCCTCACCTGATCAAAGAGGGACAAATTATGTGCTATCCTTTGAAACCACCAATCATAGCCCTTTTCCCTCAATACAGCCCATTTGTAGACAGGATTTCCCCAGAGCTGCCCCGTGTCGCTGAAATAGTCGGGGGGTACCCCCGCCACAGTCAGGGGCCTTTTTTCACAATCCAGATTAAATTGATCAGGGTGGGCCCAAACATCCACACTGTCGTGAACCACATAAATGGGAATATCCCCGATAAGGTGAACGCCCCCGTCATTGCAGTATTTCTTAAGTTCTTGCCACTGTTTAAAAAAAATGTATTGCAAAAAACATACGCTATCTGAGGTCTCCCTGAGCATGTCCCGCGCCGCTTGCAGTGCCTCCGGCCGTCGGTCCTTCAGCGCATCAGGCCAGTCCGTCCATATTTTCCCTTTGAAATGGGCCTTCAGTGCTCCGAAAAGGGCAAAATCATCCAACCACGCTGCATGCTCCTCGCAAAAGTCTTTATAGGCCCGGTTTTCCCCCATTGTTCTGAAGGTCCCGTAGGCCTCGCGAAAGAGGTTCAGTTTCCAGGAGATTGCCATTTCATAGTCCACCCGATCCCGGGGGAACTCAGGCAAATTCTTCAACCTTTCCCGTGGCACCAGGCCTTCATCTGTCAGGAATTCAGGGCTTATCAGGAGGGGGTTGCCTGCAAAGGCCGATATGCTGTGATAGGGTGAATTCCCATGGCCCGGCTCGGTTGGGTTAAGGGGGAGGATCTGCCAAAAACGCTGCCTACTCTCAAACAGGAAATCCGCAAACCTATAGGCCCAGGGCCCCAAATCCCCAATACCAAAAGGTGAGGCAAGGGATGTCAGATGGAGCAGTATACCGCTTCCTCGCCCGTTCATCATCACTCCTTGTTCAGTTCCGCTGTGGATTTCTGGGCCGGAATTTGACCTGACTTTTCGGCGGAATCGTATGAATTTAGCCCTTTCCAATAACTGTGTGGAAATCATGATTTCCTTTCGAATTTTTCAAAGGGCTAAAGTGTTACGCGGAATCTATTTTGTTTCGGAAAGGAAAAGACACAAACCCCATCCAAACAGGTGTGGCCCTTGATAGGACCGCCAGGCAAATAGTCCCGTTGGAAGTTTAGAATAAGCCAAAGAATATTTCAAGTATCATACTGTTATCATTTTTAAAATACGTGTCCTGTAGTCACTGGGTTCATTTTCATGTAATGGGCGTCGGTCCTTTTCCTTTGAAGTTCCCCGCGCAGTCTGACAATTTGCCATGTGCTGCTCTGTGCGGAAAAGTCTTTTTTTTGAAAAAAAGAGAAGCCTCGTAACCGAGGCTTCTCCTGATTTTTCAGTTCGCTTGTTTTAAGTCACCGGACGTGCAAACGGGTTCAAATCCCTAAAACACAATGGCCTCCGGCGCTCTCTCCTACGGACAACTAAATCATCCAGGGCATGACCAATTCGCACTTTTCCTTTTCCGGATCATTGACTTCCAGATAAAGTTTTGTGCTTTTGCCCTTTGTTCGTTCATAGATCGCCATATAAAATTTCAGGGCGTTTCTAACGACTTCAGATACCGTGACACCCTCGGTACCGGCCAAGTTACTAACATCCGTATAAAAGTTGTCTTCAAACCTGAACTGAGCTTGTCTCTTGCTCATTTTTTCCTCCTCATCACCTTACATGCAAATATCCAGACGTGAATATTCATTTTTTTTGCAGTCCGGAGCCCCACCTCCGACGCTGTTGATGACGCCATCAACACGGTCGTCTTGCGAAGAGATTGGATCGCTCAAAGGAGCTAAGCTCTTCTCTCACCCAAAAGACGTGCACCACAATGTCGGGACACGAAACCTTGAAGGAGAAATCAAGATAAAACGAAGGGGCCCGTTAGCTTACGCCAAAAAGACAATCAGATGGCGGACTACATCCACCGGATTCTGTTGACTGTCTTCTTCAAAAAACAGGAAGTATTCCCTGAGGATTTTGACCTACTTGATATAATATCTTATTTAAATGTGGATTACAAGCCCCCCGGGGAACATTTTCTTCGTTTTTATTACCATATTTTATTATTATATGGGGCAATTTTTACATCCACCACCTGATCAGCAAGGCTGGACCGGGACGGTGCAGATGGTCAAATCCGGATATTGAGTTGCAGCAATACATATGCCAAAAGAGAACGATGCCCTCCACCACATGTCTAACATTCAGATTCCACTCACAAATGATAGAAGTCTCTGACTGCATCCATTCAGAATTCTCGCCAAAGAATAGTCAGTTTTTTTTACACCCCGTAAAATGGACTGTCTTGTTTTTTTATTTACGAACTGGAAAGGCTTATTGGCCTTTTTGACACACCCATGATTGGATCTCCCTATTCAGAAGGCTTTAAGAAAGCGTTATTTTTGTCCCCTTCGCGAATTTCTTTACTTCTCAGCTGGTTTTGGTACAATGACAGTTCAGCGGATAGGTCCTGTGCCTTTCTTGCGGAACCTCTGTGGCTGGTGAGAATTCCACCTCGCTTGTTTTCAGGGGCCGGGGTCTGATAGACCCCAAGGAAAAACAGGGCCTATCCGTTTTTTGACGGCCATTACGGCGGCCGACACCCCCATTATCGATCAGGCCTTAGAAGGCCTGTAGCAACATACAGGATATTAGGGTGAATGCTGACAGGTCCATGCCGGGACCACACAGCATTTCCGGGTGGAAACGATCTCAGGTTTTCATCCGGACTAGGGTGGCACCCCAGCCCGAAGAATCCGGGGCAAGACGAAATCCCTGGACCAACGGGTGTCTTTCCAAAAGGGAGTGAACCATGTTTCGCAAAATGCCCCTCCCCTTCCCATGAATGATTCGAACATCCAGAATACCCTTTTCATGACATACGTTGAGATACTCCTCTACGACGGAGGCAGCCTCTTTTGGAGAGAACATGTGAAGATCCAAAACGCCGTCAATGGGGATATGTATTTCGTTCATCGTCTCTATTCCGCCTCTTTATAAATGGTCCATAGCACTTGAAGACCAATCCATTCTCCCATCAGTTAAAACGATCGATTAGCGAATTTTAATAGGAATTTCCTGTTTGACATATTGGAAACTCCCTTATAATTTCCTGAAAGGGTGTAGACCCATGTATGATATCCAATTTAATAAACAATTCTGATTTCAGCAAGGTTTGCGACTTTTGAGCAGGAGAATTGGTATGGGAAAAATGAAAAATTTCTTCGCCACCAGGTGGGGAATCATCGGAGTGGGCGCACTTATCGGCATTCTTGCACCCCTGTTGCAGAAATTCGGGAACCCAGGCAACATGGGGATCTGTGTGGCCTGTTTTGAGCGCGACATTGCAGGGGCTGTCGGCCTTCACCGGGCGGCTGTGGTCCAGTATATGCGACCGGAGATCATCGGTTTTGTCCTGGGGGCCCTGGTTGCGGCCTACCTGTTCAGGGAATTCAGACCGAGGTCCGGTTCGGCACCCATCGTCCGGTTTGTCCTCGGGGCCTTTGCCATGATCGGCGCCCTGGTCTTCCTCGGATGCCCCTGGCGGGCCCTTCTCAGGCTCGCCGGCGGAGACTGGAACGCCGTACTGGGGATTCTCGGCCTTGCCTGCGGCATCTGGATTGGAACCCTCTTTCTGAAGGGCGGCTACAATCTGGGCCGATCCGAGAAGACCTATACCTCGGTGGGTTGGTTGATGCCCCTGACCATGCTCGGTTTTCTTGTGCTGATGCTGGTCTTCCCCCAGGTTCAGGGAGAGGCCAAAAGCGGCGTCCTCTTTTATAGCCTCAATGGTCCCGGAGCCATGCATGCTCCCCTTGCCGTCTCTCTGCTGGTGGGCCTTTTCATTGGCTTTCTTGCCCAGAGAAGCCGTTTTTGCACCATGGGGGCCTTTCGCGACCTCATTCTGTTCCGCCAGACCCACCTCCTTTCCGGGCTTCTGGCCCTTGTGGTCTTCGCCTTTTTCATCAACCTGATCCTGGGTCAGTTTCACGCAGGCTTCGCCAAGCAACCCGTTGCCCATACGCTCCATGTCTGGAATTTCGGGGGCATGGTCCTCGCGGGTCTCGCCTTTGCTCTGGCCGGGGGATGCCCCGGGCGTCAGCTCTTCCTCGCCGGGGAAGGGGATGGGGACGCCGCAGTCTTTGTGCTGGGCATGGTTGTGGGCGCCGGATTTTCGCATAATTTCGGCCTGGCCAGTTCGCCCAACGGGGTGGGACCTTACGGTATCGCCGCAGTTATTATTGGACTTTTGGTCTGTCTGTTTATCGGATTCACCATGAGGAGGAAATAGGAGGAGGATGACAATGAGCGCGACCGTCGATGCCAGGGGGCTCTCCTGCCCCCAGCCCGTCCTGATGACAATGGACGAAATAAAAAAGGTACAGCAGGGTGAAATCACCATACTGGTGGATACGGAAACATCCAAGGAAAACGTGAGTCGCGCAGCCATGAGCCAGGGGTGGCAGGTCAAGGAAGTTGGCGAAGAAGGAGAAGGATTTCGCGTCACCATTGAAAGGGATTGATTGTGAACTTCCGCAACTGGTTTAATAAAAAAGACACGAAGGGAAACAGGGATGCGGCCAAATGTGACAGGGGCATTCTTGTTTTCGAGAACACCAGCGAGGTCATCCGGGCGGAGAACACCCTCAAGGCCGAGGGCTGGGAGATCCGTGTGATGGGACCACCTCCGGAGATCCGTACAGGGTGTGATCTGGTCATCGAGTTCCCTCTTATTGAGGGGTTGAACATCCTGAGAACGCTTGATGCCGCTGGAGCACCTCCCCTGAAGGTCGTGCCGGTCAACAGCCCACTGCTTCAGCCTGTGGATCTCTTCCACACCAAGGACTTCGGGGACCACCTGATGGTCCGCGCCGCCAATATGAAAATAACCATTGATAAAAGGGACCTGACCATTGTCAATGTCTCAGGAGGTGGGTGCCCGGACGTTCCCTTCCTGGCGGGCGAGATGGTGGGACGACCCCTTTCTGAGGCCCCGAATCCTCGGGAAATCGGCCATACCCTTTGCGGGTACGCCCTGCACTTGGCCTACGAAGAGGTAAAACGACAATGCTCGCCATAGTGGGTACAGTGCCGGACCCGGACTTTGGTCTTGAAGAAGCAAGCGTCACTCTGGATGATGACCACCTCTTCTTTCGGGGAAAAAAAGTCGTGATTAACCGAGGCACACCGGCCCTGGTAGCCGCCGCGGCCAAGGCCTGTGCTGTTTTGGATCTGCCGCCACCCGTTGTACTGCTGGTTGGAGATATAGGCCGTGGAGACGGCAGTCAAAGGCTCTATGAATATCTCACCAGACACCTTGGAAACCGTAAATACCGGGTCATGACCTTTCACTATCTCCAGCCGGACGTGGACTGGCACAACCGGGTACTTTTTGCTCTTGAAGAGATGAAGGTGCGGCCGACCCTGATCGCCGACGCGGGTTTTATGTACGCCGCGAAGATGAGCGGCCAGGCCCCGTCCTTTGATCTTTTTACCCCTGACGTCGGGGAATTGGCCTTTTTGGCGGATGAAGATGCACCCCACCCCTTTTACACCCGCGGCTTCATCCTGCACGAAGAGTATAAGGTGCCGGACCTGATTGCCAGGGCCTTCCAGAACGACAATGCGGCACGACACCTGCTTGTCAAGGGACAAAGGGACTATGTGGCCGATCTCCAAGGTATACAGGTCACCATTGGCGACTGTCCGGAAGAGGCCATGGAGGCCATCGGCGGCACCGGGGATACCCTCACGGGTATTGTGAGCGCCCTTGTCGCCGCAGATCTGGAAATCATTGATGCCGCCGCCCTCGCGGCCCGGGTCAATCGCCTTTCAGGTTATTATGCACACCCCACACCCGCCACCCAGGTAATGGATATCATTCATCAGATTCCAAGGGCACTGAAAGAGCTTCTGGGAGGGAGGACGGAGACAAGTGACCGTCAATGCGCCTCATAGCGGCCAAACCCTCCACGGGCAAAAGACCCTGTTGGACGTGGTTTCCCGTTTCAGACGGACTGAGGCCGTTTTTAGACAATACGATGAAAGGGCGGGTGTCTGCCTTTGCTGCGAGGCACTTTTCGAAACCCTGAGGCATACAGCCGACAAATATGATCTTGACCTGCAACAGCTCCTGGCGGACCTTGAGGTCGTTGTTCGGGAGGATGGGGGCTGAGATCTCCCAAACGGCCGGGTATCTCATTGAATTCCCCGCAGTGGTCTGTGCCCTTCGTTGTTCTTCTGTTCGATATTCGACATTTCGTGACACTTCAGTCCTTTGAAAACCACTCCATTACGGAGGGGCCATGGGAGTCTCTTTTCAAAAACGAAAAAAACGGTGCCCAGATGTTCGCATGGGAAACCAGGCTTCAGGCGGACGGAGCACCACCCGGAGAAACCCATGAAAATCAGGGTCTGATAGCTGCTGACATGGGTCCGCCGTCCGCCTACGCTGCCCCTGGACTTGTTAATCTCTTCCATGGCCCTTCGTTTTTGAAAAGAGCCTCCCATGGCCCAAATTGCTGCATTTTTTGAAAAACTAACCTCATGAGAATTTTCATATCGTTGGGTCATCAGAAATTGACATCCTTTCTCTGGACACCTCTGCAATGACCTCGACTGGTCGACAATGCGACAATAGATCCCCCCAACGCTCGGCACTTAAAAATCTCCCCCGTGTCCGAAGCCCCTACTCTTAATGAGTCAAAAATAGGGTTCCAAACCTCCATGAACAATTGTGGTTGAAAAAAGGGCCTGATCCGGTTATCTATTAGGCTCAAAAAGGGGCGTGGATTATTTTGAAACGCAGGATATAAACCCGTGGAAGGAACTATTTCTGTGACAATGTCGAACCAAGAGAGGAGTTGTCTGAACCCATGGTCAAAACAAGAATCACGGACACATTGGGAATAAAGTATCCTATTCTTCAGGGCGGGATGGCGTGGATCAGCGGATGGGAAATGGCTGCGGCCGTGTCAGAGGCCGGTGGGTTGGGCACCATTGCAGCCGCCGTCATGGAACCTCAGGAGCTCATCGATCACATTCATAAGGTCAGGGATGCCACCTCCAGGCCCTTTGCCGTGAATGTCCCCTTGAGACTCCCTACATCCCAGAGGGCTGCTGAAATTGCCCTTGAAGAGGAGGTGCCTGTTGTCGTATTTTCCGCGGGGGATCCCGTCAGGTTTGCTGAACCGTTCAAAAGCAAAGGCATCGTCGTCCTTCAAGTCGCCTTTACCCTTGACATGGTGAAGAGGTGCGGTGAAGCGGGTGTGGACGGCGTCATCGCGATGGGCATGGAGGGCGGAGGCAACATCAACCCATCAGAGATATCGACCCTGGTACTGGTCAGGGAGGCTGTCGATGCTATCGACATCCCTGTGGTGGCTGCAGGCGGCATTGCGGATGCCAGGGGATTCGTGGCGGCCCTCGCCCTTGGGGCCGAAGGGATTCAGATGGGCACCCGGTTCTTGGCCACCACAGAAGGCACACTCCACGACAATTACAAACGCGCCCTGCTTGATGCCGGGGACAGAGACACAACGGTTACGGGCAGAACCACGGGCCTTCAGTTCCGGGTCCTGAAAAATCAGCTTGCCGAAAGGGTCCTCCAGATGGAGCGGGAAGGCAAGGACAGGCATGAGATCGATGCCTTCACCATTGGTTCCCTGAGGAAGGCCGCCGTCCAGGGAGACGTCGAATGGGGGTCCCTCATGATGGGCCAGGTATCCGGAATGATCCGCGACATCCGGTCTGTCAAGGAATTGTTGGACGAAATCATGGACGGTGCGGAGAAGGAAATTGAACGTCTCCGGGACCTGATCCTGTAAACTCCCGCGAACAGGAAAGGAAAAACGTATGCCCTTTCTGAAAATCAACGGTCGAAAGATATATTACGAGGATCACGGGGAAGGGGCTCCCATTGTGCTTCTTCACCACGGCTTCGGATGCACGAAGATATGGAAAGAGATCTACCCTGCGCTGCTCAACAAAGGTTACCGGGTGATCATGTATGATCGAAGGGGGTTCGGGCGATCCGAGAAGGGCGACGATGCACTGGACTTCTATATCAGCGATCAGGTCCGCGGAGAAAGCGTCAAGGAGCTCGCAACTCTGCTCAAAACCCTGCATGTGGAGTCCCTGCACCTCGTCGGGCAGTGCGAAGGCGGGGTCCTCGCCGTGGATTTTGCGACGGCCTATCCCGAACAGGTTCAGACCATCACCATATCGAGTACCCAGTGTTACAGCGTGGTCACCATGGAGGAACTGAACCAGGACAAATTTCCCAGACCCTTCCAGGACCTGGATCCGGGGCTTCGGGAAAAACTCAAGGACTGGCACGGAGAGGAGTACGCCGAATCCTTTTTCAATCAGTTCCGGACATACGGGGGAGAGTATGGAAAGGACTTTTTTGACATCAGGCCTTTACTCCCGGACATCACTTGCCCCTTCCTCGTCCTCTATCCGGATAGAAGTTTCATCTTCGAGGTGGAACAAGGGGTGGCTTATTATCGGCACCTGCCCAAGGGAGAACTCGCGGTCCTTCCGGCTTGCGGTCACAATACCTACGAGTATTATCCGGAAGCCTATGCCCGCCATGTCCTCCAATTCCTGGAAAGGAACGGTTTCGGGTCCTAGATCCTCTCCAGATTCATCTGATCCTGGAAATTTTCGAGGAGATCCTTGCTCAGGTTTTCATAATCCTTTTCCGTGTTCATCTCCACGACAAGTTCCCGTTCATCCAACAACTTGAGAAATCCATGGCTTTTGACCACTTCCACGACCTTCTTGACATCCGATGTCACCCAGCCCTTCATTCGCATAACGAGTTCATCTCCCTTGAGGGCGCGCTCGATGGTCAGATCAACCTGCCTGTGCTTGGCCTCCCAGCCTATGACAGCGGGTTTGACAAGCGTTGGGGTTACGGGGTCATGCATGGCGGCACATCGAAACCAGAGTTTTGCACGTATCATTGATTTTCTCCATTGAGTCTCTAATCCATCATTTATTCCTTCAGCAAGATAAACCTATAGGTGTCCGAAACAAGCCCGATTCCAGCTTTGAACACAAAAAATCATCAACTTAGCGCTTCAAAACCTTCATCTTAACGGTGAAATCTTCACCCAGGCAGCGGAAAGCAGGGGCCGGGATTTTCTCGGAGCGGGCGTATTTTGGCCCTGAATCAGGATAGATGAAGGGCCAAAATTCCGCAGCGACTGGAGCCACGGACGGCGAAGGGAGTGCAGCGAAGAGAACATGCCGGTCCCTGTTTGCAGCGGCAAAATTTATCTTGGATAAAAATGACATAAGTCAAAGGCCTTCAAGCCTTGAGCCACGCCATGTATCAGCGGCAGGGAGTGAATGATAAAATCCCTGAGGCTATGGCTTCATTCATTGGTGAACCTGATTACTGGCGCTTCCTGCCGTTCTTGGGGCACCTCGAAGAACGCGGCCTTTTCAAAGCCGAACATACCGGCGATGATATTCGTTGGGAAACGGCGGATCTGGATATTATAGTTCTTGACCGTCTCGTTGTATCGGCGCCGCTCGACGGCAATTCGGTTCTCTGTTCCGGCCAATTCGTCCTGGAGTCGGATAAAGTTGGTACTGGCCTTGAGATCCGGATACTGCTCCACAACGAGGAGGAGCCTTGAAAGGGCTGCGGAAAGCTCATTATTGGCCTCGATCTGCTCGTTGACATTGCCTGCGCCTCCAACCTTGGCCCGTGCCTCGGTCACACCCATGAGGACTTCCTTTTCATGGGCCGCATACCCCTTGACGGTCTCCACATAATTGGGGATCAGGTCGTAGCGGCGCTGGAGTTGGTTTTCAACCTGGGCCCAGGCCCCCTTTACGCCCTCATCCATAGTCACCAGGCTGTTGTAGGTCCCCTTTAAATAAAAAAAGGGGATCGCAAGAAGGATGATTAAAACGACGACAGCAATCAACAGTACCTTGAGTCCTTTCATATTAGCCTCCTGATGTATCCACTGCTTTGGCCAGTTTTCTGACCTCTTTTAGATAGCCTTTAAACAAGGTCCCTATTTCCCCGTTTCCCGTTTTCACCCGTTCTTCTCTGATGTCCAGCAATTTTTCAAAAAGAACGGCGTCGATATCATAGGCGTCGCAACCCTTCTTCAGAACGCTACGCCTTTCCCCCTCCACATCAATATCCTTCAAAAAGAGCAGGGCCGAAAAGATTGGGCCAAAGGCCCCAAGGGATTCGGCGATCAGCTCCTTCATGCGCCGAACCTTCCCGGCCGTGTCCAGATAGGCCTCTCTCAGGAGGAGAAGCTTTCCCTTGATTTCCCTCTCGGCCTGAAGTCTTACATATTCCCGGTCAAAGGACAGATCCTTGAGGATATCCTTGCCGTAAACCAGGATATAGTTGCGCTGGAAATTGATGTATTCGATAGGAAAGACATCCAGGGATCTCTGGATATAGTCCTCAGTAAGAAAGAGCGGAACGGCGACGTTGCGTTTCCGCCACTTGTCCACGAGCTTGAAGGCCCGCTCCAATTGGTCGATACCCTTTTCAGATAGGATAATCATGAAATTGATATCCGATCTCCCGGGCCGATAGCCGGCACCTGTGGCGCTACCGTAAAGGACGATGCTGACTAAATCGTCGCCGAAAAGGGCCTTGCACTCATCCATAAATTCCTGAAAGATCTCTTTTGGGTCCCTTGGTGCCTTGGACATATTCACTCCCTGTCTTTCACTGCATTCAAAATTTGTATGAATTTAGCCCTTTCCAATAACTGTGTGGAAATCATGCACCCTTTCTGAAGT
>JBMNCO010000013.1:0-1772 GCA_049366815.1 Desulfatiglandales bacterium | reverse complement strand
GTTCTCAAAAATGTCGGCCATGCCCCCGGCGATGTCCGATGCCATCTGCAGGCGGTACTCGTTCAGGCGGCGCTCTTGATCGACCATGAGTTTGTCTTTTTCCATTTTTTGGAGTCGATAGGCCTCTTCGATCTCTGCCTTATCGTTCGTCAACTTTCTGATGCTTTCGATTTCCTCCTGATGCCTTTGGTCCATCTCGGCTTTTTCCTGGTCGAACTGGACCTGGAGGTTTCCATAGGCCGTCTGTTCCGCCCTGACTTTTAAGTCCGCCATGATCTTTCTCAGATCCAATCCCTTTTTTTCAAGCTCTCTTTCCTTCTCAAATCTGTCGTGGTCCAGCTCGATCAGCGCCTGGTTAAATTCAGAGCGCAACTTGAAGGCTTGGCTTTGAAGGGCGATTCTTTTCGCCGGATCGGCTTCGGCCTCCGCCGCTTTTTCGGCGGCCGCGATTTCTGCTTCATACTGCCTTGAGATGAGGGCCTTTCGTTCCTCGAAATATGCCTCAAGCGTTTTTTGACCGTTCTTGTACATGATCTCCAGCTTGAGGAGCGCCGTTTTCGTGCCCTCCGTCAGCTCGGCCAGGAACGCCTTTTGTCTTGCGGCGATCACCTTCGGATCAATCGGCATTTCAAGATTGACCTTTTTTGCGGCCTCCCGGGTCGTCGTCTCCCCCAATTGCCTTGTCATCTTCTCAACATCTTTAATGAACCCTCCGACCGCATTCCAGTATCGGCCCTGCTTTTCGGCCAGCAGGACCATCTTTACGGCGCTCTTGTCCATTTCCTCCCTGGCCACTCCCGCAACGGCCGCGAATCCTTCCGCCATATTATGCAAGGTCCCCGCGATGCCCTTCATCCCGAGTGCTCTTGATACGTATTCGTACCCCTCAAGAACCTTTGAGACCAGGGTGGCCCAAGCCATAATGACCGTATTGATTACATACTTGATCCCTTCAAAAGCTCTCTGGACGAAGCGCAGGGCCTCCAGAAGCCCTGCAAAACCCTTGGTCATGACATTGAATGACCGCAATATGTTTTCAGCCATTTTCTGGGCGTACTTATCCAGGGCCCCTTCCGTCTTGAGCTTGTTGATGAAATCCAGAAACGTCGACACCAGGGCCTTGAAGTAGTCAAATACCCCCTGATCCATGACCATGTTCCGAAATTGAAACCACCTGTCTGAGATCATGGATAAAAGGCCTTTCCAGGTTTTTCCAAGCTCGTCCGCCGCTCCGGCAAACTGAGACGCCGGATCTTTCCATGCCTCCATAAGACGCTTCCGCGTCTCTTCCGCCGAATAGGAGACCCCGGCTTGAAAGCCCAGCATGGCGAGGACCCCCCGCTCCCGGAACATATCGGCGGACGCGGCCCCGGCAGAATACATCCGGATGACCTGAGAGGTCGTATCTTCAATGGAGAGCCCCGTCGCGGCGGCCAGGT
Organism: Desulfatiglandales bacterium; assembly: GCA_049366815.1. Lineage (GTDB taxonomy): Bacteria > Desulfobacterota > DSM-4660 > Desulfatiglandales > HGW-15 > CAYNYM01. Next base: position 333 of record JBMNCO010000013.1, on the reverse strand, counting down.
CTCCGATAAGGGGCATCCACTGCTTGATCTCATCAACACCCCCCTTCATAACCCCGGAAAGATTCGTGGCCGCGCTCATGATTTCTTCATAGCGAAAAGAGACCTTTCCGGCATAATCGGCCATTTCATTGAAAAGGCGGTTTCCTTCTTTGGTAGAGCCAAGGAGAACATTGAGGCGGGTTTGGAACTGCTCGGCGGTCGATGCGGCCTGAACGAAATTTTGTGCCGTAAGGCCGAGGCCCAGTCCGGCAAAAGCGGTTTTCAGGTTGAAGATGACCCCGGAAAGGGCTGAGACCGTATTCCGGCCGATTCTCGCCGTTTCGTTGAAGGCCT
>JBMNCO010000012.1:0-9556 GCA_049366815.1 Desulfatiglandales bacterium | reverse complement strand
CCCGCCTTGTCCTTTTCTAGGCAGCTGATCCTAGAAATCCATCCTCCAGTAGAGGCCGTAATAGGTGGTGTCTCCCTGATCTTTGGAGACCCCGGCAATGTTCTGATCCTTCTCGTCGAAGTACCCGAACTCGGGTGTAATGGTGAATCCCTTGGCCACTGTAATGGGCATGTTGATATAGAACATGGCGTTCTTATCTTCATCCTTATTAAACCCGGGCCTTTCTCTTTCCAGCTTTCGCTGGCCGTAGCCGGCCTCCAGGCTGACCATATCACTCACCTTGCAGCCCGCCACCAGGAACCATCCCAGCGCATCGATATCCGTAATGCTGTCCGTTGCGGCATCATAATAGGCACTCCACACCCAGTTGTTATCGGAACCGTAATTCAGTTGGTTCTGGCCGCTGTAGATGATACCCTTTAAATAGGCCGGCCCCACATTCACCCTGGCATTGAGCCCTATGACGTGGGAGTCGATGCTGTACTCCTTGTCCGTGGCGGTCATGACCTCATCGGTCGTGTTGTACCCGCCGAAGACCATCATGGAGGCGGGACCCAATTTGAAATCAAAGCTCGCCTCAAATTTGGGAAGGGTGAAGTCCGTATCCCCTGCTGCGGACACGACCGTGCCCTTATCGCTCGGTCTAAGGGCCGCCACCTTCAGGGTCCCCACGGAAAAGGGGACTGTCAATTGGATCATGCGGTCACGGGTCGTCCCGAGAAAGTCGCCATATTGCCCGGCGATGGATCCATTCTGGTAAACCGCCTTGGTAATCCTGGCATGACAGGGTATATAGGCCTGACCAAGAAGGAGGTTCGCCTTTCCAAAATTCTAGGCCGCCCACCATTCCCTGAGGGTCTCGTTTTGGGTCCCGTTTCCCCTGTCCCGATCCCTGGGCCTGATCTCGACTTTTGCCGTAATATCCCCTGACTTGAAGTTGGCGCCGAAACAGCTGTTACCCAGATCCTGGTCCCAGAAGAGATCCGAGTCGTCAAAATCCCCTTTGGCTACCGCGCTGGACCTGTCCATCCACCAGGTATCCATCCGAACACTGCCGTAAACCGTGACCGATTTATCAGCCGCCTCGGCCGTTGTCATAAAAACACCGAGCAGCATGCCGCATGCCAGAAAAAAAGCTATCATCTTTCGCAAAACTCTTTCCTCCTTTTTAAATAGATTTTGGGAATGAACTGAATCTCCAAACGAGGATTGAATTGTCCTTCCCTTTTTTCATTCCAACCTGCTCCTCCTCCCAGGAATTAGGTGGATTACGGTTTTGTTACTATAAAATCATGGCATGTCTGCATCTCTATATGAGGAACCTGCTCAGGACCTCTGAAAGTGTGTCCTCCGGTTGGAGCCCAACAAGGCGCTCTATCTCTTTATTGTTTTTAAAAAGGATCAGGGTGGGGATGCTCCGGATATCCAGTTCCGATGCGATTTCAGGATGTTTACCAACATTCACTGAACCAACGGATGCCTTTCCCTGAAATTGTGAAGCAACCCGGCGAAGGATGGGCTTCTGTAAAAGGGAAAGCGCAAACCATGGCGCGCCGAAAAGGATCAGTGTCGTTCCCTGCCCGATTGTTTCCTTCAGTTCCTCTAGAGATCGTATGTCTTTGATTTCCAATGGGTAATCTTCCCCAGCCCAAAGGATTGTAAGGGAATGATCAGGGCTTTCCCATCACGACGACCTTTTCTTCCGGTATACTCACCCTGATGTTGTCTCCTTTGGTGTAATTGTTTTCCTTGCGGGTGATCACCACAACCGGAAGACCCGTATCAACAGACAACTCAGTAAAATAGGGCTTGAGTTGCATTCCCTTGATCCGGCCGCTGAAGACATTTTGCCCCTGATCGCTGTTCTCAACAATTCTGATATTCTCAGGCCTGATCGCCACGATTACGTCTCCCTTGTAGGGATTTTTCTTTGCAAGGGAGACCCGGCCTATCTTTACGGTGGAACCGTCGGAAACGCCCTCAAACAGATTTTGCGATTTAACGAATCTCGCCACAAACTCGTTCTTGGGGGCTTCCATGATCTCCTTCAGGTCTCCGATCTGGACGATAGTCCCCTCATTCATGATCGCGATCCGGTCGGCCACATCCGAGGCCTTCTCGAAGTTGTGGCATACGTGCATAAATGTGCCGTTTACATCCCTTTGGATGCGCCTGAGTTCTTTTGCCATCTCGGTCCTCAGATTTTCGTCCAGGGCGCTCAGGGGTTCATCCAGCAGAAGGACCTTTGGTTCGGTGGTCAGGGCCCGGCCCAGGGCCACCCGCTGTTTCTCCCCGCCGCTCAAATGAAGAGGCATGCGATGTCGGATGTAATCGATCTTGAGGCGTTCGATCATCTCATCGACAATGCCCTTGATCTGGTCCTGCGGCATCCTTCTTGCCTCCAGACCGTAAGAAATGTTTCGCTCCACCGTCAGGTTTGGAAACAGGGCATAGTCCTGTGGGACATACCCGATGTTCCTTTCCTCCGTAAACAACGGGACGATGTCCTCTCCGTCGACATGGATGCTACCCCTGTCCGGCTTGTAGATTCCCACGATATATTCGACCAGGACCGTCTTTCCCGCCCCGGTGGGGCCGAGAATCGCAAGGTATTCGCCGTCATTCACCGTCAGGTTGATATCCCGAAGGTGAAATTCACCCAGATCACCATCGAGTTCCTTGATTTCGATCATGATTCCCTCCTTACCATACAAATCCCTTTGCACCGATCCGGTGCATGACATAGACCGACATCCCGCCGACCAAGACAAGAACAAAGGCCAGGGCAAACCCGTACTCAATATTCCCGAATTCCACCTGGGCCCAGACCGCAACCGAAACCCAATCCGCCTTATCCATCTGGATGAGCCTCGTAAAATCGGAAAAGCGTGTATCAGGCAACTCCCGAAAGGTGCCGCAAAAGAACAGCACCGCGCTGAATTCCGCCATGGCTCGGGTCCAGGCCAGGATGATCCCGGCGATGATTCCACTCTTGGCCAGGGGGAACGTGACGGTCCTGAAGGCCCGCCATCGGCTGCTCCCCAGGGAGCGTGCGACCTGCTCGAACCGGGGATTGACACTATCGAAGGCCGCCTTCCATGCACTCAATCCCAGGGCAAAGGAAAGCACCAGAGATGCGATAACCATGCCGGGGAAAAGACTATGGGCGAACTTGAAACCTAGAGCGTTCTGCAGGTTCCACAGGGGGCCGTAGTTGAACATCACGATCAGGCAGATGCCGATGACCGATCCCGGCATCACGATCAACGATGAAAACAGGGTCTCGACGACCGACATCCCCGGGATGCGATAGCGCGATAAGGCATAGGCCGTCGGGATTCCCAGTATCGAGGCGATCAAGGTGGTGATCAGGGTGGTAACCACCGTAAGGTTCAAAGATTTCCAGAAATAGGCATCTTTCCAGAATCCCCCTGCGAACTGGTTCAGGACCTCCCTGTCCTCGTCCCAGACAGCGGTGATATCACGCGTTTGTATGGCCGCCTCCGTCACAAAGAGCTGATCCAGATTGCTCAAAAAAAGATAGGCGGAATACAAAAACAGAAACCCTGCAAAACTGTAAAAAATAACCTGAAAGGACTTTCTGCTCGTTTTTTTACCAGACATTACTTCTTCCTCCGATCATTCTCATGGCCAGTATGGCGGAAACCGCCATCAGGATGCACACGATGCTCATGGAGGTGACCCATCCCATCATCCCGCCGTTCCAGTCCAGGTAGATGGCAAAGGGCATGATGTCCGTCTTGCCCTCGGTGGCCCCTACGAAGAGCATGAGGCCCTCCCATTCGGCGGCCGCCCTCGCCCAGACCACGATCATGCTGGCGATGATCCCGTTTTTGGCCATGGGAAGCACGACCCTGAAGAAGGTCCGCATCGGGGAGGCCCCCAGGCTGCGGGAAACCGCCTCAAACCGCGGAGGAATCATGTCAAAGCTCGCCTTCATCAATCGGGCGCAGAAGGCGGCGGTGACGGTAAATTGCACCAGCAGCACCCCGTAAACATTTCTTCCGATGTAGATTTGATAGTGCTCACTGATCCAGTCAAAGGGAAACCTTGTGGTGATCCCAAAGAGAAAGGCGCCGACCACCGTTGGAGAGACCACGATCGGAAGGTCGATAATGCTGGCGACCAGGTGCCGGCAGGGGAATTGAAAGCGGGAAAGGGCATACCCTGCGGGAATCCCGATACAGAGCGAGAAAAAGGTGGAGACCGTCGAGGTCCAGACCGTCAGCCAGAACCGCTCCCACATCCTGGATTTAGAAAAAAAGTAGAGGGTGTCATGCCATCCCAGGGGAAAGCGGGACGGGCAAAGAGCTGGTCGCCAGCGCCATCCATCACAACAGCTCGAGAAGGGAGATGCCTTTTGTCTGCGTGAGCTGCAGCGCCCTTACGGAGTCTTTGCTGGAGAGCGAACTCTTCGGCCACATCAGGGGGGCCTTCACAGGGGCTATTCGCAACCGGACCGGACGTTTCGAAGAGGCCGAAGGAGGGACCATTTTTCTGGACGAGATCGGAGAGATCACTCCCTATATGCAGGTCAAACTCCTCCGTGTGCTCCAGGAGCGGGAGATCGAAAGGGTAGGCGAGTCCAGGAAGCGTAAGGTCGATATTCGGATCATCGCGGCGACAAACAAGGACCTTTTCCATCTTGTCAAAAGAGGCGACTTCCGGGAGGATCTCTATTATCGATTGAAGGTCTTTCCGATTGTTATTCCTCCGCTACGGAAAAGAAGAGAGGATATCCCTCTCCTGGTCAGCCACTTCATCCAGGCCCAAAACCAGAAAACCGCAAAGGAGATACGCGATATCACCCAGTCCTCCATGAGAATCCTCATGGATTACAACTGGCCCGGAAATGTTCGTGAGCTCGAAAATGCCATTGAGCATGGTTTTGTTCTTTGCGCTGGGCACTATATCGACATTTTCGATCTTCCTGTTGAAATAAGACAACTGGCCTTCACTTCCGATTCCTCCGAAGCGCCTGCTGCGAGGTCGGCCAATCCCTTCGGGGGCAAAAGACTCACGCGTGAGATGATGGTCGAGATCCTGAGGGAGTGCGGTTGGAACAAGGCGGAAGCCGGCAGACGTGTGGATCAGAGCAGGACCACGATATGGAAGTATATGAAGAAGTGGAATATCCCGCTGGATGAACCGCAGGAATGAACTCGCCTTTCTCATCTCTTCGCTTGTCCTATGCCTCTAAGGCTTCTGCGTTGTCCAGGACGTCCGGGCTCAGGATTTCTTCAGGATGGTTCTTTCGGGGATCTTGCCGTCTTTGAAGTGCTTGTCATACCAGCCGCAACACATGTTTTCACGAAAGTCAAAATAGGTTACATAGGGTTTGATATCGAACAGAGGGGTCTCGTCCATGATGTCCACCTCGGAAAAATAGACCCGGTTGCCTTCAAGCCTTTCGAACTTGACGACCGAGAAGCCCAGTTTGTTGAGCCTTACGTTGTTCCTGGTTGCAAAGCTCCCGTAGTCAACATCCTCCAGATAGGGTTGGTGGACCATCTTCTCCTCGGTGACGGTGTGGAAATAGTAAAAAAACAAAAGGTAAGAGAACATCTCCACGCCCCTGAGACAGTCCTTGTATTCATCAAATATTTCCGCATATCCGATCGTATCCGGCTTGAAAATCCCCTGGATAGGCATTCCTTTGGCTTCCTTGTAGGGCGTTCGAATCGTCCCGAGAACCCTGAGTTTGATTGTCTGCACGGCGTTTCACCTCTTTCTTTCATGACGATCCCATCAAAAGATCTGGACGGCGTCCGGGGGGCAGAGGACCTTGGCGTTCCCCCCGACATTGAGCGGTTTGTCGTTCAAGTCAGTTTTCGGCACAAGGAGATTGAGTGGGATCCCGATATCCACGACGGCACGGACAAACATATTCTCATCGGACAACTGTACCAGCCGTCCCAGGAAGACATTGTCCTCACAGGCAGGGTCCTGTTCCGCGCAGAGTGTGACCTTCAGGGGATCGATGCTCAACCTCACGTTTCCTCTTTTTTCGGTGTCGACCCTGAGTCGCACCCTGTCGTGGATCAGACACACATTGTGTCCCCTTTCCTCCCCGATGATTTCTCCCGAGAACAGGTTCTCAAAGGTGGCTGGCACCTTCCTGCCGTCAAACAGAGAGATGACCTGATGGGAGAGCCTGGTGGCCTGGACGAGATTATGGCTCGTAAAGATGATGGATATCCGCCTTTGTACATTGATGTTCGTGAGGATATTTTCGATGGCGTTCTGGTTCTCCACGTCCACACTGGCCGTGGGTTCATCAAAAAAAATGACCTTTGGGGAGCAGGCAAGGGCCCGGGCGATGGCTACCCGTTGGGTCTCCCCTCCTGAGAGCCGGTGGGCCTCTGCCTGAGCAAATGGGCCCATCCCGACCAGGTCGAGGGATTCGTCAATCACCTTCTTTCGTTCATTTTTCGGGATACTCCGAATCCTGAGCCCGAATTCCAGGTTCTTGTATACGCTGGTGGAAAAGAGGATGGGGTTCTGATGGACCATGACCACTTCCCTTCGGACCTGGAACAGATGGTTTCCGCTGAAATCAACAATTCTGCCGTTGTATCTAATCGTACCGGTCGACGGGGGCAGAAGAAGGCTCAGGATCTCCAGCAGGGTGGTCTTGCCCGATCCGTTCGGTCCCAGCAGGGCGTAAATGAGCCCCCCGGCAAAATCCAATTCCGGGATATCCAGGACGGTCCTCTCACCGTAGCTTTTGGTGATTTTTCGGACTTCGAAAAGCATCAGGCCCTGGCCCTCCCCTGCATATAATTAAAAAAGATGTTGATGGCAAAGGCGATCACGAGAAGCGCAACCCCCAAGGCCACGGCCAGGATAAACTCGCCTTTATCGTATTCCAGGGCCATGGCGGTGGTCATGGTGCGCGTGTAGCCCTTGGCGTTCCCTCCCAGCATCATGCTGATGCCGACCTCAGCAATGACCCTTCCAAAGGAGGTGATAACTGCGGCGATAATACCAAACCGGGCCTCCCGGAAGACTATTATGGCTGTCTGAAGGGGAGTTGCCCCGAGTGTCATGGCCGTCTTGCGATATCGCGTGTCTATCTGACTCACCGCGGCGATGGTCAGGGTTGTCACAATGGGGAAGACCAGGATGACCTGTCCGATGACCATGGCCGTCTGGGTGTAAAGGAGATCAAAGACGCCCAGGATGCCTTTTCGCGAGATGAAGGCATAGACGAGGAGCCCGACCACGACGGTGGGCATGGCCAGGAGGGAATTGAGGACCGTCATGAGCCCCCGTTTCAGACGAAACTCATTGAAGGCAATGAGAAATCCGGCCGGAATACCGAAAAGGCTTGCCACCAGGGTAGAAGAAAAGCTGACCTTTGTCGAAACATAGATAACGAAATAGAGTTCCGGGTCAAGAGTCCAGAGGAGCAGGATGGCGGATAAAAAACTGTCTATGAAAAATTGCATGTGACCTGATCGGTTCAGTCATTCGATTGCCCGCAGAGGGGCTTTCGGGAACCGACATCCTGAATGAAACGGCCACCGGCCAAGAGAGTTCGGTGCCCTGGGTTAACGGTTTGCATCCAGAAATGCTTGAATTCTGGATGGAGCGATCATCTATCCACACAGCTATTGGAAGGGGCTAAATTCATACAAAATTATTTTCGCAGTTTCTTCGCATTGTGTAAAGACCGGCTTTTGAGGTCTTTTAAAAATGGAACTTCCCACCGGGCATGAGGCGATGCCGCCTCTTTGGGGCTTCCCATGCCGTCCTGAAGGAGAGTGCCTCTTCGCCTGCTAGGATCTTGTCTACCCTCGCCGCCGCTATTTCGGGTGGGCTTCCCTTGACATGGAGCTCGAGTAAAAAAAGGTCCCGGGGTCACCGGGACCTCTCATGGGGCAAGGGGTTGATCGCAGCAGCGGGTTTGGAACTACAGAGGGCTATTTCGCATCCGGGATGGCGTCCGGGAAAAAGGCCTGCTTACCCTGGATCTTGTAATCGGCGATCATGGCCTGGGCCTTGGGCGAGACAAGCCATTTGGCAAAGGTCTCGGCCCACTCATATTTCACATGGGAATACTTTTTGGGGTTTACCGGGATGACACCATAGGGATTGAAAAGCAGGGGATCACCTTCGCAGAGGATCTCCAGGTCCAAACCCTGATCCCTGCCGAACTTGTAATTCAGGTAAGTGCCCCTGTCTGAAAGGGTATAGGCCTGTTTCTCCTCGGCAAAGGTCAGGGTCTTGCCCATGCCCTGCCCGATGGAGAAGTACCACTCACCGGACCCTTCCGGTCGAATGGAGGTTACTGTGGTCTTTTGGCCTTCTTTTACGATTTCAGTCGTTTCGGTTTTCAGGGGAATACCGCTGGCCTTCCAGAGTGCCAGTTCCTTGGTGTGGGTGCCGCTGTCATCACCACGGGACACGAATTTCTCCTTGGACTGGGCGATCTTTTTCAAAGCGACTGCGGCTTCTTTTGCGCCTTTTATCCCGGCAGGATCACCGGCGGGACCAAGGATGACAAAGTCGTTGTGCATGACCGCAAATCTTTTCGTCCCATAACCATCGGCCACAAACGCTTCTTCCTTTGCCTTGGCATGGACAAATATGACGTCCACATTGCCGTCCATACCGTCCCGAATGGAAGCTCCGGTCCCCTTCGCAAAGACCTTGACTTCGATCCCCGTGTCTTTGGCGAACTCCGGGAGCAGCACGTCGAGGAGCCCGGAGTTCTCCGTGCTAGTGGTGGTGGACATCTTGATGACCTTGGATTGGCCGAAGACCATCAAGGGCGAAAAGAGGAATCCAGCAAGCACCAGAACGGATAAGACAAATTTGCAGCCTCTTTTTTGTGACATTTTTCCCCTCCTTTTGCATTTGTTAAGATTATCCATTTCTCTGTTCAATGACTCGAAAAGGCGCGCGCCGCCACCATGATCGCCCTCCCATTGAGGCGCAGGCAAAAATTTATCGAGCCATCTATATGTCAAGATTTAAATAATAAAGCAGCGCGACCCAATGATGTCAAGGAAAATCTAAAAGGGATGATAACTGTTCAGGTTGGTTAGGCTGTAGGCTAAAGGCTATTAGTTTTTGAACCCTTAGGTATCCGCGCATTGATTGAAGCAGGGCGCCCGAAACCTTCTCGGCTTCCACAAATTTTGATTCACAGGTAGAAATTTCACGTTCATAAGAATACCCTAGGTGCTTTGACAGGCCAAGCTGGTCGTGCAACTCTCTTTAGGAGACTACCTCGATTTCAAGAAATCGGAGATACTCGGCCTGACTCTCACGATAGATCAGAAGGTCCACTTCATCAGCCGATTCAAACGCTCTGAGTTTCCTGTGATCACACATGTTCCCTTCCTGCGACACCTCACAGCCTAAATGCCTACAGCCTATCTAGCTGAGTAGTTACAAGGGATGAAGGATAAAGGCATTTCGGTCAGGGCGTAGAGGCAGGATTTTGGGATAACCCGCCGGGATGGATGAGGTCATATTAGGGGGGGTAGTCAGGGTAAAACGCATCATAAATTCCCTTTTTCTATGT
>JBMNCO010000011.1:0-50606 GCA_049366815.1 Desulfatiglandales bacterium | reverse complement strand
ATCGGTGCCGGGGTGTCCGCATGGTCACCGGGCTTCGGGCGGACGGAGCACCACAGGGGAGACACCATGAAAATCAAGGCCTGACAGCTCCCGGCATGGAACAGCCGTCCGCCTAGGCTGCCCCGGCCATCTTAGTCTTTTCCATGGCCCTTCGTTTTTGAAAAGAGACTCCCATGGCCCAAATTGCTGGGCTCTTTCAAACAGCTAAACTCATACAAAGGCAATCAGTCATCGTTCTGTAGCATCATACACTGGTTCAGGGACCAGTTGTTTGCCTCTGAAAGGCGAAAGTAAATGATCCTCGCGCGTCGGCTTTTTCGCCATCTTTGCAACCTTCCTCGGCGCTGTCTCCACATAGAAGAGGGAGATGATGGCAATAAGCACCCCGGAAATCACCGTCATCCAGACCGGAGCGATGAGGCCGAACTTGTCGGCAAGTAACCCTGCGAGGGCCGGCATGGCGGAGGCACCGAGAAACTCGCCCACTCCCGTCGGAATGCTCGCCGCAGTCCCCGCACACTCTGGCGGCACACATTCCGTCGGCAGCGTCCCGAGGTACAGCGGAAATGTGCCTATACCGAAGAACCCCCAGAAGAAGAAAGGCACGAGGAAGACGGCAAGGGGTGTCCCGACGGGCAACAGGGCTACGGCGGCGCCGGCAGCGGCACACAGGAGCCCCGCGATGATCATGGCCGTCCGCCGTCCTATATGGTCGGACAAACCGCCCATACTCAATACCCCGAAGAAACCGCCCACGCCGGAAGCCGCCATCGCAATCCCTACCTGCCCCATGCTAAACTGATGGACCTTGACCAGAAAAAGGGCCGAAAACCCGGTGTACACCCACAGCACCGCCATAACGGGGATGCTGTTGATCGTCGAAACAAGAACGTTCTTGAACTTGAGCACATCGATCAACCTCATCTTCTGTCCCTCATGGTAGATCACCTTTTTTTCACCCTTCTTGCGCATGTTGAGGGTTTCAGTCATCGAGGGCGTTTCGTGCATGACGAAAAGGATGATCACGGCAAGCAGGGCCGCTGGAACTGAAAGTATGTAAAACACGGGGCGCCACGAGCCATAAACCCCGAGGATCCATGTCGCAACAAGGGGTCCCACGGCAACGCCTATCAGCATAAAGCACGCGGAAAGAGTTCCAACAGTAAGCCCCCTTTTCTCCGGAGGCGCTTCTTCCGCCAAGGTAGAAACGGAGGGCGCCCATGGACCACCCTCAAAGAATCCCAGGATACCCCGAATCCATAGCATGCCTCCGAGGGTGTGTACGAAACCGGTGATCCACGAAAAGCATGCAGCCAGGATAGCCGTGACAACTATCACCGGCCGACGGCCGAATTTGTCACCGATAGCCGCAAAGATGATCGTGCCAAAGGCCCATGTGAGGCCGGTGATAGCGAGGATCAGACCGACATCGGTGTAACTGAACTTCATCTCTGCCTGAATCGCGGGCATGATAATTGCGATAACGATTCTCTGGAGCGCAATGAACCCCCAGAGCAACGACAACAGTAAGGCAACCTTCTGATAATATTTCATGATCCCTCCGTTCTTCTAAGGCGATTAGACATTCCGTTCCACATAAAACAGCCACGTTACATCCATCATCAATCCTCTTCTTGAGCCCCACGTTTCAAAATCTTTGACTCAGGAAAACAAAGATGGGGCCGGCCTCTGACAAAGTGGTTTCCTGTTTTCCATCACCTCCTTTCCTTATTTGTCTGAATCGTTTCACCCCTCCCTTGCCCTGAACAGGGCTGCCGGGGAAAGAGAACCTGTATATTCGGGAATTCCCGGTTCGGCCTTTGGGGCTGGACGAAAAAGGTCCCCTGAACTCGGGCTCTAGGGTGGGTGACGGGAATCGGGGCCCTTGCCGGCATGGAGGGGCATGAGGAGCCGGCATTTGGCATGCCTCATTCCGCGGCCTCCAATCCCAAGTGTTTCAGTATATTCGGATAGGCCTTAGTCAGCATTTTTTCCACCTCCGACAGTATGCGTTCCACGTAGGGTGCATCCTCCTCAACGTAATTCCAGAAGGTATTATCACTGGGTATTTCCTTGTAGTCAGGGTCCTCCTGGAGGAGGTAACCTTCCCATTGCGATACTTCTCTAATGGTAAAGATCCTGTCGGCCGCGGTGGGATAGAGCATCACAAGATCCTTCTTCTGATCAGGCAAGGAGGTAATGAGCATGTCCGCCTCCTCCACCATTTCCGAGGACAGGGCCTTTGTTTTCCAGGTTTCAGGCACAATGATGCCCAGAAGGTGCAAGGCCTTGCGGGTTGTTCGGGCCAGGGGCCTCCCAAAGAAGGGTTCAGGCAGGCCTATATGGCGTTCCGCCATTTTGTCCTTTATGATTTGAGGGACGAATCCGGCCGAGGTGACGTGGATGGCATTGACAAGGCTCTTATCCCTTTCACTGAGGAGTTTTGAGAAGAAGAACTCGGAAAAAGGACTGCGATTTCGATTTCCCACACAGACAAAGACCAAATGACGTGGATCTTTCACGCTTACCCCTCCTCACCCTTCCAGTTTTACTATTCCGGTATGAAAACGGTTCCCCCACCTATCCCGGTTGACCAAGGATATACGGGACAGCCTGAGCGGGAAGATCCGCCATTTTAGAAAACATGGCTGACAATCACCCTTTCTCGTTCCCGACGATGACGCAACACCCGATGCCGGCACCCGCATTGCCGCCCAGGTTGTGGGTCATGCCCAGGCGGGGATTCGGCACCTGCCTGGGACCGGCCTTGCCCTGGAGCTGCAGGTAGACCTCATACATCATCCTCAGGCCGCTCGCCCCCAGAGGGTGACCGAAACACTTCAGCCCCCCGTCGGTGTTGATGGGCATGTCCCCCTTCAAGGTGAATGCGCCCGCATCGATGTCTTCTTTTGCCCGTCCCCGGGGGCTGAACCCCAAGTCTTCATAGACGATCAGCTCGTGGGCCGTAAAACAATCGTGCACCTCGGCGATGCTGATCTCCTTTCGCGGCTCCCTGATCCCCGCCTGGTCATAGACCTGTCTTGCGGCACGGACATTCTCGTCGATGTGGACATAATCATAGTCCTGTCTCATGGTGCCCTGACGGGCCCCGGCGCTGATGGCAAGGCCCTTGATGTAGATGGGATCGGCCCTGAAGTGCTTCGCCATATCGGCGCGCGTCACGATGGCCGCCGCCGCGCCGTCGCTGACGCCGCAGCAGTCAAAGAGACCGAGAGGCCAGGCGACAATCGGCGCTTTTACGACCTGCTCCACCGTGAGGAGGTTGTGAAAATGGGCCTTGGGATTGAGGCTGCCGTGGTGGTGGTTTTTCACTGCAATCTCGGCCAGGAGCCGTTTGCCCTCATCGCGGTCGATGCCGTAGTGGCTGAAGTAGCGGGTTCCCAGGTAGGCAAAGGAGGCCGGGGCACTGTAACCGGAGCCGACGGCGGAGCTGCCGTCGGGATTATCACCGACGATGGCCGGACCCTTGACCCCCGTTTGCCCCGAGTCCTTGAGCTTCTCCACACCGATGGCAAGCGCGATCTTGCACACCCCTGCGGCCACTGCATAGGCCGCACCCCGCAGGGCCTCCGAGCCCGTGGCACACATATTTTCCACCCTCGTAATCGGGATGTACTGCAGTCCCAGGGGGGAAAGGGACATGGCGCTGATGCCGGAAAACACCGTCCCGAGCCATGCCGCCTCGATATCCTTCGGTCCTATGCCTGCATCTGCATAGGCCTCATAGGCGGCCTCAACGAGGAGATCCTCCACTCCCATGTCCCATCGTTCCCCGAACCGGGTGCAGCCCATTCCGATGATTGCCACCTGGTCTTTGATGCCTTCCATTGTCATCGCTCCTTTTGATTGTCCCGAAGAGGCTTCGCCTTCCAGAAGTAGTTCACGATCCCCTTGCCCTGTGACAGCCTCCTGAAGGTCATCTCCACCGCCATACCCGTCGCCACCTTGTTCAGGTCGTAATCGGTCAGTTCGCAGAGCAACCTGCCGCCCCCCTCAAAGTCGATGACACCGTTCAGACCGGGCGGGTTTTTTGTGGGCTGGAGCTGATCAATGGCATAGGTGAAAAGTGTGCCTCTCTTGTCTGAGAACTTGTAGTCTTCAAAGTCGTCTTTTGCCTGGCAATTCACGCAGACCCGTATGACCTGACCGAGGGGATGAATCTGGGGTGTCCCGCACTGCCGGCACCTGTAGCCATAGAGCGCTGCGATGCCCCGTTGTTCTCTCCACCGACAGGCCAAGGAGGGTTCATAGCGCTCGGGGAGGCTTGAGGCCTCGACAGGGACGAGATCGCGCCAGTAAAGATAGCTCCCATAGTCGATCGGGACCCTATCGGCCAGTCGGTCCGCTGTCGAGGGCGCACCCTTGATTCGGGAGATGTGTTCCGTAACGCGCAGTATGAAGGCATCCGCCCCGTCCCCATAGCCCGCGAACAGGATCCGGTCTCCGGGTTCGGCCTCTTCAAGGGCGGCTGCCAGCATGATCATGACCGCGGCGGCGCCCGTATTGCCGATTCGGCCGAAGAGCGGGTCCTGGATCTGTGTGTTGTCAAAACCCAGGTTCCTGCCCAGATGGGCATGCGCTCTTGTGTCGGGTGCATAATAGACGACTTTGGCAAGGTCTGAAGGGGTGAGGGAGGTACGCTCCATCAGCGTTGACATCGTTTCCTGCATGGTGGGCACGTAGCCCGCCTCATTGATGAAACGTCCTTCCCCTGCCTGGATAAAGGCGTCCTTTTCTCTTCGCCACCGGTCGGTAAAACTGTTGAAAATGGAATAGGTGCCTTCTATGGTCGCCACAGGATCTTTGGAGCCGATCATGACGGCCGCCGCCCCGTCTCCGAGGATCTGCTCGAACCTTCCCCTGGGGGCGCCCAGGGGACAGTCCGAGGCGGTGACCAGCACACTCTCGGCCGATCCGCTCCGAACGGCATCCATGGCGGCCTTTACGGCGCTTGTCCCGGCCCTCAGTGTGCTGGTGAAGTCGACCGTGCGGCAGGTCCTGGAAAGGTCGAGTGCCCCGGCCACGACGGCCGCCGCCTGTTTCTCCCTGTATGGAGCGGTGGTTGTAGCGAGAAAGAGACCGTCCACGTCTTCCGCGTTTCTTTTTGCACAGTCGAGGGAGGCCGCTACCGCCATGGTCACCGTATCTTCGTCATAGCCTGCAACGGCTTTCTCTCCCGCCGCACCCCGTGCCTGCCACATCCGCCCTATCTCTTCCTGGCTGAGCCTATACCGGGGGATATAGTCGCCGATGGATGTGATGCCTACCATAGAGTCCTCCTTGGACACACGCTTCCTTTGTAGTATTGAGACCAACCTTTCGATCCCTCCGCCCCGCAAGGCCGCAGCGGGGAGACCATTTTGTTATCTCTTGACTTCCACCCCCGCCTTTTCCCTGTCCCATGTGCTCGAGGTAATGCCCGCCTCTTTGAGGAGGTATTTCTGAATGCGTTCCGTAGGGGTCTTGGGCAGGCTGTCCATGAACTCGACAAAGCGGGGCACCGCAAAGTAGGGCATCCTCTCGGCCGCGTAAAGGATCAGTTCCTCGGGATCGAGGGTCTCGCCGGGCCTGAGAACCACGCAGATCTTGACCTCGTCTTCCGGCATTTCCGCCTTCACGGCGACAGCGGCCGACTCGAGCACCTTGGGGTGGGTGTTGATGGCCCGCTCCACCTCGAAGGAAGAGATGTTCTCCCCCCTTCTCCGGAGGGAGTCCTTCTTCCGGTCCTCGAAATAGAAGTACCCGTCCTCGTCCCGCCTTGCCAGGTCTCCCGTGTGGAACCACAGGTTGCGGTAGGTATCGAGTGTCTTGTCGGGCATGTTGTAGTACTCGAGCATCATGGTGAAGGGCTCTTTGGGGCGGAAGACGATCTCTCCGGGAACCCCTGGTGGGACCTCCCGGTCTTCATCATCAAAGAGTTTGATCTCATAGATCGGGAGGGGTTTTCCGCAGGAGCCCGGTCTCCGGTCATAGAGCGTCGTGTGGACCGGAATACCGATCTCGGTCATGCCGAACCCCTCCATGCATTTCAGTCCGAACCTCTTCTCGAAGCGGTCCATGACCGCCTGGGGACATCCGGCGCCAAAGGCGATCTTGACCGGGTTGTCGATGTCATCGGGCCTTTCCGGCTGCTTTTCGAGGATGGGGATCACGGCCCCCAGGTAGTTGAACTGGGTCGCCTGGTACTTGTGGATCTCCCCCCAGAAGCGGCTCGCGCTGAACTTGTCCGAGAGCACCATCTGGCCTTCCGCAAGCAGGGCCGTGATGGTGGTCAGGCACTGCCCGTTCATGTGGTAGAGGGGCAGAAAGGTATAGAAGATGTCGTCTCTATCCCCCTCGCGGAGGGGTAGCAGCTGTTCCGCCACCACGATCCAGAACTTGTGAGGGCCCAGGG
The DNA here is from genome assembly GCA_049366815.1 of Desulfatiglandales bacterium. GTDB lineage: Bacteria > Desulfobacterota > DSM-4660 > Desulfatiglandales > HGW-15 > CAYNYM01. The sequence continues at coordinate 44,191 of JBMNCO010000011.1, read as the reverse complement.
CACCCTTGGAAAGGCCTGTGGTCCCCGACGTATAGATGATGTTCTGGGGGTCGTGGGGATAGATCTTGATGTCCACAGGGGTCTCCGGGGCCTCAAAGAATTCTTCAAAGCTTATCATGGGGATTTTATAGCCCGCGGCTTCCTCTTCGGTAAGACCCCCCATCACCACGACCTTTTGGAGCTTTTCGAGTTCGTCCTCGATCAGTTTCAGGCGGTCCAACCATTCGTGGTCAAGAAAAAGGATTTTTGAATCGGACTGGTCGACAATGTGGCGCAGGAACTCACCCTTGTAGGATGTGTTGATGGGCACTTCCACGGCCCCCACCTTTGCCGAGCCCCACCATATAAACAGGTACTCGGGGCAATTGGGGAGCATGATGCTGATCTTGTCTCCCTTCTCCACCCCCTGCTGCAGGAACGCGTTCGCACACCGGTTGGCATAGCGGTCCATTTCGCTGTAGGTGAAGGACTGCTCCTTGAAACGAAGGAAAATCCTGTCACCGTTTCTTCTCGCCCTGTCCTCGATCAGTTCGCCCAGGACGTAGGGTGTCTTATCCTTTGACATTGTAATGCCTCCCTGTGGCAGGGGGCAGCGTCCCGCCGGGATATCTGCCCTTCCTGTGAATTCAACTTGCAAAGATGTGCCGTTTTTGTGAGCGGCTCCTCCTGAAAATCAAGCCGGAGACGGCCCTGAGACCACCGGTCTCGAATCCATTATTTGTCCAGGATGTAAACCACCCCTCTGTTGCCGTCCACCCAGATCTTATCGCCCGTCTTGATTTTCTGTGTGGCCTCAACCGTCCCGGAAACACAGGGAATCCCGAATTCTCTGGCCATGATGACAGGATGAGACAGGGCGCCGCCCCCATCGGTCACAAGCCCTTTGATGATGCCGAAGACCACCATCCAGGCCGTGGACGTGCCCGGGGCCACAAGGATTTCACCGGGCTTGAGCTCCGAGATGTTGTCTACGTTCATGATCACTCTTGCGATCCCCTGAAAGGATCCCGGGGCGGAGGAGGCCCCATAGAGATCCGCCTTGAGTTCCTTCCTCACGACCGGGACCTGTGTGGAAACGAGAAGGGTGGGATCGCTCCGGACGACCTTCTCGGCCTCTTCTATATTGCCGAAGAAGGGGGCCGGTTCGATCTTCATGTTCTCTTCCCAGGTCTTTTTGCGTCGTTCCACATAGGGCCGTAGATTGATCCTCTTCATGGGTACTGCGGCCTTGCGGATCTCGTTTGGATGGAGAAAGTAGACATCCTCGGCATCGTCAATGGTCCCGGCCTGTGCGAACCTCCTGCCGAACTCCTGAAGAATCCATCGTCCCATGGCCCCCACATAACAGTCGCAGTAATAGCCGTGATCTTCACTCCAATAGCCGGATTTCTGGGCGGCCTTTACGAGGAGAGAAAAGGCCGCTCTCTGTGCTTCCGGTACCTTGGCGAGGATTTCCTTTTCTGCCTGCTCCCGGTCGCTGATCACCCGTTCCCTTTCCACATCGAATTTAAAGACAGGTTCGGACATGAGGAGTTTTATCCTGCCCATGGGCACACTGGGTTTCTCAAGCCACACCGGACTGTCGTAGGCATGGGCACGGTCTGCGCGCCACCCGTGCTCCAGCAGGAATTCGTGATAGAGGCTTTTCCACTCTCTTCCCGCCTCTGTGGTATCGAGTTCAGCGATTAACAGATCATCGTCTTCCGTTGTCTTAAATGTCTCCTCCAGACCGAGTTCTACGGCCTTGCGGCCGAGCTGCCACATGATTCGGCCGATTTTCATGTCCTGATTCTCGAACCCGGACATGACCTTGTGAAAATTCGGATCAATCGAGGGTTCCTCCCCAAAGAGGGTCCGCCACATCTCCTGAAGAAGGCCCACGATATAAAAGGAGGCCATCAGCATGAAGAAGTGTACATAGGCTTCCCTGCGGTTGATGACATAGGCAAAATCGAGGAAAAAGGACAGCAGCTTGGAGTTACTCAGCTTTTGTATGTCGCTCCACTCCTTGAGACCCCGTGAATCCTTGGCCTCCTTGTACATCTTGAGCAGCTCGGCTTTGTAGGGATCCCACACGCCGTCAAAGTTTTCAAGAAAGGGCTTGATTCTCTCTCTGAAGACAGGTTCGCGTTCCTTGGACTCTTCCGGGGTTGTACGAATTGCGGTAATGTAAGGATAGCCCTTTACAAACCGGGAGTCCCAGCCGAGGGTGCTGGGCAGATGCAGGTCATCTGCAGCCTCCCGGATCGCGGCATAGTACCAGTACCAGCCGATGCCCATGTAGGCGGGCTTCATGGGCGGCCTGCCGTGGACCACGTCGCAGAGCAGTACACCATATTCTTGCGGATCTTTTTCGTCGTCAAACTCGTAAAAGCTCAGATCGTATGCATCGTGCAACATAAGCTCCCCCCTTTTTGATTTGTTAGTCCTGTAAACTTTTCGCCACAGTTGAAAGCAGATTCCACCACCAGTTGCGCTGAAGCTTTCTCCAACGAGTCTTTGTCAGGCCGCCCCTCCGGCCCTTTTGTCGACCGCAGGAGAGGCCGGGTCACCCTTTGCGCCGGCTTCAGGGAAAGTTCAACATGCCTACCATCAGATCGAGGACCTGGTCGACCGGTTCCTGCTTTGAAATAACCACCGGACGCGTCTGCAGCAGGACGATGTTGGGAAAGGGCCGATCTTGGACCACAGCCCACTCTATATCTTGAGGCTGACCGAAGTGGTGCTCGAGTCTGTTCGCCATTCCGGCTATCTCCTTCAATTCTTCGTCGTCCAGACAAAAGGAGCAGGCCATCTCGGGCGAGAGTTCGGCATCCTGTATGCCGCAATCCAGGCATATCGTGCTCTTTTCTTTTTTCCCGAGAGTCCTTTCTCGGATTCCAAGCGTTTCTTTGTCCAGGACCCATCGATCCGGCATGAGCTCGCCACTCACGACACTCTCCCCAAGGCCCCAGTTCGCCTCCACGATGATCCTGGACACATCCCCCGTATTGGGATCGGCGCTGAAGGCAATGCCCGCCGATCGTGCCTGGACCATGGCCAGTACGGCAACGCCGATGGGCTCATTGCCGATGGGCATACCCTTCTTGATGCGAAAGGCCAGGGAACGCTCGTTGAAGGTACTCGCCCAGACCTTTCTCGTCTTCTCGATCAGGTCGTCTTGGCCCTTCACGTTGAGATAGGTCTCATATTGGCCGGGATGGCTTACGGTCCCGGCCGAACGGGTTGACACGGCCGCATCCGGGGTCCTGGTCCGACTGCACAGTTCGCCATAATAAGAAAGGAGCATGTCAGTCATCTCGGGAGGCAGTGGTTTGGATTCCACGGCCTGTCTCATGGCCCGGCTCAGCCTGCGGATGCCTTCAACATCTTCCGCTTCGGGCATATGGGTCTCCAGGAGACGCCCGATTTCCTTTGCGGCCCCTGTGAGCTCCATAAACAGGGTGTAGGCATCCACAGAGAGACAGAAGCCCTTTGGGACAGGCAGTCCGGCCTTTGCAATCTCTCCGAGGTTGGCACATTTTTTCCCTACCAGTTCATTGTCTTCCTTGCCCACATCCTCCAGCCAATAGATCCATTTTTCAGCCATTGATCCCTCCTGCCGTGTTTTTATGGTATTCAATCTCTTCAGATCGTGAATCCCCTCCCGGATATCCAAAGGGAAGGCCGCCGATATAGGCCCTTTCACGCAGATGCCCGCTTCCCGGACGATTTCTTGAACATCACGTCAAAGGCATCGACCATGGCCTGTGCGAACTCCAGGTCCTCAAGGTTACATGAAACCTCAACGATCTCCACCTTTGGGTCAAGGCCCTGCCTGAGGGCATCAATGAAAACGCGGTCTCCATCGGGGTCGTAGAGCACAGTGCCGACGCGGTCAATGGCGGACCAGCCCTTGAGAGGCACAAAAAATTTCACGGGCCCCTTTGCCTTGTTCAGCTTATCCCGGTAAAAAGTCGCTGCATAGGTCAGTTCATCGGCATTGAAGCGGGTCATGGACCTTAGTTCGTCCAATTTCATGACGCGGGGTCTTGATGCATATTTTTCCCGGTTGCTTCGTGTCACGCCACAACCGGTCAGGTTCACGGTGCTTGGCGCAATGATCTGGGGTATGCCCCTTTCGGCTGCAGCATCCAGCCTTTCCATCCCCGCCGGTCTGTTTCCCTGGTAAATCTCCTCGATCAGGCCGGCCGGTACGATATCTATGACACCGTCGAAGAAGCCTTGCAGGATCAGCCGGTCCATGGCCCTTTCGCTGATCCCCTGTGCATGAAAGGGATACACATGGTAGCCCCTCACCTTCAGCAATTCCTCCACCTGCTGGGCACATTTGGGACAAAAACCGATCTCGGTAATGGCCACGGAAGGATAGGGTAGGGTCAGGGACCAGTGGGGGCGGCTCTCTTCCACCATCCCCGAGATGACTCCCGCCACCTGCGCGATGGCATTGGTCAAGAGATCGTTCAGTCCTGTAAATTCCATGATCACCTGCATCACGAGGACGTCCATGGCGTCAAACCACTTTCCCACATAGGCCGGCATGGCCGCGGATGTCGCGATGACCTTGGGTATGCCGAAGGGGAGTCGGCTCATGATCTGGGATCCGATAAGTGCCATGGAGGCCCCACCGAGGGCCACCGCACCGTCCACTTCGTGTCTTTCCAGGAGATCGAGGATCTTTTCTCGGGCCCCTGCAACCATCACCTCTGCCTTGGCAAATCTGTCACGGGAGGCCCTGAAATCCTCCGTATCCATCCCCATCAGCCCTGCGATCTCCCGGGCCGTAATGTCCGCTTGAACGGTGGGCTCGCCGCCCATGCCCATATCCATCAAGACGGCCCTGTGTCCCCTTGCGGAAATTCTGTCCTTCAGAAACTGTAACTGTTCTCCTTTGGTATCGAGAGTTCCCAAAACCACAATCGTCTTCGACATCATCTATGGCCTCACGTGTCCTAAGGGGTGTCCTTCAGTGCGATCTCCGGCCCTGGAGGTACATCTGCGTGACCGCGGCCGTTGCAGCGACGGCTGCAATCTTCTTCTTGTCCTTCTGTAAATGGGACAGCTTTTCCTCCAGGGGCGTCTCCCTCTCCATGATTTTTTTCATGTCGTCGAGGAGGGTGACTTCCCTGTCGATAAAATGGGTTCCAAGATCGCCCTTGAGGAACCGGGGGTTTTCCATGACCGCTTTGTGGAAGGGTATATTGTTCCTGGGGCCGACAATGATGTATTCATAGAGGGCCCGTTGCATTCTTGCGACGGCCTCCGATCTGTCCCGGCCCCAGACGATGAGTTTGGAGATCATGGGGTCGTAGAAGGGCGGGATGGCATAGGACGAATACACGCCGCTGTCCACACGGATGCCGGTCCCTCCCGGGGCATGATAGCTCAGGATCTTCCCGGGGGTGGGCTCAAAGTCGTTCAAGGGGTCTTCGGCATTGATTCGGCACTCAATGGCGCTGCCCTGCACACGAATATCCTTCTGCTCGAGGGCGAGAGGGAGCCCCGAGGCGATCCCTATCTGCTCCTTGACGATGTCCACACCGGTGACCATCTCGGTGACGGGATGCTCCACCTGGACACGGGCGTTCACCTCCAGGAAGTAGAACTTCCCTTCAGAGAAGAGGAACTCTACTGTTCCCGCCCCTTCATAGCCGACCCACCGGGCGGCATTGGCCGCCTTCGCGCCCATCTCCTCGCGGAGTTCAGGGGTAAGGGCCGGGGAGGGGGATTCCTCGATGAGCTTCTGGTGCCTTCGCTGGATGGAACACTCTCGTTCCCCCAGGTGGACCACATTTCCGTGGGAGTCTCCCAGGATCTGAAACTCGATGTGGCGGGGATTGGTCAGGTATTTCTCGATGTAGACATCGCTGAGACCGAAGGTGGTCCCGGCGATGGCCCGGGTGGAGGCCAGGGCCTTTGCCAGCTCCCCTTCATCGGCCACGATGGTCATACCGATGCCCCCCCCGCCTCCGGAGGGCTTGATGATGACGGGATAGCCGATCTTTCCGGCAATGTCTCTTGCCAAGGGAAACTCCGCCACGCATTCATCGGTCCCGGGCACCACGGGGACCCCTGCCCTGATCATTTCACGGCGGGCCGTGACCTTGTCCCCCATCAGGGTAAGGACCCTGCTGGACGGGCCGATGAACTTGATCCCCTCCTGTTCGCAGGCCGAGGCGAACTTCGGGTTTTCGGCAAGGAAGCCGTAGCCCGGGTGGATCGCATCGGCGCCGCACTCCTTTGCCAGGCCGATCACCTTTTCAATGTTCAGATAACTCAAGACGGCCGGGGCAGGGCCGATCAGGTAGGCTTCATCAGCGTATTTGGCAAAGAGGGCATCCTTGTCCGCCTCAGAGTAGACGGCAACGGAGGTTATGCCCATTTCCCGGCAGGCCCGCATGACACGGACGGCGATTTCTCCGCGGTTGGCAATCAGGATTTTCTTTATCATGTTATTGCACCACCATCAGGATGTCCTCTGGTTGAACGATCTCCCCAACCTCGGCGAGGATCTCTCTTATTGTGCCGCCGTGAGGCGCGCTGACCTGCCGCCGCATCTTCATGGCTTCAATCATGGCCAGAAGATCACCGGCGCTGACTGTATCCCCTTCCTTGACCTCAATGGAGAGAACCAGCCCCGCCATGCCCGCAGCCACTGCGCCTTCAAGCGCTCCGTTTCCCTTTGTCGCTTTCTTAAATGTCCCGATTTCCTGCGCCTGACCATCGGCCTCAGCGCCTTCTTCCCCGTCCCAGACCGGCGAGATCTTCACGTTGAAGGCCTCCCCATCCACCTCCACGTTAAATTGCGTGGGGAAAGATGCAGGGACATTCACTGGGCCTCCAGCATGTTTGTTTAGGGTGTATTTGGCCTCCTTACGGGGCTCAGCACGCTTGAGTGGCTGGCCGGGAATCAGGATCTTGAGGAGGAGTTCGTCGTCAGAGAGGTCGGGACCGATCTCTTTTCGGAGTTCTTCGACGGATTTGAGGTAGTTCTCGGGCTGCCAGCCAACAAACTGCTTGGCCCTGGGCTGGCTCATGATCCGGTCTTTGAGGTTCTCGTCTATGGGACCCACGGGCTCTCCATAACACCCCACAACGTATTTGATGGCCTCATCGGTGAATTGTTTATACCGTTCACCTGAGAGGACATTCTCCATGGCCTGGGCCCCTACGATCTGGGAATAGGGGGTGGCCATAACAGGATATCCAAAGTCCTTGCGGACCAGGACGACCTCCTCCAGGATCTCATCGAGTCGGTCGACCATCCCGACCTCCCTGAGCTGGCGGATCAGGTTGGACATCATACCGCCGGGCACCTGGTGATCGAAATGGAAGAGGTCATAGTCCTGGGGCACACCGGTGGGCAGGCCTTCCTGTTCCGCGATCTTCCGAAAATGGGCTGAGACCAGGGCCAGCGCGTCTTCGTCTATGTCTGAGGTAAAGCCCAGCCTCTTGGCATTGCGCAGGATCGTCTCGGTGGCCGGCAGGGAAGTGCCGTTTGCAAGCGGCGCCACAGCGGTGTGCACCGTCGTGATCCCCGCCTTGATCGCTTCCAGGTAACACAAAGGAGCAAGTCCCGCGTTGCAATGGGAGTGAAACTCAACCGGCAGACCGTCGCAGTTTTCGAGAACGGTTGCGGCCAACTCCCTGGTTGCTTCGGGGGTTATCACGCCGGAGGCATCCTCGACCATGATCCGGTCCACGCAATCCTTCGCGGATGCGAGCAACCTGGTCTTTCGCGTCCAGTGCGCCCTGTCATGCACAGGACTGGCGGTATACATGAGGGCTGCAACGACCTCGGCCCCCTCGGCCTTGGCGATGCGGGCAAAATAGATGAATTTTTCCATGTCGGTCTGATAATCACAGATCCAGAAGCTTTTTATCCCATTGGCAACAGATCGCTTTATCCAGAGGGTGATGATGTCACGGGGGGTGCTGAGATCGAAGGAGGAAAGAGATCCGATTTGGTAGGATCCGCGAATGGGTGTCTTGGTGATCAGGCTGGAGAGAAGTCGTATCCTCTCCCAGGGATCCTCATTGAGAATCCGAACCTGCACAGTAAATGCCTGGGAGCCCACTGTGGTGACGGCCTTGTAGCCGACTCTGTCCATGACCTCGGCAATGGGTGTCATGTGGTCGGTTCTCATCACGAATCCCCACAGACTCTGCTGCGCATCCCGTAATGTTTGATCGACAAAGTCAATCTTTTTCATATGCTTATGACCTCCTGTTACGGTGCTCACTCTGTATTCGTTCCGGGCGTCTGATTTTTTCAAATACCCTCCTTCGTGCTTCCCATAAAATCGCACTAGCATGGCGCGTTAACAAACCCCTAGCAGCGTTCCGCAGATCGGTCAACGGCGCTTTGCTAATGAGTTCATAAACTGATTTATACTGTGTTTTGTGTGATGACCTGTCTATATGTAGCGTGTTACCCTCTCTCTCAATGGGAAGCCCTCGACAGGGACAGTGTCAGGCGCCTTTTCTAAATTGAGTGAAACCATCAGTCTCCCTTTTTGTCCCCATTCCTGCCGACGGGAGAAAACGGGGCTGAAACCATAGGGATGACGTATGCCTATCGGCTGCAATTTTAAACCAAATGGCCTGATATAAGAGGGTCAGTCAGGGAATGGCGAGAAGGTGGGGTAAACGAAGAATTATCCCCATTTGTCCAAAAAATTAGAGGTTTGACCCGCATGAAAGATTTTTCTCTCGGCATGCGGGCCTCCCGTTGAGCTCGGCCTATTGCGGGCGCATCAAATATGACTTTGTACAGCCGGAGGGAGCGTTCTTTGCGCAATCATTTCTGCGTCAAGGCGTGTTCGAACAATAAATGATCTGAATTTTTTCTTTGAAATGTTTGAGAAACAATGGTAGTTATAATAATTACCATTGCTTTTTTCAAACCTTTCAATGCGGGAACCCCTATTCAGACGATCAGCCCTCGAACTGTGTAGGGGTTTTCCGTCTACCCCCCTCTTCAAGTTTTCGCTATTCAATGATGACGTTCATCCGGCTGTCGTGCCTATGGCGCCCACCCGATCTATCCTCATGAAACCGGTTCCGGAAAAGACGGTGAGGCAAGGCCGTTTACGGATAAGCCTGCCCCGGCTGTTTCCCTGCAGGGCCCTGTGCCCGGTCCTCGGGCTCTAGCCCTCCAGCCTTACAATGAATTCTCCTTCAGGTGTGTTCGCCTCTTTTGAGACCGGGGGGCATTTGGATTTCAGGAGATAAAGGACCCGTTTGTCTTCGACATCATTCTTGATGGCCTCAAAGTTGCCTGTTCCCTTGGAAATGACCAAATCGCTCCGTTCAAAGCATTCGGACAGAACGGAATCATCCCCATCCGGGACAAAGATTCCCCCGCTTACCTGGTAAACATCGTCGACCAGCTTATCCAGGGCAAAGTAATGCGCGTCATCCAAAGTCGCATCGTCAAAAAAAGGCCCCTCCTTGACGACCAGCGTTACCTGCGCCCCCATCTCTTTGAGGAGGGAAATCACGAGGGAATCGAAGCCGATTTCCCCCGCATTATCTGTTACATAGAAAACGCTGCGGGCCCTGGAGGCTGCTTCGTAAATGTCCCCTGAAGGCGTGGGGAGAGGCGTTCGCCCCCTGATGATAGCCTCCACCATGGAAAACTCATAGGGGGCTGACGGCACGCCTATAGGCGCAACATTGCTCACCGCTGCGAGCCAACACGCCCTCTCGAATTGCATTTTCGGCGTTTCACCATCCTTTATGAAAGCCTCGGCCTCTTCCAGCAGGCGACCGGCGGCTTCGTTGCTCTTGCCTTTCAGAGGGACATAGGAACCGGCGGAGGCCAAAAGAAATTCATGCACGACTTCCAGACTCCTGTTGCAGAGTGTCCCCAAATTGATGGATGGGTCCATTTCCTTTGCGAGAACGGTCATGAGCTTTTGTAAAACCGAGAAACGGTGCTCATCCCCCAGTGAATTGGTGACGCGTTCGTACATCCATTTCAACATGCACAGTCCACACTCCGGGTATGGTTTCATCTTTTCAGGCCTCCCTTCCTAAGTCTTTCGGTCAATCTTGCGGTTTAGATATATTATGTCGCCTCAGGCCTCGGCGCCATTCTCACACAACGATCTCCACGAAGAGACAACCCTGCGTGATAAGGGTCCCTGGAAAGCAAGGATTCATGGTTTGGACCCCTTTGTCAAGATTTTTGCTTTTGATAAGGGACCGCCCTTCAAAGAGATGCAGGTGCAGATGGCCTGGATGACATCTGGAAGGCGTCCACTACGCAGACATGAAGAGAATGAGGACCGACGCATCAGGGAATGGGAGGGGGGTGTCCGGAAAGAAATTACCCCAGTCTAAGCGATATTTCTGAACTTGGGGTATGTCAAGAAAAAGACCGCGGTAAAGAGGCAGAGTAACAGGCCGGCGATCTGAAGTGAATCAGCCGTGCCTATCCGCTCTGCGATTGCCCCGAAGGGTACGCCGCTCAGGGGCATGATTCCGAAGCTCATAAGCCCCATACTGACAACGCGTCCCCGCATTTCAGGAGACGCATAAAACTGCATCAGGGTCATGTTCAGGGACATGAAGACTGCGCCCAACAGCCCCACCATGAACAGGGAAGGGAAGGCCGTGGTAAAGGAGAGGCACCGGGCGAAGAAAATCAGCGAAACGCCCCAGAGGAAGCTGTTGATTACAAGAAATAGACCTCGCCTTTTCATATGACTGACCGAAGCAAGGATGAGGGTCCCGACAAGAGAGCCGAGACCCATGGCCACCATCAAAAGACCCAGACCGTCCGCCTCGACATTGAGGGCCTCTCTGGCCCATGCGGGGAGCAGTGCCAGATAGGGGAAGCCGAAAAGGGCCGGCACAAAACTCATAATCACCAGGCCGAAAAGGGTCGGATTTCTTCGCGCATACCTGAGCCCCTCGACAATATCCGCGGTTACACCCTTGCCGCTGCTGATCGCCGTTTGCCTGTCCTCTCTGATCAGGGCCATCAAAAAGGCGGAGGCGGCATAGACAAAGACAATAAGGAAGAATACGCCGGCCGTGTCGAGGTATACAATCAAGATGCCCGCCAGGGCCGGGCCGATGATCCGTGTCAGGTTCATGCCGGCGCTGTTCAGTGAGATGGCGTTCATGAGGTCGTTTTCCGGGACAATGTCGGACGTGATCGCCTGTCGACTGGGTATATTAAAGGAGGCCAGGGTGCCGCTTATAAAGCCGAGTACGATGAGGTGCCAGAAGCGGATGAAACCTGTGAGATCAAGGGTGGCAAGCAGCAGAGTCGTGAGTCCGTTTCCGGCCTGGCACAGTATGACGATCTGCTTTCGAGAAAGGCGGTCGGCCAGGACACCCCCCAGCATGGACGCGATGGTCATGGGCAGGGCAAAGGACATCATCACGAGGGACAGGGCGAAGGGGGAGTCGTCGCTGAGCCTCAGAATGAGCCATCCCCGGGTGATTTGCTGCATGTATACCGCCGTGAAGGCGAAAAAGGTGCTCAGAAACAACCAGCGGAAGTCCCGGTATCGAAAAGACGAAAAGGCGGGGAACCGTTTCCAAAACTGAGAGCGCATTGCAGGCCGGTCTCGTGCCCCTGTGTCCCCCCCGGGTTTTAATGTCGGCGTTGGATCCACGATATCTCTCCGCTTGAATGACCCCCTCGGCATCTCTCACGGCGTAAAATGATTCTAACTTCGGCTGCATCGTAAACCTGGAAACGCCTCGGCTTGGGGGAGACATCCCTCCATAGAGGGCCACGGCATTTCAAAACCCATGAACCACCTCTGCTGATTCACAGGATCGTGATGGGGCCTGGGTCCCGCTCCGTAGGACTATAGAAAGGGGCAGGCTTTGATGTCAACGGAAAACACATCAGCCTGAATAAATTTGCATTCAAGATATAAATATTCTAAGTTTTGTAGGTGTATATTGTCCCAACAAGTAGTTTCCGTCCGGAAATACTCATTTCCGAATGAGCACCAATAGGATCTGTCACAGGAAAGGGCCTTATAGATGAGGACATTGAAGGTGGTGATCAAAGGAGCGGGTGATATCGCCACGGGTATCGCCCACCGACTGTTCATGGCAAACATCCGACAGATAGCGATGACGGAGATCAGCAGTCCCCTGACGGTCAGGAGGACCGTGGCCTTCTCCGAGGCCGTCTACGATGGGCTTGAGGCGGAGGTGGAGGGTGTGACGGCCGGGACGCTTGGTGGGGGAGCAGTCAGGTCTGAGGAAGTCTTTGGCATGTGGGAGGCCGGCAGGGTCGCCCTGATTGTCGATCCCCGGGCGGATATCATCCGCGCACTCAGGCCCGACGTGGTGGTGGATGCGATCATGGCCAAGCGTAATACCGGAACGACCAGGGATGAAGCCCCCCTGGTCATCGGCATAGGTCCCGGGTTCAGCGCACCTTCGGACGTCCACGCGGTGGTTGAGAGCAAAAGGGGGCACGACCTGGGCAGGGTGTTCCTGGAGGGATCGGCTGCGCCCTTTAGCGGGGTTCCCGGCCCCGTCATGGGCGTTACAACGGGAAGGCTCCTGCGGGCGCCCCATGCCGGCAGGGTAAGACACGTGAAGGCCATAGGCGACAAAGTAAAAAAGGGTGAGGTGGTGCTGTTTGTAGGGGAGACACCCGTGTCAGCGGGCATTGACGGTGTCCTGAGAGGCCTCATCCAGGAGATAGAAATCGTGGAAAACGAGAAAGTCGGAGATGTGGACCCCAGGGGAGAGAGGGCCTACTGCTACACGATATCCGAAAAGGCCCGGGCTGTCGGCGGCGGGGTACTCGAAGCGATCATGCGCCGTTTCAATAGATGAGCATGATTTGTGACCCTACATGGTCCTCTGCTTTTGAGAATACCCGGCGCTCAGTTCTCTCTTCAGGATTTTGCCCTGGGGATTCTTTGGCAGGGAAATGACAAACTCAACGGATTTGGGGGTTTTGTACCCGGCCAGATGCGCCTTGCAAAACTCCCTGATTTCCTCTTCGGTAGCCTGTGCACCCCTCTTCAGAGTGACCACGGCATGAACCTTTTCCACCCAGTAGGGGTCGGGGATACCGATGACGGCGGCCTCATTGATCGCCGGGTGCCTGTAAAGGATTTCCTCCACCTCACGGGGATAAACATTTTCTCCGCCGGTGATGATCATGTCCTTTTTCCGGTCCACAATAAAGACATAGCCCTTATCGTCGTAGTAGCCCATGTCTCCTGTGTGAAGCCATCCATCGATCAGTGTTTCGCTCGTCTCGTCGGGTCGCCGCCAGTATTCCTTCATGACCCTCTTGCTGCGCACAATAATCTCTCCCACTTCCCCGGGACCTAAATCATTGTTTGCTTCATCAATGATCCTCATATGAACGGTTTCGCACGGCCTGCCACAGGAGGCCAGGATGGCCTGTTCATCGGCTGATTTATAAACGACCTGGTGATCCCTGTCTGAAAGGAAGGTGATGTCCGGACCGGACTCCGACTGTCCGTAACATTGCATGAATCGGGGGCCAAAGGCCTCGATTCCACGTCGCAATATCTCCGTGGGCATGGGGGAGGCGGCGTACCAGATACGCTTGAGTGCGCTCAGGTCGCAATCTTCGAGGTTGTCAAGGTTCAGAATGGCCACCAGCTGGGTCGGAACGATGTGAATGTCGGTGGCCTTTTCGTCCTGGATCGTTCGCAGGGTGGCCTCGGGATCGAAGTTCCTCTGGGACATGATGATATTGCATGCCCCGGCACAAAAGAAGGTCCAGAAGTAACTCCAGCCCCCAATATGAAACAGTGGCAACACCGCGACGCTCCTGTCTCCTTCCTCTACGCGCAATTGCAGGGCCTTGGTTCGGGACTCCTCCATTTTGCGGAAATGGGTGTAGAGCGCCCCACGGGGAAGCCCTGTGGTGCCGCTGGTATAGAAGATAATCAAGGGGTCGTCCTCTTCGACCTGAACGTCAGGCTCCCTGTCCCCATCCCCCACCAGGAGCTTTTCATAAGAAATCATCCCTGAAAAAGGTTCTCCGAGGGAGATGAAGTGCTTGACCTTTGTCAGGCGCGGCCGCAATTCCCCGACCATCTCAATGAATTCAGCACCGACAAAGAGCGTGTTTGCCTCTGAGTAATTGATGAGGTATTGCAGTTCCTCCGCCTTGAGTCTGGGGTTAAAGGGAGACGCGATATATCCCCCCTTCATGGCCGCCCCGCAGATATCGTTGCATTCGAGGCCGTTCCAGGACAGGATCCCGAGCACATCTCCCTTGACCACGCCCAAGGAGAGCAAGGCGTGTATGAGGTTGTTCACCCTGCCGTTGAATTGAGCGAAGGTGATCCGCTCCTTCCCGTATATGAAGGCCTCCCAGTCGGCACGAAGAAGGGCATTTCTGTAAATGACATCGGCATAGGTCCCGATGTTGTATCGGCTCAGTTCCCTCAGGATCAATCTTTTCTGCATGTTTCAAACCCTCCGGGATGAAATTGATGATCGCGCGCAGTGATGCGGTGAGGCGGATAAAGACAGATGAAGCCTGAACCTCTCTGTGAAGGTGATTTCTGCCGCGACGACGTTCGACCTTCCGCGTCTCCAGGAGATTGTTTTTCGCCTAACATTGGGAAAGAATCGCTCTTTTTACCAGTGCCTTTGTTATCTCAATCTTGTATGCGTTTTTGCTGAGGGGCTTTGCCCCGGAGACCGCGGCCTCGGCCGCCTCCTCTGCTGTGGCCTTGTTGACGGTTCTCCCCTCGATCGCCTGTTCGGCCCCCCGGGCCCTTAGCGGTGTGGGGGCCACTCCGCCGAGGACTATCCTTGCTTGGGTGCAAACGCCGTCCTTGACCGTTAACAGGGATGCCACGCTTACGACGGCGAAATCGACGGGCTCTCTCAGGGTGAATTTGAGGAACGTCTGTCTGCATCCCTGCGGGGGTTTGGGTATCTTGATCTCAGTGAGAATTTCGTCCGGGTTCAGGGCGTAGCCCATGGGTGTGTAAAAGTCGCCGATGGGGAGGGTCCGGGTCCCGTTCGGTCCGACGATCTTGACCCCGGATCCAAGGGCCGTCAGGGCGATGGCCGTATCCGAGGGGCAGACCGCAAAACAGGCCTTGGCTCCCATGATCGCATTGTAACGGTTGTCACCCTTCACGGCGAAACAGGGGCCCTTTCCCTTGCGGCGGCAGATCATGCGGCCTCCCATTTGATGGGGGTAGCGATAATACCAGCAGCGCACGTCCTGACAGAGGTTTCCCCCAATGGTGCCCATATTGCGGATAAGGGGGGTTGCTACGGATTTCGCCGCCTCGGCGAGGGCGCAGAACCCCGATAAGACGATCGGGGATTTCACAATATCCACAAGTCGGGTCAAGGCTCCTATCTTCAGCCCTGCGGCCTTTTCCTCGATATGTTCCAGGTTGGGTATGGTCTTGATGTTTATGACGGTCTCGGGATAGGAGGCCAGGATCCTGTCCTTGAGGACGCCGAGAAGGTCGGTTCCGCCCGCCAAGACTGTTGCCCCGCCTTTGTGTTCCTGGAGCAGGCGGACGGCCTCCCTCACTGATTTCGCATTGACATGGTTAAAGGATCTCATCTCTTTCTATCTTCCTTCCTTGCTTGATAAAGTTCTCAGAATCTTGTCAGGTGTGAGCGGGTACTGGGTCAGGCGAACCCCGATGGCATTGGATGCGGCCATCAGGACGGCACTTGGCCCGGGAGATGTGGTGGTTTCCCCAAAGCCCAAAGCATTCAATCGATGGGTCTGCATGGGGGTTTCGAGAAAAACGTCTCGAATCGCGGGAAGTTCGCGAAAGGTGCGCCACTTGTAGTCGATCATGTTGGCATTTACGATGCGGCCCGTCGACGGGTCCAGGATCGTCTCCTCAAACACGGCCGTATCCACTCCTCCGGACCCGAGACATCCATGAAGTTGCCCCTTGAGGGCAAGGGGATCAATAATCTGGCCCACATCAGATGCCCCAACGATGTCCAGAAGATCTATTTTCCCGGTCTCCGTGTCCACGGCGACCTCCACGAAAAGGATGAAGAAGTTTGGGATGCTGAAGTCGGGTTCAAAGCGCGCATAACCCGTACAGGTCCGTACAATTCCCATGACCCTGCTCCAGGAAAGGCCTTTCCCAGGCCTCTCTTTGACAAAAACCCGGCCGTCACGGGTATCCAGCTCCCCGGGCGATGCCTCAAGCAGCGGCGCGGCGCTTTCAAGCAGTTTCTTTTTGGCGTCCTCGGCGGCCCCTATGGCGGCGCTTCCAACGGCATAGGTCCCTCTGGAACCCACCAGTCCGAATTCAAAGGGGTTTACGAGGGTGTCGGCCGGCGACATGCTCACACGTTCAATAGGGATCTGGAGAATTTCTGCGACCATCTTGCATAGACTGCTTCTTTGACCCATCCCCGACTCTGAAATGCAGATATGAACGGTCACCCTCCCGTCCGGGGTCAACCGGACGTAGGCCTCGGATATGTCTTCCCCCACATCCGCATTGCCGTGGACCCCGAGACCTACACCGATCCGCTTTTTGCCCTTGACCGCCGTGGGTTCCAACCACCCCTTCCACTTCCGGTGCCAGCCAAAGGCCTTTGCGCCCTCGTCCATGGCCTTTGAATAGTCGATCCCGCGGTTGACATACCACTTTCCATCCCGCCAGTAATACCCTTCACCGGGTTTGACATAGTTTTTCTTGAAAAAGGCCAGGGGATCCAAGTCGAGCTTTTCCATGGCCCCATAGAGCGTGGGCAGAAAGGAGGACTCCAGCTCCTGTCCACCAAAACCCCTCACAATACCCGAGGGGTTCCGGTTGGTGCAGACAATCTTTGTAGAGAGATCCCAGTTGTCGCACCTGAGCATGAGCTGCAATTCGCCGCAACCCACGGCCACCTGGGCTTGAGCAATGTCCGAAGCAGCGCCCGTATCAAAAAACCATTCCCCGGAAACCGCCGTCACGGTGCCGTCCTTTTTGACCCCGACCTTGCTCCTGAACCTGGAGCCCGGTCGCAGGATGAAGGCCCCGAACTGCTCTTCCTTGGTGAAACACATCTTGACGGGCCTGCCTGTTTCCCGGGCCAAGGCAGAGGCGTAAAAGCAGGGGAGGAGCGAATAGTTCTTGGAACCGAAACTGCCCCCACAGTGGGTCGAGATGGCGCGGATGTCGGGAAAACCCATGGAGGGCAGCATCACAAAACGATGCCAGCTTGCACTCTGGGTAGCCGACCAGATGGTGAGTCTGTCATTCCCCTCCCATCGCGCAATCACCCCGGGGGGCTCGATGGCAA
Organism: Desulfatiglandales bacterium; assembly: GCA_049366815.1. GTDB lineage: Bacteria > Desulfobacterota > DSM-4660 > Desulfatiglandales > HGW-15 > CAYNYM01. Next base: position 26,926 of record JBMNCO010000011.1, on the reverse strand, counting down.
GGGGATTCGCGACCATTTCATAGGCGTAGGTCCCTTCATAAATGGCATCGGCCTCATTGAAGCCCTTTTCTACATCGCCGGAAACCAGCTTTGTCAGACAACCCGGCCCATAGAGGGGGAACCCTTCGGGAATAATGTTCCCGGGAAATTCTTCGTAAAGTTGCGGGGCCCCGGAATCCAGCGCCTCCTCTACGTCATAGACGGCCGGCAGGGGTTCATATTCCACGGAGATTGACTCCAGGGCCTCCAGTGCCCCCTGTTCGGTTTCGGCCGCAACAAGGGCGACCGCATCACCGACAAATCGGACTTTCCTGTCAAGGACCCTGATGTGAAACGGGGTGCCGCCCTTCCAGTCCGGAACGTTTTTGTGTGTCAGCACCGCCTCAACGCCCGGCATGGATTCCGCAATCCTTGTGTCGATCCGTCTGATTTCGGCGTGGGGATGGGGGCTCCTCAGCACCTTTGCGTAAAGCATGTCCGGCAGCTTGAGGTCATCGATGAATTCCGCCCTTCCGGTCACGATCTCCCGGGCGTCCTTGCGAGGTGATTCCTTGCCGATAAACCTGTAACCGTTAGTCATCTGTCCTGTTTCCTCCCTTTGCCGCGGTCAATACGGCCTCTTCAACCTGATAGTGGCTGATGCACCTGCAGTGGTTCCCTGAAAGGGCCTCCCGGACATCCTCTCTGGTGGGAGAAGGGTCGTTGTCAAGGAGTGCCTTTGCCGTCATGATCATACCTGGAGTACAGAATCCGCACTGGAAGGCGGTCTTGTCGAGGAAGGCCTGCTGGAGGGGATCCAGCCTTCCGCCTTTCTTGTCTTCCAGGCCTTCAATGGTCGTTACGGCCCTGCCGTCACATTCCACGGTCAGCGTCATGCATGACAGGACGGGCACGCCGTCCATGATCACGGTGCATGCCCCGCAGGCCCCGTGATCGCAGCTCACCTTGGTGCCGGTGAGCCGCAGGGTCTCTCTGAGGGTGTGGGCCAGGGTATGTGCAGGATCGACCTCATGGGCACGGCTTCCGATGTCCAGTTCGTGAAGTTTGCCGTTCACCTTGAGATTAATCTTGGTGTCCTTTGCTGTCACCGTCTTTTTCCCTATCATCGCCTTACCCCTCACGTTCTGTCTGTTCATGGAATTCATGATTATCCCCCCTCTGCACCCCTCGCGGAAGTAAGATTTTCGACCCATGGGTTCCTTCAACTCCGACGGCCCTCACCAGAGAGGCGACGGAGACCACCGAGACATTGGATAGAGATGTTTTATCCATACCTGTGCAGCCGCGTCATAATAAGATCGGGAATCGATTGTATCCTTATACGGGTTCAGTCGGTGGATCCGGATTGAAGGGTCAGGCATTTCAGGAGCATGACAGGTTCAATGGGGACATCCCTCAACATGCCTCGCGTGCCGGTCTGAACCTTGGAAATGGCGTCGACCGCTTCCATACCCTCCACCACCTTCCCGAAAACGGCATATCCCCAGCCCTGAATATCCTTGCGTTTGTGGTCAAGGAATGAGTTGTCGACCGTATTGATGAAGAATTGGGACCCGGCGCTGTGGGGTTCTCCTGTGCGGGCCATGGCAATCGTGCCCCGCGCATTAACGAGACCGTTGTCCGCCTCGTTCTGGATGGGTCTGCCTGCAGGCTTTCTTTCAAACTCGGCGGTAAAACCGCCTCCCTGGATCATGAATCCCGGGATCACGCGGTGGAAGATGGTGCCGTCATAAAAGCCGGATCGGACGTAATTCAGGAAGTTCTCAACACTAATCGGTGCCTTTTCAGGATTTAGGACAAGGACGATCTTGCCCATTGAGGTCTCCATAACCACTTTTGGGTTGGAGCTGTCCGAATCCAGGGCAAAGGTCCCGTTCATCGGACAAAAGACAAGACAAAGCAGGGTAATAAGGAATATTTTCACAGGTTATGACCTCCGTGGGTAGGTATCTGGCATGAATGATCCGTCAGTGTCCGTTATGTTACCGTTTTTCCAATCACATGTACAGCCCATCTGTTCAGAATGTCCGAGACTGGAAGAAATGCTTGCGATCGGCCACGCAATGGGCTAAATTTCATTGAAAAAGCACCGTGCCATTTCCGAGGGACATGGCAAAAGCGACCCCAAGAGCCAAAATGTGACAGGCTGAATTGGTGTTCAGCAAGGCGCTTGTACTTATTCCGGGCCGGTCGCTTTTATTCCCGCCGAATCGTTTGTCATTGTCGTCTTGAATGAGTTCTTATCATGTGTTTTTACTTAGCGATAGGGACAAGTCATTATGAGATATGAGGGCCCCATCTACCGGCCCCCGAGCGAGGCGGATAGTCTCCTGATCCAAGCCACCATTGGGTGCCCCCACAACAAGTGCACTTTTTGCATGATATACAAGAAGGGACCGCCTTTTAGAATCAGACCTCTAAAGGAGATATGCGAGGACATCGAATCGGCCCGAAGGGCTTATGGAAGACGTGTGCGGACCCTGTTCCTTCCCGCAGGCAACACCATTGCCATGCCCACGGAAGATCTGGCCGCCGTCTGCCGTCATGCGAGGGGTCAATTTCCCTTTATGGAAAGGATCACCGTGTACGGGTCTTCCCGCTTCATTGCCATGAAGACTCCCCATGAGCTGTCGGTGTTGAAGGAGTCGGGTCTCACCCGGATTCATGTGGGATTGGAAAGCGGAGACGACGAGGTCTTGCGACGGGTGAAGAAAGGGACCACCCGTTCGGAACAGATTCGGGCCGGGCGATTCGTCAAAGATTCGGGCATGACGTTGAGTGAGTACGTCATCCTTGGCCTTGGAGGAGTGGAGCGGACCAGAGAACACGCCTTGGCGACCGCAGAGGCCCTGAACGCCATCAATCCGGACTTTGTGCGGCTCCGCACCCTGGTTCCAAAAACCGACACCCTGCTTCTCCATCAAATGAGAAGGGGGCTGTTTCAGGTCTTGTCACCCCTCCATGTCCTTGAGGAGACCGGTCTCTTGATTGAGAACCTGGAGTGCCACACCCAACTCACCAGCGATCATTACTCCAACTACCTCAACCTGGAAGGCAGGCTCCCAGAGGAAAAGCCAAGGCTTTTGGCGGAGATCCGCAGGGCCATGACCTGGGATGAAAGTCGGTTTCGCCCTTTTTTTATCGGCAACCAGTGAATGGCACGGTTTCAATCGACCCCGGCGTTGCATTAAAAAACCGGGTTGAACAGGATGGAAATGAAAGAACGGCTGAGAGGCCGCAACGCAGTCCCACGTGCTGCCGGGGGGTGGGGATGACGTGGATGTTGTCTCATTTTTTTGCTTTGACAAAGCGTGCAGATAAAACATAAATTTAAAAAATTATGTTAAAAAAATATTCGAATTTTCGGTTTCGGATGGCTTTATGACTTCAGACAACCCCATTTTAGAACGATTTGGAGACCATTACCGGAGAATTGACGAGGAACTGGAAAGAGTTCTGGACAGCCGAGTCGATATGATCAACGACATCGGAGAGCATTCTCTCTTGGGGCAGGGCAAGAGGCTGCGCCCCCTATTATTTGCTCTTTCAGGGCAGCTCTGTGGGTATGGGGGGGATGACCTGTTTCGTCTCTCTGTAATTTTTGAGTGTCTCCATACGGGATCCTTGCTCCATGATGATGTCCTGGACAATGCCGAAACGAGAAGGAAAAAACCTGCAGTCAGAGAGGTCTGGGGCAATCATGCTTCGGTCCTCGGCGGAGATTTTCTCTACCTGAAAGCCATTGAAATGGCCCTGGACCCCGGGAATTTGAAGCTCCTTCAGGTGCTGAGTGAGAGTTCTCTTCAAATGGTTGAAGGCCAGATTTTGGAGTTGATGAATACCGATAACTGGGCCCTGAGCAAAGAGGATTATATGGAGATCATCATTGATAAAACGGCCGCGCTTATGGCAGCCGCCTGTTCATGCGGCGCGATTCTTGCCGGGGCGGAGCGGGAGGCGGTGGAGAATCTCCATGGATTCGGGCTGAATCTCGGGATCGCATTCCAGCTTATCGACGATGTGCTGGACTATACATCCTGTGAAGAAGAATTCGGTAAGCCGGTGGGTAAGGACTTGCGGGAAGGCAAGATCACGCTCCCTCTCATCTATTCGCTTTCAGGGCTTGAAAAAGACGAAACCCAACGGCTTGAGGGTCTATTCAAGAAAGGCACAGCCGGTGAAGGTGATTACGCCGAGGTGATAGCCCTTGTCAGAAGCGGAAAGGCCATTGAGAAAATTCGGTCGGAGGCCAAGGATCATGTCGCCAAGGCCTCCGGATATCTGGACTGTTTCGCTCCCTCATCCGTGAAGGATGATCTTCTGGCCCTGAATGATTATATTGTGGAGAGGCGTTTCTGATCAGCCGGGCGACTCATCAGGTTCAATGTGTCGTCTGCAGCGGGATGGCCGATCTGAAAGGGGATCCCACCCAGCCCAAGGCACTAGGCCTTCCCAAAAGGACAAACAGGGTACTTGCACACTTCACAATTCAGACACAGCCCACCGTAGGCCATTTCCGCAAGGTCTCTTCTTGAGATCGTCTCGCCGGCAAGAATCCGCGGAAGCACCAGATCCAATACCGTAGCCCTGTGAAAAATAACGCATGCCGGCAGGCCCAGGACCGGCACATCCCCGAGGCGTGCATACAAAAACATGGCCCCCGGTAAGACGGGCGTTCCGTATACCAAGTCTTTCGCTCCGGCATCGGCAATGGCCATTCGCGTCACATCATCGGGGTCCACACTCATACCGCCTGAGACCAGAACAAGATTGGCCCCCTCGCTCAGGAGCGCCCTGATATGTCCGGCGATGGTCTGTCGGTCATCGGGCGCGTAAAGAATCTTCTTTGTCTGCGTACCGAGTGTAAGGAGTTTTTGCCGAAGGATTGATGCGAATTTATCTTCGATAAGACCTTTGTAAACTTCGTTCCCTGTGATGACGATCCCTGCCTGCAGGCGCGCCAGCGGTCTGACTGAAAAAAGACCATGGGCCTCTCTTGCGATACGGATTGCAGCGGAGAGGTCCTTTTCATCAATGACCAGGGGGATGGCACGGGCGGCGGCAATGATTTCGCCCTTTTCAACAAGGGTGTTGTTATGTCGAGATGCACAGCAGATGTCCGGACTCATACACATTTCCATCAGGGCATTTGCATTGACCTTCAACAGGCCGCGGTATCCCGATTTCAGTGAGATTTTCCCCTCGGACGGCCCACCGTCGAAGTACACCCCGGTCCCTGCCAATGCCTCTGCGAGTCTGATGGCCGCATCATCCTCATGGACCTCACCGGGGCCGATATTCAGGGCAAAGAGATGTTCCTTTCCAAGACGTCTGAGGTGGGGCAGATCTTCCTCTGTCACAATGTGTCCCTTTTTGAATGCCGCCCCTTTGAACTGCCCGGCCCTGATTTCGGTGATGTCGTGGGCCAAAACAGTACCCACGGCCTGATCCAAGGGAACAGCCGCTGCCGATCTATATTTCCCTGGCATAATGTTTTACTGGCCTCCATTAAATAATTTTTCATTGCGTTCGCTCAGCCGGAAGACCGGCCGCGGTCACCCCACACCCTGTCCATGTCTTTCACTCATACGCGGCGGTGGTTTGTATCGATTTTTGCGACAAAGGGGGCCGCTTTTTGGTCCAGCCACTTCAGCCAGGCCTCCAGGGTGGCCACTTTGAATTCCAAAGCGAGCCGTTCGAATGGGTCCTGTTCCTCTTCCTTCTTTTTTTCTACGATTCTGTAAGTTCGTTTTAGGGAGCCTATTTGTGCTCCGATCAATTGCTCCGCGCCCTTCAGAGAAAGGCGCTGCATAAAGAAGAGCTTGGCAAGGAATTCGATTCGAAGGTCCCTCACATGATCCATCGGGGCGTAAATCCATTCCAAAAAGGCCTGCTTACCCTTTGTTGTGATGGTGAATACCCTCTTTGACGGCCGCGTTTCCTGGGGTTCCATGGATGATTCTAAAAAGCCACGGCCTTCGAGTCTTTTCAGCACGGCATAGAGCTGGCTCGTGCTCACACGCCATGTAGATCCGAGGGTCGAATTCAGGAATCTCAGGATCTCGTAACCGTGCATTGGGCCGCTCATCATGGCCCCGAGTAGGGCGTATTCCGTTGCTGGTCTTGTTTTCATGTTGAAAGGGCTCGACAAGGTTTAATTCCAAATAGAATATTTCTGTCTGGAATAAGGCGTCAAGCAAAAAATTGATCAGGGGTCTTGGAGAAGCGCTTAATCTGAATCCATCTATATTCAAAAAGTGTATGAGTCTAGCTGTTTGAAAGAGCCCGGCAATCGGGGCCGTGGCCCCTCCGTGATGGGGTAATTTTCAAGAGCCTAAAGTATTACCAAAAAGTTAAAGCATAAAATCGCCAGGGTGTGCCGGTGACTACAGCCCCCGGGAAGGCCGGAGCACACGCCGGGCGCCCAACGGGCGAAAATCACGGTTCTCCCTTGAATTTGTGAACGCAATGAAGACGGGGCGGGTCATCGATGTCGATATCGCATCATACCTTCAAAGAAAGCAAATCCCTGGCCAGGATGAGTTCTCCGGTAAAGGATTTACGGCATTGCGGCGCGATATCCGTTTTCAGCACCTCAGGATAGAAATGAAGCAGGACGAGTCTCGGCACCTTCGCAAGGGCAGCGATGCGGCCAGCCAAGAATGGTGTAAGGTGGCCTTCCATTTCCTGACCGTTGGGAAAAGAGGATTCCAGGATCAATACATCAGCCCCCTCCGCAAGACTGATGATTCCTTCACAGGGGCCCGTATCTCCTGAGTAGACAAAGCTCTTTCCGTCGGGTCCCTCAACGCGGTAGGCCAGGCTCCGGGCCGTATGGCTTACGGGCTGTGAAATGACCGTCAAATCTGCGTACCGTCGTGTTTCCCTCTCTTCGGTTTTGCGCTCGTCAACAGTCAGGATGTCCGGTGGAAGCTTGATCCAGTTCCCATATGCATTTTCAAGGGCCTGGAGGAAATCCCTGAGTCCCTGAGGGCCGGTGATGACAAAAGGCCGTCTGTCGGCCAGGATCGAGGGGTTTCGGGTGGCGAACAGGAGGTGTACCAGATCAGCGCTGTGATCTGGATGAAAGTGGGTGATGAATATGTGATCAAGAACTCTGAAATCCATGCCGATACGGGCCATCTGTCGTAAAGTTCCCGGGCCTATATCGAAGAGCAACAATCTGTTTTTCGTATGCAGCAGGATAGAAGGCGAGGCCCTGTCGTGCACAGGAATCCCGGTCCCTGATCCGAGAATGATCAATTGCATGCTTCCCTCTACCTTGAAAAGGTCCAGGAGATATGATAAAAAATATATTCGGAAAATGCTGGGACACACATCACATTGATATTGGTTTAAAAAGGCCCTTTCGTCAATCATTTCCCACTTCAGCGGACTCAAAAAGAACATCACCATTGAGCGGCCGGCCCCAATGCAACGGGCCCGGTCGGTCGCAGTGCGTGAGGCCGATCCCGGAATTGACAGGAGAGCGTATGGCCAAGATCCTATTTATTGCCCCCACAGGAGACGGTTTGAATGCCGTGCAGGATGCCTTGCGAAAGTTTATGCCGGATTTTCAGGGCATAGACATTGTCGGGTCATGGCCTGAAGTCCTCGACAGGGCGGCCGTGGAAATGCCTGATACTATCCTGATCACCTTGTCCCCAGGGGATATTGACGGACTTGAGGTCTGCCGGAAACTGAAAGGGGATGAGACGGCCAAGTCCATTCCTGTAATTCTGGTCGCGTCCCCAAGAGATTCCGAGGAGCTTCTTGCAAAGGGATTGGAAGCCGGGGCGGATGTCATTTTGAGAAGGCCTTTTGAGGCAGCCGTGATCGCCGGGCAGGTTCGGGCCATGCTTCGTTTGAAGGCCCGCAGTGACATCCTGAAAAGGGAAAAGCAATCCCTGGGCGTGGAAGTCGAAAAGAAGACACAGGCACTTCACGAACAAACGGAAAATCTGGCCAAACGCCTCAAAGAATTGGATTGCTTCTACGGCATTTCAGAACTCAGGGAAAGGCAGGGGATCACTCTTGAAGAAATTCTTCAAGGTGTAGCAGACCTGATTCCTTCCGCATTGCAGTATCCTGAGGTGACGTCCGTACGGATTCTCTTGGGATATCAGGAGGTCAAAACAGCGAATTTCAGCGAAACACCCTGGAAACAAAGCTTCGACATCTTAATGCAGGGGGAATGGGCCGGGACGTTGGAGGTTTTTTGCCTTGAAACGCCGAGCAACGGCAAGCCTTGCTTTTTAAAGGAAGAAGCGTTTTTGCTGAATGCCATTGCAGAGCGTCTTGGGAGAATCGCCGAACGGGTTCAGGCCGAAGATGCCTTGCGCCTGGAAAGCGAGAACCTCATTAATATCCTGAAGTCCATGGAGGACTGGGTTTACAAGGTCAACGACCGATATGAACTTGAATATGTCAATCCCGCCCTTTTGAAGGAGTTTGGTGACCCGGTTGGCTGGAAATGTTATGAGCATTTTCATAATCGTCGTGATCCGTGCCCCGGGTGCAGAAACGAGACGGTTTTCAAGGGTGAGACGGTTCATAGAAAATACTTTTTCCCGAAAAATCAGAAGACCTATGACGTGATCGATACGCCTTTGATAAACCCGGATGGAAGCGTATCCAAGCTGTCGATTTTCAGGGATCTTACCGATACAATCCAGGCCCAGAAGGCCCTCGAAGAACGAGAATTGCTGTATCGGAGTGTGACCGAATCGGCGGCCGACGGGGCCGTCATGGTCCAGGACGGAAAGATCCTCTTTTCCAACCAGGCCTTTGTGCAGATGTACGGTTATCAGGATGCCCAGGAACTTTCGGGCAAAGACGTGATCGAACTCTTTGACAAGGATTTCCAGGAATTTTTCCGACGAGTCTTTGATCCCCTGGAGCAGGACCACACGTTGGAAAACCTGGTCAAGGGATTGTGCGTTGCAAAGGGCCGGCGGAAATTTTGGGTCTCCACCAACCGGCGTGTCATCAGCCTGAAGTCCAGACCTGCAATCCTTGCCACCATGCGGGATATTACGGAGGATGTGCTCCAGCAAGAGTCGGTGCAGGAGGTGGCTGAGCACCTTCGCCGGGAAAACATCAAGCTGAAGTCAAGCATCAAGGAGCGATACCGTTTTGGGAATATCGTCGGTAAAAGCCGCCCCATGCAGGAGGTCTACGAATTTATTCTCAAGGCGGCGGGCTCCAGCGCAAATGTCATTATCCTCGGAGAATCAGGGACGGGAAAGGAACTGGTTGCCAGAGCCATCCATAATATGAGTGCCCGTGCCGACAAGGCCTTTGTGCCGGTCAATTGTGGTGCCATTCCAGAAACTCTTGTCGAGAGTGAATTCTTCGGCCACAGAAAAGGGGCGTTCACAGGGGCCCATATCGACAAAACAGGTTATCTCCATACCGCAAGCGGGGGGACGCTTTTCTTGGATGAAGTAGGTGAACTGGGCCTGAGTATCCAGGTGAAACTGCTCCGGGCCTTTGAAATCGGCGATTACATGCCCATAGGTGATACCTATGTCCGGAAGTCTGATTTACGCATTATTTCCGCAACAAATAGAAATTTTAAGGGATTGGTGGGAGCTGGATCAATTCGGGAAGATTTCTATTACAGGATCAGCGTCTTGCCAATCCACCTGCCGCCACTTCGGGAAAAAAAGGAAGACATACCGCTCCTTATTGAGCATTTTTTGAAATTGTACGGCAACGAGACCAGCGTGCGCAGCATCCCGGGCAAGGTCATGGAAATCCTTTATAACTATGACTGGCCGGGGAATGTCCGTGAATTGCAGAGCATGATACAACGATACCTGGCCGTGGGGAATTTTGATTTCCTGGGAGCATCAGGGGGGATCACCACGGCGGGTCATAAGACAGAGGTGGACCTCGGGAAGAAGGTGACTGACCTTCGTGAGGCCAGGGAGAATTTTGAAAAAAGGATTATCTTGGCCGCCCTCGACCAAAACCGTTGGCACAGAGGCAGGGCCGCTGCCGCCCTAAACATCGATCCAAAAACCCTCTATATGAAAATGAAAAAAATCGGACTTGTATGACCGAATATCGGGTTAAATAGCCCGAAAAGATCTAATCCCATGTAATTTTAATGAGATACGCTTTGGCTGCATATCTTTTTAAGGCGTTTCCGCCCGAAATCCTGACCTCAATCTCTCCTCTTTATTTTCCTGCTATTTAATCTTAATATTTTGAAATCATTGAGCTAAAAGCCAAAATAATTTCATGGCATAGTTATTGCTCATAATATCATAGAGAATTTTGGCACTTTTATTGAAAGGAAAAGAGGGGCAATGGATGTCTTGGTCGTGGACAGCGATGTTGCCATTCGAACCGCTACCTCTGAGCTGATCAAGGGTTGGGGCTATGGGGTCGAAACATCCGGCACGGTTCAAGACACTTTACAGAAGGCGGGTAAAAAGGCCTTTGATTTGGTCCTGCTTGATATTTCTCTCCCTGAAATGCCTGCAAAGGAACTGATCGGAGAGCTCAAGAAATTGCGGCCGCAGATCGGTGTCGTTACCATGACAGAGCATAGCACCGACGAACTGGAAAAAGAAATCAGAACCCTCGGCATCATCTATTATATGTCGAAGCCCGTGAATCAAAAGGCACTCAAGGAGATCCTTGATCACACCTCCCGGAAGAAGGGTCGATAAACACGAGAGATGAGGTTTTCTAAGGCCTTTGCCCTTTCCTGCAACATTCGTGGATCACGATAATCGCGCTCGGCGCCGGAAGGCATTTTCCGCATATCCATCGTATTTTTTTTAACGATTCGACTTGAACCCTACAACGACTACTGTTCTGATTCCAATACTTTTTAGATCGCACCCGACCATCGCTTATGGGCGACCCCATTGATCAAATTCAGCATCATCTTTTTTCCAAAAACGGAAAAGGACTCGACAACCCTGTCCGGCAGTATTCGGCGTCACAACCGGATGATATTACGCCGTCATACCCATGAACAAAAAAAAGGACAAGTTGAAAAGTCACTCTTTATAGTTCAATAACACCTCAGACATATTCGGTTTTTTCGGTTCATTAAAGGTTCAGCCTCAGGCCTTGCTCAGGATGGAGCACCCAGCGTCGGCCTGATGGAACTCTGGGTCACGAAGGCCGATTTTGGTCTAATCGACTCATGTTGCAGCGAGAAGCCGTTCTTTTTTTCACAGATGAAAGTGATTGGCTGGAAAATCGGAGCAACCATTAAACGAGATCAAAAAGGAGGGTATCTTATGTCGGACCTTATCGTGCCGCATGGAAAAGAAGAGAAACTTATGCCCCTGTTGCTTGATGGAAGAGAACTGCAGGAGGAGATCGATCGGGCGAAAACCTTAAAGCAGATCAAAATGACATCGAGGGAGACCTCGGATCTCATTATGTTGGGAATCGGGGCCTTCACGCCTCTTAGCGGCTTTATGACAAAAGCGGACTGGCAAGGTGTGTGCGACAGGTTCACCATGGCGGACGGGACGTTTTGGCCTATCCCTATAACCCTGTCAACGGATGACGAGGCTGTTAAGGAGGGCGACGAGTTGGCCCTTATTGACGATGAGACCGGAACCACGATCGGCACTATGCAAGTGAGTGAGAAGTACACCATCGACAAGGAATACGAATGCAAAGCCGTTTTTACCACAACAGACATAGAACATCCCGGTGTGGCAAAGGTCATGGCTCAGGGCAGGTATAATCTGGCCGGACCGGTCAAGGTTTTGAGTGAGAGTTATTATCCTGAGCAGTTCAAGGGACTTTACCAAAGACCGGCTGAGTCCAGAAAAATTTTCGAAGATATGGGTTGGAAACGTGTTGCAGCGCTCCAACTCCGTAACCCCATGCATCGTTCCCACGAGTTTCTCGCCAAGATCGCGGTCGAGGTGATGGACGGCGTCTATATTCACCAGCTGGTAGGTAAATTGAAGGCAGGGGATATCCCGGCTGATGTACGAGTCAAGGCCATACAGGCCTTGGTTGACAATTACTTTGTCAAGGGCACTGTGGTGCAGGGCGGGTACCCTATGGAGATGCGATATGCCGGCCCGAGAGAGGCCCTTCTTCATGCCGTTTTCCGACAGAATTACGGGTGCAGTCATATGATTATCGGGCGTGACCACGCAGGCGTCGGCGATTATTACGGTCCTTTTGATGCACAGAAAATTTTTGACCGGATTCCCGGAGGTGCCCTCAAGTGTCAAAACTTGAATATCGACTGGACCTTCCATTGCTACAAGTGCGGCGGAATGGCGTCCATGAGGACATGCCCCCACGGAAAGGACGACCGATTGCTCCTTTCCGGAACAATGGTTCGAAAGACTCTTTCGGAGGGCGGAGCGCTTCCTCCGGAATTCTCCCGTCCGGAAGTGGTTGTCATTCTTCAGAATTACTATCAGAATCTGGAAGAAAAAATTGAGATCAAGCTGCATGGTGCGGCCACCGGCGACGTAAAGAAGTCCTGAGAACGGGTTGTCATTCCATGCGAGCCGGGGAAATTTTAACGAGGATTTTCTCAGGATTTGCCTCTTGGCGAACAAACATCAAAGAAAGGGGGTGCAAAGGAGAGAACGATTACACCTGCGACGCAAAAGTTGAACTCAATAAACCCGATTAGTGAGGAGGTGCAGTGATGCCAAGTTATGTGATTACGGAAAAATGCGATGGCTGCAAGGGCCAGGATAAGACCGCATGCATGTATATCTGCCCCAATGACCTGATGGTCCTGGACCAGGAGAGGATGAAGGCCTACAACCGGGATCCTCAGATGTGCTGGGAGTGCATGTGCTGCGTCAAGATCTGCCCTCAGCAGGCCATGGACGTACGCGGTTATGCTGACTTCGTTCCTGTCGGTGCGAGCGCTACGCCATTGAGGGGTTCCGAGGACATTATGTGGACCGTCAAATTTCGGGACGGGTCCATCAAGAGGTTCAAATTCCCCACCAGGACGACCCCTGAAGGCTCAGCCGATCCTCTGGGCGGTTATGCAACCCACGATGACCTCGACAGCCAGGCCTTGGCGACCGAGCCCGAGTCCCTCGGACTCGGGGCTGTTCCCACACCAAACTAAGAAAAAAGGAGGTTTAGAGATATGGCAAATTTTGAAACCGTAGAAGTTAATACCGACCTCCTGATCCTTGGGGGAGGGTTTTCTGCATGCGGGGCTGCTACTGAGGCGGCCTACTGGGCCAAAAAAAAGGGGCTGAAGGTCACCCTGGTCGATAAGGCCGCCCTTGATCGAAGCGGCGCCGTGGCCATGGGACTTTCCGCTATTAACCAGTATGTGGGCGTCAAAGACGGTGAGAATACGCTTGAAGACTATGTGCGCTACGTGCGTATGGATCTCATGGGTATCTCCAGAGAGGACCTGGTTTACAATATTGCTCGCCACGTGGATTCCACGGTCCACCTCTTTGAAAAATGGGGGCTGAAGATCTGGAAAGACGAAGAAGGCAAATACGTTCATGAAGGTCGCTGGCAGCTGATGATCAACGGCGAATCTTACAAGATCATCATTGCGGAAGCCGCCAAGAACGCCATCGCCGATGCGGGCGGGGAGATCTACGAAAGAGTTTTTATCGTCGACCCCATTATGGAGGGCAACAAGTGCGTGGGTGCCGTAGGATTCAGCACCCGTGAAAACCAGTTCTATGTGTTCAAGGCCAAGGCCGTTATCGCGGGTATGGGCGGTGCCGTCCATGTATTCCGTCCCCGTTCCGTGGGTGAAGGTTTCGGCCGATCCTGGTATCCTCCCTTCAACTCCGGTTCGAGTGCATATTTCACCCTGAAGGCCGGTGCCGAAATGACCTGTCAGGAAGTTCGGTTTATCCCCGTCAGGTTCAAGGATGCCTATGGTCCGGTGGGTGCGTGGTTCCTTCTGTTCAAATCCCGTGCGGTGAGCGCCCAGGGCGGCGATTACATGGTCGTCAGGGGAGAGGAACTCAAAAACTGGGCGCCCTACGGTCTGGTAAAGCCCATTCCGGCCAATCTCAGAAACTATCTGGGTATGCTGGATAGCGAGGCCGGTCTTGGACCCCTGTACATGGAGACCGACGAGGCGATCCACAATATCGCCGAGGAGTATAAGGACGATCCCAAGGCCTTCAAGAAGAAAATGAAAGAGCTTGAGACCGAAGCCTGGGAGGACTTCCTCGACATGACAATCTCGCAGGCCATTCTCTGGGCTTCCATGAATCTCAAGCCCGAGGAAAAGCATTCCGAAGTCGCGGCATGCGAGCCTTACTTTATTGGATCCCATTCCGGTGCCTCCGGTGCCTGGGTCAGCGGTCCCGAGGATCTGGATACCCCCTACAAATGGGGATATGCCAATATGACGACGATTGACGGCCTCTTCGCCGTCGGTGACGGCGCCGGTGCATCGAGTCATAAATTCTCTTCCGGGTCACACACGGAAGGACGTATTGCCGGAAAACAGGCCATCAAGTATATTGTGGAAAAGGGTGCGGAGCCCAAAGTGGATATGGCCAAGGTCGAAGAGTTGAAGGCCAAGATCCTGGGACCTATGGAAATCTATGAGGCCCATAAGGATGAGACCACGGATCCGGAAATCAACACCAGTTACATCCCGCCCAGACAGTTCCTCCATCGTCTCCAGAAGATCATGGACGAATACGCAGGTGGGGTCACTTCCGCATTCAAGACCAGCAAATCTCTCCTGGAAAGGGCCGTTGAGTTGCTGGCTTTCCTCAAGGAAGATGCGGAGAAACAGGCGGCAACAAACCTCCATGATCTGATGAGGGTCTGGGAAAATATTCAGAGGATGTGGCAGGCTGAGGCCCATGTCCGAACCCTGCTCTTCAGGGAAGAGACCAGGTGGCCGGGCTATTACTTCAGAGCGGACACACCCAAGATGGACGAGGACAACTGGAAGTGCTTCGCCAACTGTCGCTGGGATCCCAATACCGGCGAATGGGAGTTGATGAAGAGAGACATATGGACAATGCCCGGTGTCTGAGGGTTCACTTTGAAGAAGGGTGCCCCGGCTGCGAGGTTGGGAGTGGCTGGGGCATTCTCTTGATCCTGGACGTGGTGACCTCTTCCCGAGATAGAATCAAGACCAATATATGTTGTTTATCATAAATCAAAACTTTTGTTTCTCAGCCCTCTCGTGGATAATACACCCAAAGGGATGTGTTTTTCACTGAGCCATAATTGCATTGTTTTCCGTAGGTTGGACCATCATGGACGACCTGGGGGGGGGAAATTTAGAGCTTGCACTCTTTTTTGGGGGTATGCTATAGAGACAGTGGTGTGGTTTTATCCAAGGATATCGCCTTACACGGGATTCGAGAATTTTCGAAGGGGAAGTGAAGGGGCGCTGAAGGGCCTCTCCTCGCTGATTTCGATGACAATCGTTTTCTCCCGCCCTTTCGAGAATGCGATGCGAACGATGGGGTGATAAAGAATGCTCGTGTGGAGTGTACGCATACGGTTGAACAAAACAATGTATAAGGAGGGCTGAGAAGTGGAAGAAAGAGATGTCATGGAGGTGGATGTGCTCTTTGTGGGCGGGGGAATTGCCTCCCTCAGCGGAGCGTACCATCTTGTAAATCTGATCAAACAGCACAATGCAAAGGTGGATGAGGGCGGTGAAGGTCAGAAACTTGATGAAATTATGATTGCCGTCCTGGAAAAGGCCGCTTTCGTCGGTTCCCATGGAATCTCCGGAGCCGTTATGAACCCGGTGGCCCTTGGAGAACTGGTCCCTGACTACAAGGAAAAGGGCGCCCCCTTAGAGGGGGAAGTCACTAAAGAAACGGTTTGTTACTTGACAAAAACCGGAAAGATCAAGGCACCGATTACGCCGCCACCGCTGGACAATCATGGTTTCTATACCGTTTCCCTTTCAAGGCTTACGGAATGGCTGGGTGGATTGGTCGAAGAAAGTGGTGTGGACATCTTTCCCGGATTTTCCGGAACCGAGGTCCTTTACGATGGCGATCGGGTTATCGGCGTAAGAACGGGTGACAAGGGCATTGACGAGGAAGGAAACAAGAAGTCGAATTACGAACCCGGTATCGATCTGCATGCCAAGGTGGTCATTTTTGGCGAGGGTTCAAGGGGCAGCCTGACCAAGACTCTGATCAAGCGCTATAACCTGGATGAAGGAAAGAATCCCCAAGGATATGAGGTCGGCGTCAAGGAGGTGTGGGAAATCCCCGAGGGGAGAATCCAACCCGGGGAAGTGATCCACACCATGGGCTACCCTCTGAAAAGTGATACATTCGGTGGAGGGTTCCTCTACGGCATGAAAGACAACCATGTAGCCGTAGGACTCTTGGTCAGCCTTGATTACAGGGATCCCTGCATGGATCCCCATCGTGAATTTCAGAAGTTGAAATTACATCCGTTAATTGCCGATATCCTCAAGGATGGGAAGATGGTTCAATTCGGGGCAAAGACAGTCCCGGTAGGTGGGTATTTTTCCGTGCCCAGGGCGAGCTTCAACGGCGGTCTGCTCATAGGTGATTCAGCGAGTCTTTTTAACGGGATGAAGATCAAAGGCATACATTATGCCATGAAATCGGGGATGTTGGCCGCAGAAAACGTTCTCGAGGGCCTCTTGAAGAATGATTTATCTGAGACCCAACTTGAGAAATACCGGACGGCCCTGTCCGAAAGTTACATCGGCAAAGAACTTTACAAGGTTCGAAATTTCCATCAGTCCTTTGAGGGCGGTCTGTGGAAAGGCCTGTTCAGGACCGGGATACAGTATGTCCTGGGGGGAAGGGATTGGAGTTCACACCTGAAATCGGAACCCGATTACACCCATCTCAGAAAAGTGGTGGATGTGTATGGAACGAATTCTCCTACTGATGAGCAAAAGGGTGATATCAAGTACGACGGGGAAAAGACCTTTGACAAGGAGACGGACGTTTACTATTCCGGATCCACCCATGAGGAAAAACAGCCCCCCCATCTCAGGATACTGGATCTGAACATCTGTTATACCAAGTGTCGTGAGGAATACCAGAATCCGTGTGTCAGGTTCTGCCCTGCCAATGTCTACGAGATGGATATCGACGAGGAGACGGGCGAGCCCAAGATGACGCTCAACTTCTCCAATTGTGTCCATTGTAAGACCTGTGACATCAAAGACCCGTATGAGAACATCACCTGGGTACCACCTGAGGGCGGTGGGGGACCAAAGTATTCCATGGTATAGTCTCAACACCTTCGCCAAAGAGGGAAATTCCCACGGTCCACCGTATGCCCCGGACGGGGCTGAATGTCTGCATGTATAAACCGGTTTGGGGGATCATCTCCCCCCAAACCGTGTGAAAAATATCCCATTTTGTGTCCCCCCGGTCCGGGGGGAGAACTTTCCCCTAAAGTATATTGAATAATTATACATCTTATTTCCATTACGCCCCAAATCGATATTCTCGTGGATAGAAAACTCGAACCAGCCGGAAAAAACCGTGGTGTTTTGGATTTTTGAAAAGGGAACACCAGAGGCCTGAACGTGTCCCTTTTCATAAATCTAAAACAGCACGAAAGGCATGACCTCGAGAGGACATACCCCTGACATGAGGACTCACCTTCAGGATCATCTGTTGCGCTGTCAAAAGTTCCGGAAAGAGCTCTCACAAGAGGGTGCGCCTAACATTCCAATTAGCTTAGGAGGATGAGCATGGCAAACGCAGAGACCCAAAGTATCCTGGTGGTCGGCGGGGGCATGACCGGGCTTACGGCCGCCATCGAAGCAGCAGAAGCGGGCTATGACACCTATATTGTTGAGAAAAACCCATATCTTGGAGGAAGGGTCGCCCAGCTTCACCATTATTTCCCCAAGTTGTGCCCTCCTTACTGCGGCCTGGAGCTGAATTTCCGCCGCATAAAGCAGAATCCCAGGATACGCTTTTTCACCATGGCCGAGGTGGAGAGCATCGCGGGCGAAGAGGGTCATTTTGACGTGACCATCAGGCTCAACCCGCGCTATGTCAACGAAAAGTGCACCGGGTGCGGTAAATGTGCCGAGGTATGCACTCTGGAGATAGAAAACCCATTTAATTACGGCATGAACAAGATGAAGGCCGCCTACCTGCCCCATGACATGGCCTTCCCCATGCGGTATGTCCTGGACCCTGCCCTGGTTCAGAGCGAGGAGGCGGAGTCGGTCAAAAAGGCCTGTCCCTATTCGGCGATCGATCTGAATATGGAACCCAGAACCGTGTCCCTCAAGGTGGGGGCCGTTGTCTGGAGCACGGGATGGAGACCCTATGACGCCAATAAATTAGATACCTACGGTTTTGGTGAGTTCCCGGACGTTATCACCAACGTGATGATGGAAAGACTGGCTTCCTGGACCGGACCGACGCGGGGGAAAATCCTTCGCCCCTCCGATGGAGAGCCGCCTCAAAATGTGGCCTTTGTCCAGTGTGCCGGTTCGCGGGATGAGAATCATCTCCCTTTTTGTTCGGGCATCTGTTGCCTGGCGTCCATGAAGCAGGCCACTTATGTGCGGGAGCAATACCCGGACGCCAAAATCACCATTTTTTTCATTGATATTCGGGCTACGGATCGTCTCGAAAGTTTCTATACAAAGGTGAAGGAAGAGGAAAACATCCAATTTTTCAAGGGCAAAGTGGCCAAGATTACAAAGGACGATTCAGGCAAAGGCCTGATCTTGAGGGTTGAGGATACGACCAAAGGGGTTTTAAATGAGATATCCGCCGACCTTGTCGTGCTGGCCACCGGGATGGAACCCAATACGGCGGAAACGCCGCTTCCCATTGAGGTACCCTATGATGATTACGGATTTGTCACCTCTCAAGAGGCAAGGCCCGGAATATATGCGGCCGGGTGTTCGAGGGTTCCGACAAACGTTTCTGAATGCGTCCAGGATGGGACCGCAGCAGCCCTAAAGGCCATTCAATCCATCGCGAGGAGGTGAGCCCAATGGAAAAGAAGATTGGAGTCTATATTTGCACAGGATGCGGCATTGGCGATGCCCTCGATATCGAACACTTAGGCCGGGTGGCCACGGAGGAAGACAGTGTTCCCATATGTCGGAATCATCCCAACCTGTGCAGCACCGAAGGGGTGCAACTCATAAAGGAGGACATCGCGAATGAGGGCGCGAACGCCCTGCTCATCGCAGCGTGTTCACACAGGGTGATGTACGATGCCTTCAGTTTTGACCACTGTATCGTCGATCGCGTCAACCTCCGGGAGCAGGTTGTCTGGTGTCAAAAGCCTGGGGAGGAAGATACCCAGATGATGGCCGAGGATTATCTTCGCATGGGTTTGGCCAAAGTGAGGGCTATGGAATTGCCGGAACCCTACAAACCCGAGGAGGAAATCTCCAGGGACATTCTTGTCGTGGGAGGTGGGTTGACCGGCATGACATCGGCTGTTCAGGCGTCAAAGGCGGGATATTCTGTGGTCCTGGTGGAAAAAGAGGAATATTTGGGTGGGTTCCAAAGAAAAGTCAAACAGATTGCCACAACCCCTTATAAGGGTATCCAGGACAATGAGGTTGATGAATTGATCCAGGCCGTCACCTCCGATGCCAAGATCGAGGTCTACACCGGGGCGTCTGTAGAAAAGACAGAGGGCGGCCCCGGCGTCTTCAAGGTCTCGATCAAACAGGATGGGTCGACCGTCGAACACAGGATCGGCGCTGTCGTCATGGCCGCAGGGTGGCGGCCTTACGATCCGACTAAACTGGACGGATCCCTGGGGTTCGGGGCCTCGCCCGATGTGATCACCAACACCATGTTTGAAGAGCATTTTTCGGATGGGAAAATCACTCGGCCCGGTGATGGAAGTGAAGTGAAAAATGCCGTTTTTCTGCAGTGTGCCGGCAGCAGGGATCCGGACCATCTGCCCTATTGTTCATCGGTTTGCTGTATCACGTCCCTGAAGCAGGCCCTGAGGATCAAGGCACAGAATCCGGATGCCAATGTCTATGTGGTTTATAAGGAGATGCGCACGCCGGGACAGTCCGAGGACTTCTATCGTAGGGCTCAGGAGGAAGGCGTGATCTTCATTCGCTGCCAGTGGCCGACGGTACAGGCTGAGGGTGGTTTCCTCTCTGTCGAGGCCGAAGATGAACTCCTCGGCGAAACAGTACTCTTGGAAGACCTGGACCTGGTGGTTCTGGCTACAGGGATGGTTCCGGTGACGGCCTTTGGTCCTGATGTAAGCAAAGAGGAGGAGAAGACAGGAGATAAAAAAGAAGAGGACGAATTGTTCGTTCCCCCGGATGTGATCAGGCGATCAGAAATACTGAACCTTGAATATCGCCAGGGACCGGAGATTCCGGCCCTCCGGAACGATTTCCCGGACTCGCATTTTATTTGCTTTCCCTATGAAAGTCGTCGGACCGGCATCTATCCCGCTGGTTGCGTAAGGCGTCCCATGGGTATTGCCAATGCTGCAGAGGACGGCACCGGTGCGGTGATGAAGGCCGTCCAGTGTGTCGAAATGACTTTGCGAGGGATGGCGGTTCATCCCAGGGCAGGAGATATGAGTTTTCCCGAGATTAACATGAAACGGTGCACCCAATGCAAACGCTGTACCGTGGAGTGTCCCTTTGGGGCTATCAATGAAGATGAAAAGGCCAATCCCTTACCTCAGCCGACGAGATGCCGTCGTTGCGGTGTCTGCATGGGGGCCTGCCCGGAGAGGATTATCTCTTTTAAGAACTATTCGGTTGCCATGATCGGCGATATGATCAAGGCCATAAAAGTCCCTGAGGAAGATGAAGAAAAACCCCGGATTCTGGTCTTGGCGTGTGAGAATGATGCCTATCCGGCGCTGGATATGGCGGGACTCAATCGCATGAAGTACAACCCCTATGTGAGAGTGATCCCGCTGCGCTGCCTGGGTTCCATGAATCTTGTCTGGATAGCCGATTCCCTTTCAAAGGGCATCGACGGGGTGCTTCTCCTTGGATGCCAACACGGTGATGACTATCAGTGTCATTTCATCAAGGGAAGCGAGCTGGCGGATATCAGGCTGAGCAAGGTCTCAGAGACTCTGAACCGACTTGCCCTCGAGTCAGAAAGAGTGCACTTTGAGACCGTTTCCATCATCGATTATAAGAGGCTTCCCGCCCTCTTGGATAAATTTGCGGAAACCATAGATGAGGTTGGGCCGAATCCTTTTAAGGGTTGGTAATGAGGAGGAAAGAGATGAGTGTCAAAGTCGATCCGAATCTGATGGAGGATCTCAGAAAGTTTGGCCTGAAAGATGCCGGCAAGTGTTTTCATTGCGGTAATTGCACGGCGATCTGCCCTCTCTCCACGCCGGAAAACCCTTTTCCCAGGAAGCTGGTCAAGTATGCCCAGATGGGCCTCAAGGACCGGATATTGAAGAGTCCTGAGCCGTGGCTCTGCTATTACTGCGGAGATTGTTCCGACAAATGCCCCCGGGGTGCGGATCCCGGAGAAACGATGATGGTCATGCGCCGATATCTGACCGCTCAGTACGACTGGACCGGTTTTGCGCGTCGTTTTTATACATCGGAACGATTTGAAATCATAGCCATTGTTGTTGTGGCTATCCTCGTTGGTCTCGCCATGTGGATCTTCCACGGCAGCAATCCGAACATGGAACATGCCCATCTCAATTCCGTTTGGCCGGCCCCGGCCGTCGAGATCGCAGACCTCATCATGGCCTCTGTTCTCACCTTTTTTCTGTTGAGCAACACATACCGTTGTTTCAGTTTCATCATGGGTGATTTAAAGTCCAAGATTCCGCTGGAATTCTATATCACTGAGGCCAAAGAACTCATCGTCCATTTTCTTACTCAGAAGAAATTCGGCGAGTGTTCCGATCGAATGCAATGGCTGGTCCACCTTTTGATCATGACGGGGTATAGTACCGTCTTTTTGCTGGTGGTTGTCTTTCTTGCAGGCGGCATTCATGTCATCGGTCTTTCCTGGGACAAGATCATGTTTCAGCGGGATGTGATTTACCCGTTCCTCCACCCCGTCAGGCTTCTCGGGTATTATGCGACTGCAGCCCTCCTTTATGGGACCACCTATGCCCTGATCGGTCGGCTCAAAAAGAGCAAGGCCCCCTACAAGAATTCTCATGGGACGGACTGGATGTTTTTGATTCTTCTTCAATTGACGACGCTTACAGGGATTTTTGTTCATTTCACCAGGCTTCTCGACTGGCCTATGACGACCTATGTGCTCTATGTGTTCCATTTGATGGTGGCGGTTCCCATGCTTGTCCTTGAGGTCCCTTTTGCCAAGTGGGCCCATCTTGCTTTTCGTCCTGTGGTCCTTTATTCCATGGCCGTTAAAGAGAGGTACTTGAAGGCGCGGCAGGATTTTGCCTAGAATTTTTGAGTGGTGCACCACTTCAATAGCCCTGGTGCCGGATATCAGAGAAGATAATGAGCGACTTGGCTTTGTATGTCTAAATTCAACAGGCTGGTTTTGGAGGGAAAAAGGATGAATGCACAGGAAAAACCGCAATGCCCCCATTGCGGCGTTGAAATGAAAAGATGGAGGACCCCTCCTGATTCTACATGGCAGTCGGATTTTCAATGGGTCTGTTTCAATGATGCGTGCGCCTATTTTGTGCGTGGATGGAATCACATGATGGAGACCCAGGGTGTGAAGGCCTCCTACAGGCATCGGATGGACCCGGAAACAGGGGTGTCGGGACCGCTTCCCACCTGGTCATATGATGCCCATAAAGACCGAATTATGGAGGACTGAATCCGTTCTATTTGAGCGAGCTTGGAGAGAACGAAAATAGACGCTTTGGAAGAGGAGACCATATCCAGGACGGCCTGACCCAGGACCAAAATGGGAAAGGGTGGTGTCGAGCGATGGGTCTTTTTCAAGAGAGCCATGCCTATGAAAAAGATCGGAAGAAACGAACTTTGTCCCTGCGGCAGCGGTAGAAAATTCAAGAAATGCCATTTGGGACGGGAGGAAGATCTTGTCTTTGGTGACCTGGGAGAGGTTACGCTTGAGGAGATGGGCGACAGAATCACGGCCTTGCCTGCGGTATCATACGGCCGCGCAAAGGAGATGGTCGAGGCGTTGGACATCAAAGCGTTGACAGGGAGTTCAATGGGGCTGAAATTCGTGGATCTAAAGGCCTATGCGGATCTGAATCTGTTCGGAAGAGCCCACCCTCGGACAAATGAGGGGAAGAGCGGCGGCGTTTTCATCAATGTTTACAAGACAATGAAATCGGACCCGAATAACCTGTATATCGCCATATCCCAGGATATCGAGGATTCGACCCTGATCCACGAGTTGGCACATGCACTGGATTATTTGGGAGGATCGCTTTTGATGCCGGGCACCATGGCGCCGTTGAGTTATGAGATCGGGATCCCGACCGAGCACCTTGAGCATTCCCATGAATTCGGTCAGTGGCTGACTTTCCTCCAAAAACGCTTTAGTGTCGTACTGGACGCGGATGATACGATCATCGCCTGGCTGTTCCAAAAGAATATCCTCTTGAGAGGAAAAGACATACAGGAAGCAAACCACGTCATCCTGAAAAACAAGTCGGATCAAATCATGCGGTTCCTCGGGGAAAACAGCGAGGAGATTGATGCCCTTATACGGGACCGCCCGGGGTATATCGGCCCCAGAACAGTGGATGACTGACTCTGTACCCTGGGAAAGGCTTGTCCAAGATCAGGTTTGGCGCTTGGGGAGACGACTCATCGAGTCTCAGAGGCCATCTTCATCGTTTTCTCTCCAAAAAGGCTGAATCTTAACCATTGGAATCCAAAACACATCAATGTTACATCGTCGGAGGCCAGGGCCTCAATGAGAGAATTCTCAAGAGAAAAAAGTCGGAGGAAACTGGACTTGAAGATAAAATCCCTGAATCTGTCGAGATTAAAGGAGGCCATGAAAAACATTTTGAGCTTACGGTGGACATCCTTTTCAGATCCCAGGCTTTTAGGGGAGGTAAGGATTTGCATCCACCTGTCATTCATTTTGTTGTAATCACCCAATCCCTCCCCGGCCATCCATTCCTCCACACTCCATTGTCTGTCCTCTTGAAAACCAAGGCAATGTTCCTCTTGGATCATGAAAAATTTTTCCCGGGCAGCCTCTTGATCCTGGACAGTGATGGATGCCCTCCCAACGGGGTAGATGCGACAGGCGCCCGGTCGATCTTCATAGATAGTGCAGCCGTCCCGGGTCACAAAAGGACAGGTCTTTTTCTCGTTCTGTTGCATTTTCAGGAGGAGCCGGGGGAAACGCTCGGAGGGATCGTAGGTCGTAACCGTATACTCCTCCAAAAAGGCCTGGGAGGAGAGACCCAGACGGTTTTTTATCCTCAGGACATCATAGGGCGTCAGCATGAGTTTCAGATCCGCACAGCAACTGGTAAAGCAGGAGATCGCGCTGTGGCATCTGAAACGGAAGGTTTTGTCTGTCAGGGGCCTGAATACAGGCTTTTTGTCTCGTGAAAAGGACATGCTGCCCCGTTGGCATCCGGACATGACTTCCGGATGGATCGATCTTGCGATCAGCATTCAGCGCGCAGCCTCACGCCTTGTCTTTTTACAGCTTTTGCTGATGCCTGATCATTGACGGCTGTAGTGCTCATCCGGGAAGGCCCATTTCAGGATGCGCACTTCCTCGGTGATGATATTAAAAAGGGGGCCTGACGGAATGCCCGTCCGGACTCCAAAGGCCCCCCAACATCCTGATCAGACCTTATTGAAATGGAGAGGAATTTTTATTCCTGGGGATGTTCCTTCACCCAAAAGAGTTTTTCCCCGAAAAGTCCAAATTTTATCCAGTCAAATGCAAATTTAAGCAATTCTATGTCCTCATTTTTGATTTTTTCAACCCGTTCCGGCTCCACATCCAACCGCTTGAGAAAGGAGCTTTGGAAGACAAAATCCCTAAACTTGTCGATACGATAAAGGGCCATGAAAACCATTTGAGCAATTCTCGGGTTATCTATATCCAGATCCCGCGCCTGAAGAGGAATGGTGATATTGGAGAGGAGTTCGTTCATTTCGTCGTAATCCTCCGTCCCCTGATCCACAAGCCAATCGGCGATCTTCCAAATTTTCTTTTCATTGAGTCCCTTGCACCTGGAGGCGTTGGTTATAAGATGGTAAGTCCCGTCATCAGCGGGGTTCAGAGGGTAGATCCTGCAGGGCCACGGGCGGTCCTCGTAGATGGCACATCCAGCCTCCGATACAAAGGGACACCTCTTATCATCCTCTTTCATTTTGAGAACAACCAATGGGATAAGGTGCTTTGGCTTCGGAAAGATGATCGTGAATCTATCAATGAATTCCTCTGATGAGATTTTCAGTGCCCTTTTCATTCTCAAGACGTCATAGGGTGTCAGGACAATCGTAATGTCCCGGCAGCACTGGGTAAAACAGGGTATTCCGGGATGACAACTGAACTCAAAGGCATGTTCTCGATCCAACCGTGGTTTTTCTTGCGGACGACCTTGCAGATCTTGTGTAACCATTTTTTCCCTTTCCAATCTCCCTTAAATCAATGTGGAGAAAATCCTTGACGGATTACCGCGGACTTTGTTTTATTAGCCAGCCCTTGAACTTTCGAGGGCGAAAAGTGCCGATAAAATTACAACCAGGAGGTTTCAATACTAAGCATGATGAAAGAGAGAACCTTGTCAATCATCAAACCGGATGGCGTGTCAAAAAATCTGATCGGTGAGGTTGTTAAAAGGATCGAAGCGGCCGACTTGAGAATCAGGGCCATGAAAATGATCAGAATGACCAAAGATCAAGCAAAGGGTTTCTACAAGGTGCATGAAGGTAAGCCTTTCTATGAAAGTGTGACTGATTTCATGTCCTCCGGTCCCTGTGTCCTTATGGTGCTTGACGGGGAAGAGGCCATCAAGCGGTATCGAAAGCTGATGGGTGCAACCAATTTCAAAGAGGCCGAGGAAGGGACCATCAGAAGGGATTTTGCGACGGATATCGAAAAAAATATCGTTCATGGATCGGATGCGGAGGAAACCGCACGGTTTGAAATCAGCTATTTTTTCAATGAACTGGAGATAATGAGGGGCTGAAGAACATCAGGCTTTTATGCCGTTTTCACCGAGATCGGCCATATTGCCCCAAAAGCCAAACATGGGACCCCTGCGCGCTGGATCCCATGTTTTAATCTCCGTCTCTCCGTTGGTCTGAGGTGGGTAAGGACCAAGGGCACATCATTTATTCCCGGCTCAGTGGATTATTCATTATCAGGAGCGTCCTTTTTATTGTCCTTGAGCCCTTTGATTTCTTCCTTCAGGGTTTCCACTTCCTGTTTGAGGTCTTCTTTTTCGGTATCAAAACTTTCTGCGGCCCTCTTATCCTTCATTTCTTCAATTCCCAGGTAGGTCGCAAGAGCCCCTCCCAGGATCAACATCACAGGAACTCCTGCCATAAGGGCTTTCACAAAATAACCCCACCAAACGATGATTCCGATGATCCCAAGTATCAGAGAAACCAAGCCTCCAGCCAAAGCCATCATAAGAATACCTCCTCAAAAAATATATCCTATCAAGTTCTGTTTGGATTCCTTAACTCAAGACGGTATATAAGTGCCTGAAACTTCAGTTTTATGAAAGATTATAATAAAAAACACTAAATGAGAATTCCTTGAAAGTCAAACAAAATGTCGACTTCTCTTGGGGTTCCAGGCGAGATCAATGGTCTCGGCTTCTGAAAAAACGCCATGATCTTGGTTCGTGCTCATCTGGAGATAAGCATCCCCGGATGAGCGCTTGCAGCCGTCGGCGATCAGGCATCAGCAAAAATCATACAAAGAAAAGGCGTCAGGCTGAGCACTGCATGCTGACGGCAGACCGTTCCATCCGGAAATCATATATTTCCGGATGAGCACAGCAATAAAGTTGAAAAGGTGAGAAGAAAAGGAGATTTTGGTTGCTTTTTCTGTCAATC
>JBMNCO010000010.1:0-34665 GCA_049366815.1 Desulfatiglandales bacterium | reverse complement strand
TTTTGGCATATTTATCCCATTCTTCCCAAGATCTCCAATGGCCCTGATAATTATACCGGTGTCCATGATGGTCTTGGTGCACGTAGTGAAGACGCTTATCATAGGGGCGTTCCCGATAACCCGGATGTTTATAATAATCGAGACGTTTGTCGTGGTCACCAAGGTCACGCATTTCTTGTCTGTGCTTCACAGCCTCTCTTTCTTGCTCACGCTCATATTTTCGTGATTCTCGTGCCTGTTCCTCATTATGCTTGCGATTTTCTCGCTCAATTTCCTGCTGGTTTTTCTGATATTCCCTTTCACGTTCTTTTTGATTTTGCCATTGTGTAATTTTTGCTTTTTCTTTGAGTCGTTCATCAGCAAAAGCCTGAGAGCCGGTAATCAAAAAGAGCCCTAACAGCAGAACCGCACAGATTGCAGAAATCGGCATACACAGTTTGCAGTGCATTTCTCTCATAACATATTGCCCCCCAATCAATTTTTTATTGAATTAGACGATCATTCACCATTAAGGGTTTACACCAATTTTGTTTTCATTCGACTACGTCTCAGGTTCAGGAAGGCCGGCAATGTTTTTCCCTGTCGATATGATCTGATCAATATGCGTCCACAATACCACCACCAGTTAAAATATAAGCGATTAGGAAGCGCCTTCCGGAAAAAAAGTGAAAAAAGTTCATTTTTTCTCAGTAATTTCCGGTTAGGAAATTACATGGCATACATCAAAATAAATCGATAAATCAGTGTGTTAAGTTAATTATTTGCTTGATATTTCCGATAGGGTGTGCGGTGAAATTGTGTAATCTTAAATGATTTCATGAGGTTACAAATTGCCCCGCATCCCAGACCATCCAAACAAAGCAAATGCACCGTCTTTTGGCAAATATTTCTGCCTATTGCCAATGCCATGATTAATATGCCTCTCTTGGAAGCACGGGGAGATAGACCCTTGAAAATGACTTTTGAAGACCAACTCAAAAGGCTCATCTTTTTCCATCTTGAAAAATTTACCTCTGCACAAGTGCTTCTTCAGGTCATCGAACAAGACGATTTTGCTCGTCATGCCATTGCCCCTGAAGAGGGGATCAGAAAAAGTAGTTTTGCCGAAGTATCAATTGCAGTGGCCTTGAACAACTTGCCCACATTTATAAAAACCTTCAGGCTGACGCTGCCAGCCGTTTACCTAAAGTATATGATAACCTTGGAGATCTTATAGCTATCGAGGGTTCCTTGATCGATGCCTGCTTTTCCATGCTATGGGCCGATTACAGAAAAGGTTCCAAAAAGGCCAAAGTGCATCTCGGTTTTGATGTCAATCAAGGCATCCCCAGAAAGATATTCCTCTCTAATGGTAAAGGTGCTGAACGGCCCATTGCCGGCATGATTCTTTCCCCCGGCCAAACCGGTATCATGGATCGAGGGTACCAAGCTCATGATTATTTCGACCTGTGGCAACAAGAGGGAAAGTATTTTGTGTGCCGCATTAAGGCCAGCACCAAGAAGGCCTGCATAGCAGCCAAACCAATCACTCCTGACAGCAACATATTCTATGATGCCGTTGTTCTACTGGGTACCCCCGGTGTCAATCAGGCCGAAAAGCCTCTCAGACTGGTGGGATATACCGCCGATAACACCAAATACTGGGTTACCACAAACCGTTATGACCCATCAGCAGAGCAAATCGCTCTTATTTATACGCTCAGATGGGATATTGAAAATTTTTTTGCCTGGGGGAAACGCCACCTCAAAGTCTACCATATGATTGCCAGAAGCGAGTACGGATTGATGGTCCAGATACTCTCCGGACTGATCACCTATTTGCTGCTTGCCATTTATTGCCGTGAACAGCACAACGAAAAAGTAACCATGAAAAGGGTCAGGGAACTTCGAATTAAGATTCATATGGACTGCGTTGCTCCGAAGACAACGGGCTCGGCACGGATTTTGAGAATCAAAAATTTTCAACACTTTATGCAAGTCCTTAACCGGGAATCACTGAGAAAATTACGTTCAACCATGACTGAAAATACCGACAGAGGAAAATGACATAAACCCCAGCGTCGCTTCGTTCCGACTTCCCTGCTCAGGGGTGCCGCAATCCTCCGGACCAGGGTGTCTGAATGCTCCGGAATGACATGCCGTTTTCACCGGAATAGGCACATGGACGCATCACTTTTACCGGCTTTCCGGCTTCCCTCTCCAGGGACTTTACCGGCAAGGCTTTTCGTGATAGTTTTCTTTTTCAGTTAAGCCATTGGGCACCTCCTGTTCAGGATTTGGGTTTTTCCGCATCCTTTGATAACCGGATTCCGGGATGGTTTCAGAATGTTTATCCTCTACACTGACAGGGATTGCCAAACCTTCACTGGATCGGGGTGAGGAAAATGAAACTAAGGGTGAAAATTCTTTCAGGGTTCATGATATTGGCCCTGATGTTACTGATTGCCGGGGCGTGGTCCATCTATCAATTGAACCTTATTGGTGTCTCCGTACAGAGGCTCTTGGATGATAATTACAAAAGCATCAAAGCCTCCAATGCCATGTTGCAGGCGGTCGAGAGAGAAGATAGCGCCGTCCTCCTTCTTTTAATGGGAAAATGGGAAGAAGGTCGGAAGATTCTTAAGTCGGCACAAGAAGCCTTTGTGGATGGGTTTGAAATCGCGCAGAACAATTTGACCGTTCCAGGGGAAAAAGATTACGTTGATCACATCAAAGCGAAACACGAGTTTTTCAGTGCGTTATGGGCCAAGCCGATCGTGGATACAGAAAAGGAGGGAGATCTGAATTGGTATTTTACTACAATGCACAAGGCATTTCTGGACCTCAAATCCTCTATTAATGAATTGAAAACGCTCAATGAGGAAGCCCTTTATCAGACAGCTTCCGGGCTAAAGTCTCGGGCCAACAGGGCGGTTGTCCCCGGAACTGTGGCCATCGTGTCGGCCCTTCTCTTTTCATTGATTTTCAGCTACCTGGTAAACCTGTTTATGGTCAGTCCGATTATTCGAATCACGCGGGCCATAGAAGATTTTACACGAAAAGGCATGCCGTTTGACGTACAGGTGGAAACCTCGGATGAGATTCGAGATCTGAGCGTCGCCCTATCCGCCCTTTGCGCAAAAGTTTCGGCGGTTGAAAGAGACCGATGAGACTTTACGTTATATTCCGATATGCGGCACTCTCGCTGCTGTTGAATGCCTTATTTTTGCTTACCTCCGCGGTGATCTCCGGTCTAAACTCCGATACGGCGTTCTTTCCTCTCTTCTATAGTTTCCTTATCGCGCTGCTTTTGGGTCTTTTCCCGCTGTGTTATATCCCACCCCAACCGACCGTGTCTCATAAGGAAGGCCTGCTGATTGTCGTCTACAGTTGGATCCTGTCATGTCTTATCGGCCTTACACCTTATATCATGTGGGGCGGCGAATTCACTTTCACCAATGCATGGTTTGAGAGCGTATCGGGGTATACAACGACCGGCTCCACGATCCTGAAGGATATTGAAGGGCTCCCAATGGGTTTGCTTTTTTGGCGTTCCGCAACCCATTGGATCGGAGGGATAGGAATCATCATCTTTGCTCTGGCGGTTTTGCCCCCTATGGGGATATCGGGAATGGTCCTGTATCGTTCCGAGGTTTCAGGACAAGCCCTCAACGACTTTCACTACACGGCCAGAAGATCCATGCAGATACTTCTCATGGTTTATGTGGGACTCACTGTGTCGGAAACGATCTCATTGATCCTTTGCGGGCTGGATGTTTTCGATGCAATCACCACGGCCTTCGGAACGGTCGCCACTGGAGGATTTTCACCAAGGAATGGGAGCATAGCCCACTATCAAAACCTGGGTGTCGAGATAGTGGTTATTGTGTTTATGATCCTTTCCGGGATACATTTCGGCCTCCTTTTTGCTGCGTTCCGTGGAAATGCAGCGGGCCTCCGGAAGTCACCCGTCGTGCGGTTCTATTTGTCGAGCCTCCTGGCGGGAATCCTTTTGACCACTTGGAACATTCACGGCGCGAACTACCAGTCCTGGATGGATTGCTTGAGATACGCCGCATTCCAAGTCATTTCCATTGGCACCTCAACAGGATTTGCCACTGCGGACAGCTCAATTTGGCCGCCAATGGCCCATTTCGTGATTATATATTTTACCCTGCAGTGCGCGTGCGCCGGTTCCACATCAGGAGGAATCAAGGTAGACCGAATCGTTCTTTTCCTGAAATCAATCGCAAGGAGAATACGGCAAACAAAACATCCGAAGGCCGTTTTTGCAATTAGATTGGGCGATAATCCCATAAGTGATGGTAATGTCGATTTGAGCCTCCTTTTCATCTCCCTTTACATGGCCGTTATATTTCTTTCCTCCGTCGCGCTGAGCGCCCTTGGCGTCGATACCCTTGAGGCCTTCACGGGGTCGGCAGCTGTAATGGGCAATGTTGGACCCGGACTAGGCAACGTCGGCTCGGTGGGCACCTTCGGTGACATCCCTGCGATGGGCAAGTGGATTCTGTCCATCACAATGCTTTTCGGCCGCCTGGAGATTTATGGACTGCTTGTTTGTCTTATCCCGAGATACTTGAGATAGAACAAATGGATTTTTGAAAAGACCATTTTCTTTTGAAGGAGGAATAGGCCCGTTCTTATACGTGCAAGGCGTCATTGAGCATCAAGACCGCAGGCCTTTCATTTCGCTCATAAAATAAGGTCAATCCAAAGGTGAGGTGAATGAAGTCTGCTGCTCACGCGGCTCACGAATGAGGAAAAATCCGCAACCGTTCCTCATTGGGCGATATGGGGGAAAGGAAGAGAGGCAATGAAAAAAAACTCTGCGCGTTGGGTGGTCAATGTCCTTTCTTTTCTCCTTTTTGCCTTGTTGAGTGTGACCGGGTTGATAAATCGGCTGATACTGCAGAGAGGATATGAATTGAGGGGCAGCTCTCTCAGATCTTTGAGGCATTTTCTGGTTGAGATTCATCAGTGGGCTGGAATGCTATTCATCGTCGTCGTCGCAGTGCATGTTATACTGCATTGGAATTATATCAAGGCTAAATTGGTTCAACCCTCGTGTGGCAAAGGTCGAGAATGACGACGGCCGGAGGCGTCGAGGGTGAAGGTGTCGTATGGGAACGCGAACCCCTCGCAGGAGATGCGGTATGCCAGGCTTTCCCAAAGGATGAAAAACAGGTTGATCTTCCGCCCTGAATGGGGTGGCATTTTAAATCATTGCCTCATAAATCGATGAAACCGGCCGAATGTGCGGCTGTTCTTTCACGTTCATCCCATTCAATTTTTTTGTGCAGCGTTGGGAGCGTCTGGCAAAGCCGGTAATATGAAACATGATGTCCTGGCATCTTAAAAAAATGTTAAAACCCATCCCCTTTTGGATAGTTATACTCAGTCTTTCCGCCCTGTGGGCGTCGACGGGGTGTTACAAAAATCTGGTGGAAAAGACGCCGGAGCCAGGGAAAACCTGGTCGTGTGATGAGGAGGCGGATAAGGCCATGGCCCTGCAGGATTGGCAGACCGGCATGCTTCTTCATGAGAGATTTTTGGAGAAAAGTCCGACGAACGCCCTTGCCATGTACCATCTCGGCTATGCATACGGACAAATTGGGGATCACAGACGGGAAGTGTTTTATTATGAAAAGGCGATAGCGTCAGGGTTCATTACAGAACGTATCTACTTCAACTTGGGTATGGCCTGCGGTGAGTTGGCTGAGACAGAGAAATCCATCTCGGCATTTAAAAAGGCATTGGAGCTAAATCCTGAAAATCCGGATAACCATTTCGGGTTAGCTATGGCCTATGACCAGGAAGGTGTCAACGCCGGATTGGCCGAGGAGGAATTTTTGAAGGCCCTTGAGATTGATCCGACACATTCAGAGGCCCGACTGTATCTGGGCATGCTCTATGCGGATGAGGGTGAGATACCAAAGGCCTGTCAGCAACTCAGGGAGATCCTCAGAATCGATCCAGCCGATGAAAGGGCCCGTCGGATACTCGAACATATTGAAAAAGAATAGGGTGGTCCCCAATCCTTCAGGCAGGAGCCACTCCTTGGCGCAGCATCGCAGACGCATTTTCAGATGCTTTGGGTATTCACGTTTCCGAAGAGGCGGAGAACGCACACATCGTCAGACAAATATGGGGGGCAACCGCTTCGACGTTTGTCAAAAAATTCGTGTTTGTGATGACCCACTCGGTGGGTGAGTGGCTGAGTAGGTTCGTTGCATGGTAACATTTCAGCCCTTTGAAAAATTCGAAAGGAAATCATGATTTCCACACAGTTATTGGAAAGGGCTAAATGCATGTGGTGCATACAATAAAGACCAAAAACAGCTTGACAAAAAAATGAGACCTTATTTTATTTGTAACACTTTAGGCTCTTGAAAATTACCCTATCAAGGAGGGGCCATGGGAGTCTCTTTTCAAAAACGAAAAAATCGGTGCCGGGGTGTCCGCATGGTCACCGGGCTTCGGGCGGACGGAGCACCACCGGGGAGACACCATGAAAATCAAGGCCTGATGAAAATCAAGGCCTGACAGCTACTGACACCGGTCCGCCGTCCGCCTAGGTTGCCCCGGCCATCTTAGTCTTTTCCATGGCCCTTCGTTTTTGAAAAGAGACCCCCATGGCCGAAATTGATGAGCTCTTTCAAACAGCTAAACTCATACTTTTATTTGAATTTTTGAGGTGAATTCAACAGGGAGACAAACATGGCATCAATTACAGATCGAATGATACGGGCGGCAAAACTGGATGTAAATCTGTACGAAGAGGTCGAAGCGGACAAAGGCGCCATGGGGCAGGCCATGGGGGTTGTCGTCCTTTCCAGTGTTGCTGCAGGGATCGGAACCATCGGCACGGCGGGGATGAAGGGCCTTGTTCTCGGAACCATAGTCGCCCTGGTGGGATGGTTTATCTGGGCGTTTCTGACATACTTTATCGGAACCAGGCTGCTGCCTGAACCTCAAACAAGGGCGGATTATGGCGAGCTGCTCCGCACCATCGGGTTTTCCAGCTCTCCGGGGGTGCTGCGTGTTTTGGGGATCATCCCCATACTGGGGAATATCCTCAACTTCATCTGCGGCATCTGGATGTTGGTGGCTATGGTCATTGCCGTCAGGCAGGCGCTTGACTATAGAAGCACTTGGCGGGCCGTCGGCGTTTGTCTTATCGGTTGGGTTGTCCAGGCCGTGATTTTCGGTATATTTTTCTGGATGGCAGGCGGCTTTGGGACGTTACAGGGATAATCCGCATGCCACCATTGGATCTGCAGATTCTCCAGCAATCCGTAAACTGCGGCCGTCTCAATAACCTGTGGCACCCGATTGTCAATGTGCCTTGATCCCATGACAATGATCGGAAGGGTGAAGATTTTTAAGCCGGTTTTGTTCAGGATGCCGGAACACATCGAAACGGCGATTTGCCGATGCACACTGTTGCAAGAATAGCCTCTGAGGCCGATCGATCCTCCCCTTGCCTTTTTCTGAATAATGAAATAACGGACAAAAAGGGGGAATGCCCTCAAGCCGATCCCGCAATGGTGGTAGCGCAACAGGGAAGACCGAAGAAGCAGGTTGGTCTTCCACCCTGAGTGGGATGGCGCTTTAAACGGTGTCCGGATGTGTGCCTGTTCTTTCGTTTTTCTCTTCAAACCGTTTTTTTAGCAGTTCCCATCCAGAAATAGATGATTTCTGGATGGAGCGGTCTGCTGTCGGCATTCAGCGCTCAGCCTCATGCCTTGTCTATTATGCATAGCTTTTGCTGATAGCTGATCGCTGAGGGCTGTTAGCGCGAAGCCGGGAATGCTCATTTCCGGATGAGCGCTAATTCATTGTTCAAGTGATCGAATGATCATCGTTTGATGCTCCGCACCGGCAAGACACGGCTGCGGCTGGAGAAAGACTGGTAGCCCCAATAGCGATTGCCGCTGCTGAAGGCGACGACGGCGGCCTCGGAGCCGCGGATTTCCGAAGCCCAGGGGCAACAGTCTGTAAGATCAATCAGTCTGGTGATGTGGTAGCCATACCTGTTCTTGTCCTTGGGATCGTAGAGGCTGGCAAGTTCCTCCTGTGTCGGAAGCCGCCAGTCCGAGAAACCGCCTCCTCTGAATCGCTGGCAATATAGGAGGGCGTCTCTCCACTTTATAGGGTAACCGTTGTCCTGTGCAGCCCACATGAGCCCGGTTTTGGTGTCGGTGATTGTGCCGTTCGCATGGTCAATAAACCTGGCAAGCCTTTTCGCTTCCTCTTCAATGTCGGTGATCAACTGAAGACTGTCCCTGTAATACAGGCCCTCTCGGCCCGTCTTTTCCAGGTACTTTCTTATATTTTCGTCCGCCTCCTTCAGATTCAGGGTCTCATAAAGGTGTTTGCCGTAATAGTAATAATACTCGGTTGGCAGTTTTATGTTTAATTCCCGTATCTTCTCAAATTCCGCAGTGGCTTCGGGACTGCCAAGATGCTTCGCGGCGGAAAGCAACAAGCGGTCCGCTTCCATTTCAGGGGGCAAGGCCATGGCTGACAGAGAATACCCAACAGTGAACAGTAAAACAATCGCTATTACTACTCTTCGGCAGACCAGCATGTTTTCCTCCTCTTCCAAGTTTGAGTATGGATGAAAATACAGATACTTTAAACATACCCTTCAAATTCATCGTAATCAAGCCAAATTAATACGCTATGTGCCGGTTAGGCCGTATAGGGGTGTAAGGGCCCGAAGGCCCCGTCCGGGAAGGTGTGGGAGATTCGTCTGTGAAAACCCATACCCGCCCGGGGGGACGGCCCGGGAATCGAATATTCAAGTGATCGAACGATCAATCGCCGCTCCGCACCGGCAAGGCCCGCCCGATGTTGGAAAAAGACTGGTGGTACCAATCCCGGTCGCCGTAAAAGTAACTGAGGTAGCCGGCCCCGGAACCCCGATTCTCTGAGGCCCAGGCCCAGGGCCCTGTAAGATCAATCAATCTCGTGATGTGGTATCCGTACCTGTTTCTGTTTGTAGGGTCATAGAGGCCGGCAAGTTCATCCTGCGTCGGAAGCCGCCAGTCCGAATGACCGCCCGCTCTGTATTTCCGGCAATAGTCCAGGGCGTCTTGCCAGGTTATGTCACTTCCGTTGTCCTTTGCAGCCCACATGAGCCCGGTTTTGGTGTCGGTGATTGTGCCGTTCCCATGGTCAATAAACCTGGCAAGCCTTTTCGCTTCCTCTTCAATGGCGGTGATCATCTGAAGGCTGTCCTCGTAGAACTCACCGTCTCGGCCCGCCTCTTCGAGGTATTTTTCTATATTTCCGTTTGCCTCCTTAAGACTGCCGGTCTCATAGAGATGTTTGCCGTAATAGTAATAATACTCGGTTGGCAGTTTCATGTTTAATTCCCGTATCTTCTCAAATTCCACAGTGGCTTGGGGACTGCCAAGATGCTTCGCGGCGGAAAGCAACAAGCGGTCCGCTTCCATTTCAGGGGGCAAGGCCATGGCTGACAGAGAATACCCAACAGTGAACAGTAAAACAATCGCTATTACTACTCTTCGGCAGACCAGCATGTTTTCCTCCTCTTCCAGGTTTGAGTATGGACGAAAATACAAATATTTTAAACATACCCTTCAAATTCATCGTAATCAAGCCAAAATAATATTTAAAATGTCGGTCATGTAGTGTATAGGTGTAGTGGGCTGAAGCTACGAGCCGGGAAGGGGTGAAAGATTCCTCATTGAAAACCCGGAGCGGCCATGGGCTGCGGCCCATCGGCTTATAGGGGTTTCCATGTCCCCTGATGGGTGGACCCGTTCACTCTGGATACAGAATGTTTCCTTTTTATTCAGGCTATTAGACCTGTGGCCGTGGACCACGGAGCACCAGTGACTATGCCTGCAATCGTTTGATGACGGCCCCGTTCTACACAGGGACCTGAACTCCTGGATTCCTTTTCAACCAGGGCAGGACCATTCAAAACTTGACAACAGACCCCCGGATGAGGCTTACTACGGGCTGCCTCATCCATAGACGGAGACTGATTGATGCCCTTGTATTCCTGTATTTTCTTATACCTTATAGCTTGTCGCTCTCATCAGGCTGTCAAGCCATTGGGGTCCACCTGGGAAGTGCTTTAGAAAAGGATTGTAATCATGGGAGTTGGAATTGCATGTTTGGGGATATTGGTGGCTCTTTGGTTGATTATAATGATACTCAAGAAGCAACATTAACCTCGTCCCAAATTTACTGGAGTGTGAGAAATCGCCCCGATTCGAAGGGATTGAGACCATCCATAACTGTTAACGCTGACACGAGACCATAAGAACGAGACAGTCGGCGTAACAGTGCGCTGTCTTGAATGGAATTGAACCCAAGTTTTATTGTCCCAACCTAAAAACGCTCATCTCACCATCAACTTTTTATAATTACACTTTTCCTCACTGTAGGCGCGAAGCCACTTCTCTTTGGACGAAATGCGCCTGAAGCCCTCGAAGGTTCCCATCCTGTGAAGTTCGCCGTTGATCTGGACAGCTACATAGGTCGGTATCGTGATGTTTTCCAGCTTGGCCGCCTTGTCTTCCCAGTAAGGGTGCCAAAGCGGATATTTATCGACCATTGCGTAAGGTGCCTCGACGCTGTTTCCGTTCCCTGTCATGCCACTGGTGATAAATCCGCGACCATGCAGACGCTCTCACCGCGTCGATTACCTGATGCTTAGGTTGAGCTTCACCGGATTTCTGCGGCTACAAGGGGCAAACGTCACAAAAATGTTTTTCGGCAAAAGTAATTGTGATATTGTTAACGCACTTGTTTCATGCGTATCTTTATGATCGGGCATGGATAAAAAGTGTCCCCCCCTCTCTCTGGTCTCACCCACGAGAAAAGCACGATGGACAGTCTCAAACGTCACAGCCGGTCTCCCCTGTGCCAACATCAAACCCATGATGAGGAACTGATATGATCGAGAAAAGCCGAAGGCCTTGTTCTCGTCTGGGCCTGTTTTCAAGGGTGACTCTGTCACCCGTTTTCCTGCTTCTTTTCCTTTTTTCCTGCAGCGGGAATGGTGAAAAGGAGGTCAAGACCGAACTCGTCAGGCCTGTCAAGATGATTACGGTCGAATCGGCCATCGGCGGGATTCAGCGCAAATTCCCGGGCATGGTGCGGGCGGCCAAAAGGGCGGACCTGGCCTTCCAGGTGGGGGGAACCCTCAAGCATTTTCCGGTGGGAGAGGGTCAGGAGGTCAAGGAGGGCCGGATCATCGCCCAACTGGACCAGAGGGACTTCGAGAACAACCTCCGAAATGCCCAAGCGCAGCTCGCAAAGGCCCAGGCCGCCCTGGGGAGCGCCCAGAGCGAATACGACCGGATCCTGCGGATTCAGGAGCAGGACCCCGGCGCGGCGAGCGAAAGCATGGTGGTGAAGCGCCGTGAGTCTGTGGAGCTCTCCAGGGCTGAGGTCCGGTCCGCTCAGGCTGCGGTGGATGCCGCCCAAGACAAACTGGGTTACACCACCCTGCGTGCCCCTTTTTCCGGGGTTGTTTCCAGAAAGCATATAGACAATTTCCAGGAAGTCCAGGCCAAGCAGGCCATCGTGAGTCTGGATGATCTGTCTTCGCTCGAAATTCTGGTCGACCTGCCTGAGATTGTGGTCGCCTCCGTCCGGGCGTCCGACAGGAAGACCGGCTCAGATATCCCGGGCCATGCGGAATTTGCAGCAGCACCCGGAAAGGCATACCCCCTGAAGGTCAAGGAATTCGCCACACGGGCCGATCCCAAGACACAGACCTATCAGGTCGTACTGCAAATGGAAAGGCCCGAGGATGTGCTCATCCTTCCCGGCATGACCGCCTCGGTGGTCTTTGAAGGGCCGGTGGACGACAAACGGGATGGTTTCCATGTCATCCCGGCCATTGCGGTCTTTGCCGATGAGCAGGGCACCTCAAACGTCTGGATTGTGGACAAGGAAAAGATGACCGTCCAGCGCCGCAGGGTCACCACAGGGGCCCTCACCGGCGAATCAGGCATTCAGATCACCGGCGGGCTGGAGCCGGGGGAGATGATTGCGGTCAGCGGGGTCAGCCGGCTCCGGGAAGGCATGAAAGTGGAGCCCTTTGACGGCACCTTTTGACGAAAAGCCCGGGGGTGGGACGATGAATATTGCGGAGTGGAGCCTGCGTAAGGACGTGATCACCTGGGTGATGACGATTCTCCTCCTGGTCGTCGGCTGGATTTCCTTCAACCACCTGAGCCGCCTTGAGGATCCTGAGTTCACGATCAAGGATGCCGTCGTTATAACCCCTTACCCCGGTGCGTCGGCGGCGGAAGTGGAAGAGGAAGTGACCAATGTGATCGAGAAGGCCTGCCAGGAAATGGGGCAGCTCGAGCGCTTGGAGTCCCGGTCCTCCAGGGACCTTTCCATAGTCCAGGTGACCATGAAGGACAGGTACGACAAGTCCTCTCTGCCCCAGGTCTGGGACGAGTTGCGGCGGAAGGTCAATGACTACCAGAGACATCTTCCCCCCGGTGCCGGCCCTTCCATTGTCAATGATGATTTCGGCGACGTGTACGGCGTCTTCCTTGCCATCACCGGAGAGGGGTATACGCACAAGGAAATGTACGAATACGCCAAGTTCCTGCAGCGTGAACTGCTCAAGGCCCGGGATGTGAAGCGCATCGTCTTTTACGGTGTCCAGCCGGAGACCATCTACATCGAGATGCGCCGCGAGAAGATGGCCCGGTTCGGCGTTGCGCCTGCGGAGATCTTTGCCGCCCTCCGGGCCAAGAATATCCCGGCAAGCGGCGGGTACCTCCACCTGGGGAAGGAGTACGTCCCGATCAGCCCCACCGGCGAATTCAAATCGGAACGGGAAATCGGAGGACTCCTCATCAAGGGCCGTGGCCCGGGTTCATCAGGCACGGTCTATCTCAGGGATGTGGCCGACATCACGCGGGGCTACAAAGAACCCCCTGATACGTTGCTCCGTTATGACGGCATGCCTGCCGTGGGGTTGGCCGTCTCGACGGTACAGGGCGGCAATGTGGTCACCATGGGAGAGGCCCTGGAGCAGAGACTCAGGGAGCTCGAATCAAGGCGGCCCCTGGGGATGGATCTACATGTCATCTCCCACCAGAGCCGGTCCGTCACCAAGGCCATCAACGGTTTTCTTGTCAACCTTGTGGAGGCCGTGGGCATTGTCGTCGTGGTGCTCCTTGTCTTTATGGGCATCCGGAGCGGGCTGATCATAGGGGGTATCCTCCTGGTCACGATCATGGGGACCTTCATCGTCATGGCCATGGGAGAGATCACCCTTGAAAGGATATCTCTCGGGGCCCTGGTCATTGCCCTGGGCATGCTGGTGGACAATGCCATTGTGGTGACGGACGGCATGAAGGTCAAGATGGAGCGGGGGACCGATGCCCTGACGGCCGCCCGGGATGTGGTCGGCCAGGTGGGTGTGCCCCTGCTCGGGGCGACCTTCGTCGCCGTCGCCGCCTTTGCTTCCATCGGTACCTCCCAGGACAGCACGGGGGAGTATTGCGGTTCCCTTTTCTATGTCATACTCATCGCCTTATTGATGAGCTGGATTACGGCCGTGACCTGCACGCCGCTGCTCTGCAGGACCTTTCTCAAGGTCAGACCGGAAGGAACGGAAGGGGCGGGGGGCCGGAAAGAGGCCTACAGCGGGAAAGCCTACACCCTCTACCGCGGCTTCCTTTCCGCCTGCATCCGCCATCGATGGGTCACGATCGTTGTGGTGGTCGGTTTGTTTGTCGGTGCCCTGATCGGCTTCGGTTCCGTGAAAAACAGTTTCTTCCCGGATTCGACACGGCCCCAGCTCTATGTCGACTTCTGGTTTCCCGAGGGGACCGACATCCGCGAAACGCTTCGCCAGATGGAGCGCGCTGAAAAGGACCTTGCACGGCGGGAGGGTATAACCCATCTCACAACCATGCTCGGCGGCGGGCAGGTGCGCTTTATTCTGACCTATTCCCCGGAGAAGAGTTATGCCGCCTTCGGCCAGATCCTGGTGGACGTGGATGATTACA
The DNA here is from genome assembly GCA_049366815.1 of Desulfatiglandales bacterium. Lineage (GTDB taxonomy): Bacteria > Desulfobacterota > DSM-4660 > Desulfatiglandales > HGW-15 > CAYNYM01. The sequence continues at coordinate 20,641 of JBMNCO010000010.1, read as the reverse complement.
GACGCATCCCGGGCATGAGTCGGGAAATTCAGAGGGATCTTGATCAGATGTTTCCGCAGGCCATGGTCACCGTGAGGCTGTTTGCGCTCGGCCCTTCAACGGGCGGGAAGATCCAGCTTCGCCTCTACGGGCCTGATCCGGTAGTGCTCAGGGAACTGGCGTCAAAGGCGGAGGCGGTGCTTCTCGACGCCCCGGAGGCCAAGGCCGTGAGAAACGAATGGCGCGAGATGGTCAAGGTCGTGAGGCCCCGGATGGCCGAGGTCCCCGCCCTCAGGGAGGGCATTGAGCGGCCGGATATCGCCCAGGCCTTTGAATCGGCCTTTAAAGGGACCCGGGTCGGCGTCTTTAAGGAACGGGACGAGTTGATCCCCATTGTCGCCCGGTCGCCGGGGGCGGAGCGGGTCGACCTGGACAACATGACGGCCATCCAGATCTGGAGCCCGGCTGCGCAGACCATGATCCCGGTGGGCCAGGTGGTGACCGGGATAGAGACGGAATTTGAGAATCCCTATCTGTGGCGCAGGGACCGGTTCAAGATGCTGAGGATCCATGGCGACCCCCGTGAAGGACTGGCCAGTGAGCTCTTTAGGCGGGTAAAACCGAAAATCGAAAAGGCCCTCCGTGTGGACGTGGACAAGGTGCTTGGCAGGGACTTGGCACCCGGAGAAGACCCCTTCGGGAAGGACTTTGATACGGACACCCTGGGGGTCCGATATGCCGACATGTGGCCGCTCAAGGGACTGCAGGGCTACTTCATGGCCTGGGGAGGAGAGGCGGAAGACTCCGCGAAGGCCAATTCCCGCCTTGCCGGTACGGTCCCCATATTTTTCGGTCTCATGGTGCTCATCGTGCTCTTTCTCTTTAACTCCATCAAGAAAACCCTGGTGATCTGGTTCACGGTGCCTCTGTCCATCATCGGGGTGACTGTGGGACTGCTGCTTCTGGACCAGCCCTTCGGGTTCATGTCCCTCCTGGGTTTGATGAGCCTTTCGGGTATGCTCATCAAAAACGCCATCGTCCTGATCGATCAGATCGACGCCGAGTTGAAAAGCGGGAAGCAGGCCTTTCAGGCCGTGCTCGATTCCGGAGTGAGCCGCCTGATTCCCGTCTCCATGGCCGCCCTGACGACCATCCTCGGGATGCTGCCCCTGGTTCAGGACGCCTTCTTTGTGTCCATGGCGGTCACCATCATGTTCGGCCTGGGTTTTGCCACGGTCCTGACGTTGATCGTCGTGCCGGTCCTTTACACCGTTTTTTTCAGCATAAGATATGAGAGAGGGTGAGAAGATGGCATCCAGGATCAGAGGGTGGAGAAGGGTTGCGTTGCAGGGGCTTGCGATCTTGACGGCGGCTCCGGCCTTTTTGACCGGATGCGCCGTGGGTCCGGCGTATATCCGGCCCCAGGTCCCTGAAATAAAAGAGTGGATGGAAAAGGACGAGACAAGGATCAAAAACGAGCCGGCGCACTTGGGCACATGGTGGAAGGTCTTCAAAGATCCGGTTCTCGACCAACTTATTGATACCGCTTACCGGCGGAACCTGGACCTGCGCATTGCCGGGATCCGCATCCTTGAGGCAAGGGCGCAACTGGGGATCGCTGTCGGCAACCGATACCCCCAGCTCCAGCAGCTCAAGGGAAATTACACCGTCTCCGGTCTCAGTGAGAACACGGCCAACACCTCCGCTGCCATGGACATCCGTTACGCCGCATCCGGAATCGGCTTTGACGCAAAATGGGAAGTGGACTTCTGGGGCCGGTTCCGCCGCGCCGTCGAATCCGGTGTGTGGAATCTGGATGCCTCCATCGCCGGCTACGACGATATCCTGGTCACGCTTACCGCGGAAGTGGCTCGCATCTATATGGTGGTCCGCACGCTTGGGGTGCGCCTGGCCCTGGCCCACGAAAACGTAAGGATGCAGGAGCGCTCATTACAGATCACCAGGGTGCGTTTCGAGGGCGGAGAGGTCACCGAACTGGATCTGGCTCAGGCCAGGGCGCTCCTGGCGGACACACGGGCCTCCATTCCACGCCTCGAAGCCCAACTGCGCGAGGCCGAGAACGCTCTTGCCGTGCTCCTGGGTACGCTTCCCGGCAGCGTGCAGGGCATGCTCGGCGGGCCCGGGCCGATCCCTTCAGTTCCTCCCGACGTGGCCGTGGGTGTCCCGGCCGAACTGCTGAGGCGGCGACCGGACATTCGCGCTGCCGAAGCCCGCATGGCCGCACAGTGTGCACTGATCGGGATGGCCAAGGCGGACCTTTACCCTCGATTCAACCTTTACGGTTCCATTGGACTTTCCACCAGTAACGCAGCCCTCACGGCGGCGGGATTCCCGGGGGGAAGTTCCCTCAGGGATATCGGGGATTCCGAGAGCCTTCAGTATTCGACCGGGATCGGCTTCGCCTGGGATATCTTCAACTATGGACGGATCAAGAACAGTGTCCGCGTTCAGGACGCGCGCTTCCAGCAACTGGTGGCAAACTACAAAAACACGGTCCTGAAGGCCGCTCAGGAAACCGAGGACGCCCTGTCGGCCTTCCTGAGATCCCAGGAAGAAGTGGCCTTCCTAAGGGAGAGCGCAGCGGCGGCGAGTCGTTCGGTGGAACTGTCCATGATCCAATATCGCGAAGGGCTGGTCGACTATCAGCGTGTTCTTGACACCCAGAGGTTTCAGACCCAGGCCCAGGATCTTCTCACAGCCACCCGGGGTTCGGTTCTGCTCAATCTGGTGGCCGCCTACAAGGCGCTGGGGGGCGGCTGGGAAGGCAGGATGGGGACGGATTTTGTGCCGGAGGAGACCAGAAAGGAGATGGCGGACAGAACGGACTGGGGAGACCTGCTGACCCCCGCCGATCTGAAAACCGCGCCCGCTCGGTAACGGAAGCAGCGGCGCCAATAGGACCGGTCAAACAAGAAAGGGATCCCTTTTCTTACATCGATCGGTTGAGATTTTCCACCAGCGGCGTACAATGGTCATGGCAATGCGAAGCTTTTCCATGACCATTCGTTTTTTGTAACACTTTAGCCCTTTGAAAAGTTCGAAAGGAAATCATGATTTCCACACAGTTATTGGAAAGGGCTGAATTCATAGCGTTTTTTAAAGAGACTCAAACGTCTGAGTCTGCGCCCTTGGAGATGTAAAATGGGTAACCTGAACCATATATTCGATCCCAAAAGTATAGCGTTGATAGGTGCCAGCGATAAGGAGGATTCACCGGGCGGGATCATCCTCAGGAATCTGCTCCAGGCAAGAGGCAGGAAGATATTTCCGGTCAATCCGCACGAAAGGGCCGTCATGGGCCTCAAGTGTGTTGAGAATATTGAGTCTGTCGGCGATCCCGTTGATCTTGCCGTGATGGCCACACCCGCAGAGGAGATTCCCGAACTCATCGAGGCCTGCGGCAGGGCGGGAATCGGCGGGGCCGTCATCATTTCTTCCGGCTTCAGGGAAATAGGTGAGGCGGGGCGAGTGCTGGAGCAACGGGTCGCAGCCGCGAGGAAGAGATATGGCATGCGCATCCTCGGACCGAACTCCATGGGCTTCCTACGGCCCCACGTCGGGCTCAATACAACCCTCGTGACGACAAACCCGAGACCCGGAGGCATTGCCTTCATATCCCAGAGCCGCGCCTTGGGGAGTGCAATCCTGGATTGGGCGATGGATACGCATGTGGGTTTCAGTATGTTTGCCTCACTCGGCTCGATGATCGATGTGGATTTCGGCGACCTCATAGATTTTCTCGGTGAAGATTATGATACGAAAAGTATCCTGCTTTACATGGAAGGGGTCGGCGATGCGAAGAAGTTTATGAGCGCTTCACGGGCATTTGCATTGCGAAAACCCATTATCGTTCTCAAACCGGGAAGGTTCACCGAGACCACACGGGCGGGCCGGGCCTACACGGGCGCCATAGCCGGGGACGATGCAGTCTATGAGGCCGCCTTCAAGAGGGTGGGGGTGGTGCGGGTGAAAGAGATTGCAGATCTCTTCGATACCGCTGAAGTCCTTGATTTCCGCAATCTTCCGAGAGGGCACAGACTTGCCATCGTGACAGCGGCCGGTGGACCGGGTGTCATGGCCGCCGACACCCTGATCGACCAGGGGGGAGAGCTCGCCCGGCTTTCAGAGGAAAGCATGGAGCGGTTGAACGGGTTCCTGCCGCCCCTCTGGAGCAAGGGTAATCCCCTCGATGTGCTGGGGGACGCCGATGCCGCGCGATATGGAAGAGCCATCCAGACATGCCTCAATGATCCCGGGACAGACGGCGTTCTTGTCATCTATGTCCCCATGGATACCGCACCGCCGGATGAAGTGGCCGCTGCCGTGATTGACATCGCGAAGAAGACGCGCAAGCCGATCGTGACCGCCTGGATGGGGGGAGAACATGTGCGCGGCGCAAGGGAAATGCTCACACAAAACGGTATACCGTCCTACGGGACCCCGGAAAAGGCCGTGAGGGCCTATGCCAACATGTACAGGTACAAGAGGAATCGCTCACTGCTCTATGAGACCCCTGCGGAACTGCCGGTTCATGAAGCGCCCGGGAAAGAACACCTGAAAGAGCTTGTGGGAAGGGTCATGGGGGAGGGCAGGGCCCTTCTCACCGAGGAGGAATCAAAACAGTTCCTCGCAGGCTATGGCATTCCGACGGCCGAACAGACTGTTCCCTCTCACGTTGAAGGGGAGGTGACAGAAGAGGTCACTGCACAAAAAACCGTCAAAGGCGTGGAGTACGAACTCATCCTCGGCTCAAAAAGGGATAAGGATTTCGGTGCGGTCATCTTCTTCGGGATGGGAGGGGCGAACGCGGAACTCATCAGGGACTTTTCGATCGGTCTGCCGCCCCTGAACCAGACGCTGGCAAAAAGGCTGATGGAAGACACAAAGGCCTACCGGCTCATAAAGGGCTGGGGCGGCAGGCCGCCGGCCGACCTCGAGGAACTGGAAACCACGCTTGTCAACTTCTCCAATCTTATCGTTGACTTCCCTGAAATAAGGGAAATTGACATCAATCCACTGGCCGTTTCGGGAGGCAAACCCTGGGCCCTTGACGCAAAGATCATTCTTGACAAGGATTACCGCGCGTCCCCCTATCCCTATCCGCACTTCATCATTACCCCCTATCCGACAAGGTTTATCACGCCCTGGAGATTGGCGGACGGTACCGACGTGTTGCTGCGGCCCATCAGACCCGAAGATGAACCGCTGGAACGGGAGTTTCTTTCGACCTTGTCCAACGAGTCCCGGCGGACCAGGTTTTTCTCCTCATTCAAAAACATTCCTCACCAATGGCTTGTCATGTTCTGCAATATAGACTATGACAGGCACGTCGCCATTGTTGCGGAAATCAAGGAAGATGAGAAGCGAAAGATAATCGGGGTGGCGAGGCTCATGTTGAATCCTGATTTCAACTCCGGTGAGATTGCGGCGCTTGTCCACGACAAATTTCAAAGGAAAGGCGTCGGGCAGAAGCTCATGGAGTCTGTCATCGAGATCGGCCGATGGAAGGGCGTGCGGGAGATCCACGGCGACGTGCTGACGGATAATGAAAACATGCTGGCGCTCTGCAAGAAGCTCGGATTTGAAACCAAGACGCTCCCCCGTGGACTCACGAGGATCAGCGTACAGTTGAAGCAGACTGGGTCACTTCTGCAGCATGAGGGTTTGGATCATCACATGGACGGAGGAAGGAAGAATGATAAGGAATGATAAGAGAGAGGTCCCGAATTTGTTTCGACCCCATCCCTGGCACGGCCTGGACGTGGGACCCTCACCGCCTGAGATCGTGAACGTATTCGTAGAGATGACCCCCTACGATCTCATAAAATACGAAGTGGACAAGGTCTCCGGGTATCTGCAGGTCGACCGGCCCCAACGGGGATCCTCTCACCCTCCTGCGCTCTATGGCTTTATTCCCCGAACCTACTGCGGTGAAGGCGTCAAAAGTCTGTCGCCGGACAGCACGGCCGGAGACGGGGATCCTCTCGACATTGTGGTGATATGCGAGAGGCCTATCTCGAAGAGTGAGGTCATCCTGCGGGCGAGAGTGCTCGGTGGCCTGCAGATGATCGACAACAAACAGGCCGATGACAAGATCATCGCCGTCCTTGAAAATGATCTGGCCTGGGGAGATGCCCGGGATATCGAAGAGCTGCCGGAAGTCCTCATCGAACGTCTGCAGCACTATTTTTTGACCTATAAGCTCGTGCCGGGAGAAAAGGCAACCGCAAGCATCAGCCGGGTCTACGGAATTGAACATGCCCTGAAGGTGGTTGAGGCCTCGATAGAAGACTACAAAAAGTACTGCGTCATGGAACAGTGTTGACCCCGACGCCGCAGAGAAAACCCGGTTGAACTGGATCAAAATGAAAGGACGGCGTCACCCCTGACGCCCAGCATCGGATACCTTGCCGGTGTCCGGGGGATGCACCAAAATCCGCCGGCCTCATGGACGAGGCGGCGATTTGAAGGCGGTTTAGGGGTCGAAGAGATCCTGAATTCGGGTCCAGAAGGGCTTCAGGCCTTTGAAATCCGATCGGCCCGCCGTCTTCTGCCATGAGGGATGCCCAGCTTTCTCATCCGGCCGCGCAGGGTGCTCGGATGGAGCCCGAGCATCTCGGCCGCACCGTCCACCCCTTCAACTCTTCCCTTTGCAAGATCCAGTGCCCTTTCAATATGGGCCTCGATCACGGCGTCCAAGGGGCGGACGACCTCCCGTCGATTTTCAGTTGCCCCGGTCTTGTCCGGCTTGCGGATACCGGAAAGCGTGTCAAACCTCAGCATCCCTCCGCTTTCCGTCATTTGATTGAGAATCAATTCCCGCTCCACGAGGTTTTCCAGTTCCCGCACGTTGCCCGGCCAGTGGTAGGCCTGAAGCCTGTCCAGAATGCCCGGGGTCAGGGGGGGCAGGTCCCGTATCTTCAATTCTCTTGATTTACGTTCCATAAAATGGATGGCAAGGGCGGGGATATCCTCGGCGCGGTGCCGCAGGGGAGGGATGACGATGGGAAATACATTGAGCCTGAACCAGAGGTCCTCCCGAAACCGCCCGGATCGCACCATCTCTTCCAGGTTCCTGTGGGTGGCGCTGATCACGCGCACATCCACCGGGATGGATTCGGTCCCCCCGACCCTTTCGATCTCATGCTGCTGAAGAACACGGAGCAACCTGGTCTGGGCGGCGGGAGGCAGGTCCCCTATCTCGTCAAGAAAGATCGTCCCGCCGTGAGCCCGCTCGAAACGCCCCCGCTTTCTGGCTATCGCGCCGGTAAAGGAGCCCTTTTCGTGGCCGAACAGCTCGCTGTCTATCAGGTTTTCCGGGATGGCGCCGCAGTTGACCGTGATAAAGGGGCCGGTCCTGCGTTTGGAAGAAAGATGAACCGCGTTGGCAATGACCTCTTTTCCCACTCCGGTCTCTCCCATGAGCAACACCGGACTGTCCAGGGGGGAGACCTGGCGGACCATCTCCATGGTGCCCTTGAGGCCGAAGTCGGCTCCGATGATCGTGTCCCCCGTTATCCTGCGCATCTCCTGGTGGAGGTAGCGGTTGTCGTCTGCCAGCATGTCCTTCAGCCTCTGGATTTCCTGGTGCTGAAGAATGTTGGACAGGGCGATGGCGAAGGGTTCGTGCAGGAGCGAGATCAGGTGGGCGTGGGCATCCGTGTACCGGTGCTTCCCTTCCACAAAGAGGCCCAGGATGCCGAGCCGTTTTTTTTCCAGTTCCAGATCCATGACAAGATGGGACGTGTTTGAAGGCCAGAGCATGGACAGGAGCCGCTGCACGGGAAGTTCCTCTCTGTGGATGTCGTTGATGATCGTTACCCCCGGAGCCTCGGCCCACTTTTCCTTTGTCCACTGCCAGAATTCCCTGGGCATGAAAATGGTTTCATCCGGTCTCCGCAGGCCGCGGGGCCAGATAGAGGCCAGGATCCTGCCGACATTGAGGACCGGGTCATACACGCTGAAGAGCATGCCGGAGGCCGGAATATGCTGTGTCAGAAAGTCCATGCACCGCTTCATGGCCGTTTCAGCGTTCAGGCTGCTGGAAATCCGGAGGGTCGCCTGACGGAAAAAATCGTTCTCATCCAAAATCAATACCTCCTGCCCCTCGTGATGACCCCCATAAGACCCCCTGGGGGAGCTTTCATTGGTAACGGTTCAGGTTGGTTAGGCTGTAGGCTGAAGGCTATGAGTTTTCTATGATCACGCATATTCCCTTCCTGCGACACCTCACAGCCTATCTGGCTGAGTCGTTCGAAAAGATTTAACACGTTTCTTTCAAATAGAAAAGGCGCAACTTTTCTATTTGAAGGTTTGCATCTCTTCGTTTAATAATGCCTTGATTTTCATGTCGGGATTTTGTGGGTTATGAGGGCGGGTTTTGCTACAATCCCTTGGGCGGAGGCCTCCTGGAGCGTCATCGTGTGTGTTGTGCACGAACGCCGTTGAAGGGGGCTTTAAAAAGAGATTTCACTCGCATGCAATCGGGCCGGGTTATGGGTGAAAAGTGAGCCGGAAAGAATCGACACCCAGCACCCTGCGTTTCAGCGCATCACCCGGGGGCTTCCCCATGGTGCACCTCGCAGGGGACTGGAAAATAGAAAATCAGACGCCTTCGGCCGATGAGGTCAAAGACCGTTTGAGGGGCGGCGTCCGGGCGGATCGGATCGCCTTTGATACGAGCGCGTTGAGAGGCTGGGACAGCAGTCTTGTGATATTTCTCATCGGTGTCAGGAGGTTCTGCAGGGAGGAATCCATTGCGGTGGACCTTGAAGGTCTGCCCCAGGGTGTCAGGCGGCTCATGAAACTGGCCGAGGCCGTTCCGGAGCGGGAGGGCGTGCGGAAGGAACCCGGAAGGGAGGGCCTCCTTGATCTGCTGGGTGCCGGGGCCGTCGCCTTTCGGCGTTCCACAAAGGAAACGATCGACTTTGTCGGAGATGTGTCCCTCGCCTTTGGACGGCTCCTGACACGCCGGGCCTCGTTTCGTCCTTCGGATCTCGTGCTGCTCCTTCAGGAGTGCGGCGTGCAGGCATTGCCCATTGTCTCTCTGATCAGCATGCTGGTCGGGCTGATCCTGGCATTTGTCGGCGCCATCCAGTTGAAGATGTTCGGCGCACAGATCTTCGTGGCCGACGTGGTGGGAATCGGCATGGTCAGGATCATGGGGGCCATCATGACCGGGATTATCATGGCCGGCCGCACGGGTGCCGCCTTTGCGGCCCAGATCGGGACCATGCAGGTCAATGAGGAGATCGATGCCCTCGAGACCCTCGGGATTTCACCGGTGGACTTCCTGGTCCTTCCGCGGATGGTGGCTCTCATCGTGATGATGCCCCTGCTCTGCCTTTATGCGGACTTCATGGGGATTCTCGGTGGAATCGTGGTCGGTGTGGGCATGCTCGACCTCGGCCTGACCGAGTACCTCAACCGGACCCGGGAAGCGGTCACCATGACCTACCTCTTTGTCGGGCTCTTTCACAGCGCGGTCTTCGGCGTGCTCGTGGCCGTGGCGGGATGTCTGAGGGGCATGCAGTGCGGAAGGAGCGCCTCGGCCGTGGGGGAGGCGACGACATCGGCCGTGGTCACAAGCATCGTCGCCATCGTTGTGGCTACGGCGATCATCACATTCGCCTGCCAGGTGTTGGGCATCTGAGCAGGCCCTGGAGGAGAGGCGGATGACCGGGGAACCCGTTGTTACTGTAAAGGACCTTGACATGGGGTATGGTGATTTTGTACTCATGCGGGATCTCAACTTCACCGTCAACCGGGGGGATATCTTCATTATCATGGGTGGAAGCGGGTGCGGAAAGAGCACGCTGCTCAAGATCCTCATCGGCCTCAAAGCGCCCCTCCGCGGGAAGGTCCTCTACGGGGACAGGAGTTTTTGGGAGATAGACGCCTCAGAAAGGGAGCACATGATGCGCCGGTTCGGAATCCTTTATCAGTACGGCGCCCTTTGGAGTTCCATGACCCTTGAAGAAAACATCGCCCTTCCGCTCCAGCGTTACACGGAGCTGAACCTCAGCCGGATCAAAGAGATTGTCTCACTGAAACTCTCCCTGGTCGGTCTTTCCGGCTTTGAGGGCTATTATCCGTCTGAGATCAGCGGAGGCATGAAAAAGAGGGCGGCCCTGGCCCGGGCCATGGCCATGGACCCGGATGTCCTCTTTTTCGATGAACCCTCTGCGGGGTTGGACCCGATCAGCGCGCGACTGCTCGATGACCTGATCCTCGAGCTTCGTGACAGCCTGGGGACGACGATCATCGTCGTCACCCACGAACTGGCGAGCATTTTCGCCATTGGAAACAACGCGATCTTTCTGGATGTGGATGTCAGGACCATGACCGCGAGCGGAGACCCCAAAAAACTCCTTGCCGAGTCAAGGGATCCCACCCTGCGTCGATTTCTGACCAGGGGAGAGGACGGAACAGGGGAGAAAAAGCCATGAGCAAGCCGGCCAACAAGACCTTGATCGGCGTCTTCCTCCTGGGTGCGACGGCCCTGCTGGTCATCGCCGTGATTGTCCTGGGCTCCGGGCGGTTTTTCAGGAATACGGTCAAGGCCGTCTGCTTTTTCGAGGGATCGATAGGGGGGCTCAATGTGGGGGCGCCGGTGGTCTTCAACGGGGTCGGGATCGGCTCGGTCAGGGAGGTCATTTTGCGCTTCGATATGGGTGACCTGACGACGACGATACCCGTATTCATTGAAATCGACCCACAACGGGTGGATACCGTCGGTCTCCCTGCGGAGGGTTTTGAAAAGAGTCTCAGGCTTCTGATCGATCACGGGCTCAAGGCCCGGCTGGAACTGCAGAGCATTGTCACAGGGGCGCTCCAGGTCGCGCTCGGTTCCTATCCCGAGAGGCCTGCAAAATTCGTGGGGGCTGATCAGCGGTATGTGGAGATCCCCACGATTCCCACGCCGTTACAGGAGATCACCAAGAAGCTTGAACAGCTCCCCATCGAGGAGATCATCACGGATATCGCGACCGCGGTGGACGGGATCAACAGGGTGCTCAATTCCCCTGAAATGACGAAGACGATCCAGTCCGTTTCCCTGGCGGCGGAAGAGGCCAAGGGTCTGATGCTGAATCTGAACAGCCGGGTGGAACCGGTGTCCGCAGACCTCCAGCAGACGATGCAGGAGACGCGGAACCTGCTGCGGGAATTCGATGTAAAGGCGGCAACCCTGACATCGGGTTTTGATGGGGCACTGAAGGATATTCAGGAGTTGGCGCAGCATGTCGACAGACAGGTCGGGCCCCTGAGTCTTTCCATGCAGCGGACGCTTTCGGGCATTGAAAAGATCTCCGACGAGGCGGGGATGACCCTCCGGGAGGTGCAACAGACCTTCGCGGCCTTGGAGGGCAACATCGGAGAGGATTCGGAATTGATGTATGAACTCAAGAAGGCCGTCAAGGAAATGGGGACCGCCGGAAAGGCGATCCGGAGCCTTGCCAAGGCCCTTGAACAGCAGCCCGAATCCCTGTTGTTCGGCAGAAAGAAAAAGACGGGGAGGTAGCATGATGAAACGCCTTTTCCCTTACCTCTCAGGGCTGATCCCTGGTTTTTTGTTGATCGCCCTTATAGGGTGCGCCGGGATGCCGCTGACGAGGTTCTTTGTCATGAGTTCCATTCCTGATTCTGAAAACATGGTGAATCGGGAGGGTGAGCCCTGCTTCGCCCTCGGTGTCGGTCCCGTGAAGATACCTGAATATCTGAACCGGCCCGAGGTCGTGACACGCCTTACGGCCAATGAAGTCCGGGTGGATGATTTTGCAGAGTGGGCGGAGCCCCTGGAGGCCAATATCTCACGCGTCCTTGCCGGAAACCTTCCCTCACTGCTCTGCACGCGGGCCGTCGCCCTCTTCCCCTGGAAGGCACAGATTCCCATCGACTACCGGATAGATGTGCAGGTGATTCAGATGGACGGGGTCCTCGGAGAGCGCGCCTTGCTCGACGTATCCTGGTCCATTGCCGATGGGGCGGATCGAAGGAAACCACCGCTCCTGACAAAAAGGTCGAGCTATGAAGAGCCCACGGGCGGTGAATCCCACGGATCCTTTGTCTCGGCCCAGAGTCGCAATCTGGCCCGCCTCAGCCGCGATATTGCAGAGGCCGTCCTCGGCCTGCCCAGGTAGTGCCCATCCAAAAAATGGGCCTTTTGCGGTTCCCGCTGACAGCAGGGCGCCCCGTCCAGGGCACGCCTCACGAGCTTTTATATTTGAAAGACCCGACTCATTTCTTTCAAATAAAAAAGACAAACCTTTTCAATATGACAGTTCATATCCATCTGCTTGATAATATTTTGATTTTAAAGGAAATATTTTCTGGCACGATTCTGGCATTTATCCCCGGGGACACAACCAGATCCATTTCGTCAGGAGGACGGCACCCATGGCGTGGATTGAGACGATACACCTGCGAACATACTCGCAAGGGGACAGGGATGAGGCCATTTCGGCATTTCGGCAACTCGGCACACCCGACCGGGAAAAGAGCCTCGGGGAGATCGTCCTGTTCCGGGACTTTTCCCTGGCCAACGACCTCTGCCTTTTCATCCACTGGAACGGTGAGGTCCCCGGAAAGGGCAAGAGTCCGCTGGGGCTCCAGCTGGCCGCGGCCTTTTCGCCATTCGGCCAGGTCAACCATTGCCTGTGGGTGCAGGAGGGCAGTGTCCCTCTGAAGGGAAGGAGAAGCAAAGATGAAGAACAGGTTTAGATGCATCGCCGCCGTCGGCATCCTCACCGGGGGCCTGATGCTGGCCGGTTGTGACCGTCCGACACATTCTCAGCCCCCTCCCTCTGTGCCGGAGGTCGCCACGGTAACGGTATCCACGCAGTCCGTCGTGCTGACGACGGAATTGCCGGGCCGTACGTCCCCCTACCTGGTCGCGGAAATCCGTCCCCAGGTCAACGGCCTCATCCAGAAACGCCTGTTTATAGAGGGCTCCGACATCAAGGCCGGTCAGGTGCTCTATCAGATCGATCCCGCCCCTTTTCAGGCCGCACTCGACAATGCCGCGGCCAACCTCGACGCCGTGCGGAAGGGCGCGGAACGGGCACGGGCGGCCCTGGGGGCGAGCGTGGCGGAGGTCGCCCGGCAGCGGGCCATCCTGGAGCTCGCCCGGACCGACCGCGCACGTTTTGAGGCCTTGTTCGAGGACAACGCCGTATCCGCCAGTCGGCGCGACCAGGCCGTAACCGAGGCCGAGATTTCCGAGGCCGCGCTGCGGGCCGCCGAGGCCCAGGTGGAGAGCAGCCGCAAGGCGGTCGCAGCGGCGGAGGCCGCCATCCAGCAGGCCGGAGCGGCCCTGGCGTCGGCCCGTATCAATCTGGGGTACACGAAAATCACCGCCCCCATCTCGGGGCGCATCGGCAAGTCCAGCGTGACGGACGGCGCCATAGTGACGGCCTACCAGCCCACGGCGCTGGCGACCATTCAACAGATGGATCCCATCTATGTGGATGTGCCCCAATCCACCTCCGAGCTGTTGCGCTTGAGGCGCAACATGAACAGCGGGCGCCTCGATCAGAATGGAAAGAGTCTGAACAGGGTCGGCCTCATCCTGGAGGACGATACGGCTTACCCCCTGGAAGGGGAGCTTCAGTTTCGCGATGTCACGGTGGACCCGACGACCGGGTCCGTGATCCTGCGGGTGGTCTTTCCCAACCCCCAGGACGTCTTGCTGCCGGGCATGTTCGTGCGGGCCGTGGTGAAGGAGGGGGTCAACCACCTGGCCATCCTGATCCCCCAGCAGGCCGTATCCCGCGACCCCAAGGGGACGCCCCTCGCACTGATCGTGGACGCCGAAGAGAAGGCCCAGCAGCGGACACTTACGCTCGATCGGGCCATCGGCGACAAATGGCTCGTTTCCGAGGGACTGGCACCCGGGGATCGCGTGATTGTCGAAGGCAGGCAGAGGGTGCGTCCCGGGGCCTCCGTAAAGGTGGTCTCCTATGAAGAGGGGCGCAGAGAAGAGGCCAAACCTGGGCGTCCGGCCGGCGGAATGCAGGATACAATCGGTGGAGGCGCCTGATGTTATCGAGATTCTTTCTGGATCGCCCGGTCTTCGCCTGGGTCATTGCCATCATCATCATGCTCACGGGAGTCCTGGCCATATACACGCTGCCCATATCCCAGTACCCCCCCATCGCCCCCCCATCCATCTACATCCGGGCCATGTATCCCGGCGCCTCGGCCGAGACCGTGGAAAACAGCGTGACCCAGATCATCGAGCAGAAGATGACCGGTCTGGAGCAGTTGCTCTACCTCTCCTCCACCAGCGATTCCTCCGGCATGGCACGCGTGGAGCTGACCTTCGCCCCGGGGACCGATCCGGATCTTGCCTGGGCCAAGGTCCAGAACAAACTCCAGCTCGCCATGGCAAGCCTGCCCGAGACGGTGCAGCGACAGGGCATCGTGGTCGGCAAGTCGACGAGGAACTACCTTTTACTGGTGGGGCTGATCTCGGAAGACGGCAGCATGGACAAGAACGACCTGGGGGACTATGCGGCCTCCAACATCGAAAAGATCCTGGCCCGGGTGCCGGGGGTGGGGGAGGTCGAGCTCTTCGGCTCCCAGTACGCCATGCGTATCTGGCTGAACCCGGACAAGCTGACCGAGTATCGCCTGACGATGGCGGATGTCATCACGGCGCTTCGGGTCTACAACGTGGAGGTCTCGGCCGGCCAGTTCGGCGGGGCGCCTGCGGTGGAGGGCCAGCGGTTGAACGCCTCCATCGTGGTCCAGAGCCTTCTCAAGACACCGGAGGAGTTCGGCGCCGTCCCCCTTCGCATCAACCCGGACGGCTCCACTGTGCGGGTCAGGGATGTGGGGCGGACGGAATTGGGGACCGACACCTACGACATCGAGGTCACCTACTTGGGCAAACCTTCCACGGCCCTGGCCGTGCGGCAGGCCGCCGGGGCCAACGCCCTGGACACGGCCGATGCCGTCAAGGCGAAGATGGAAGAATTGAGCCGCTTTTTCCCTCCCGGCATGAAGGTCGTGTATCCCTATGACACGACACCCTTCGTGAAGGTGGCCATCGAAGAGGTGGTCAAGACCCTGCTGGAGGCGATCCTGCTGGTCTTTCTCGTGATGTATCTCTTCCTGGGAAACTTCCGGGCCACGCTGATCCCGACCATTGCGGTGCCGGTCGTCATCCTGGGGACCTTTGCGGTTCTGGGATTTTTCGGTTTTTCCATCAACATGCTGACCATGTTCGCCATGGTGCTGGCCATCGGTCTCCTGGTGGACGATGCCATCGTGGTCGTGGAGAACGTGGAGCGGATCATGAGCGAGGAGGGTCTCCCGCCCAAGGAGGCGACCCGCAAATCCATGACCCAGATCACCAGCGCCCTGATCGGGATCGGGCTGGTCCTGGCCGCGGTTTTCGGCCCCATGGCATTCTTCGGCGGGTCCACCGGCGTGATCTACCGCCAGTTTTCCCTGACCATCATTGCCGCCATGCTCCTCTCGGTGGTGGTGGCCCTGATCCTGACACCGGTCCTGTGCGCGTCGCTCCTCAAGCCGGTGCCGGCGGGGCGGGAGGCGGAGAACGCCGTCTTTTTTCTGCGCCCCTTTTTCAGGTGGTTCAACCGCGGCTTTTTCCGCTTCAGACGCGTCTATGTCGGTCTGGTGCATCACTCCCTTTCCAGAAAGATCCGGTATCTGGCGGTCTTCCTCCTGATCGTGGGGGCGTTGTGGTACCTGTTTCAGCGCATGCCCACCGCCTACCTCCCCGATGAGGACCAGGGGATACTCTTTGCTCAGGTGATGCTGCCCGCGGGATCCACCCTGGAGCAGACCCAGAAGGTCGCAAGAGAGGTCCAGCAGCATTTCCTGGAAAATGAAAAAGAGGCCGTGGAGTCCTGTCAGATCATCGCGGGCTTTGGTTTTTCCGGCAGGTCCCAGGCCAATGCCATGGTGTTTATCAGGCTCAAAGACTGGAAGCTGCGGGACCGGCCGGATTTGAGGGTCAAGGCCGTCGCCGGCAGGGCCATGGAGCGGTTTTCACAGATCCGCAGCGCCATGGTGTTTGCCTTCCCGCCGCCTCCCGTCATGGAACTGGGCAATGCCAAGGGGTTCGACTTTCAATTGCAGGACCGGAGCGGGGTGGGCCACGAGGCCCTGATGTCGGCCCGCAATCAACTCCTGGGCATGGCGGCCGAGGACCCGAGATTGACCGCCGTCCGGCCCAACGGCATGGAGGATGTCCCCGAATACCGCTACGATGTGGATTGGGTAAAGGCCGGTGCCCTGGGCGTGCCCGTCACGTCCGTGCACAACACCGTCTCGGCGGCCTTCGGCAGTGCCTATGTCAATGACTTCATCCAGAGCAACCGGGTCAAGAGGGTGTACGTTCAGGCCGACGCCCCCTACCGCATGTTGCCCAGGGACCTCGAAAGGCTGTATGCGCGCAATACCGGGGGCAAGATGGTCCCCAACGCCTCCATCGCATCCGGGCACTGGTCCTATGCCTCCCCCCGGCTGGAACGCTACAACGGCTTCCCGTCCATGAACATCCAGGGGGAACCGGCACCGGGAAAGAGCAGCGGCGATGCCATGCAGGCCATGGAAGAGATCGTGACGAAACTGCCGGAGGGCATGGGTTTTGACTGGACCGGCCTTTCCTATCAGGAGCGGATGGCAAGCTCTCAGGCGCCCTTGCTCTACGCCTTTTCCATTATCGTGATATTTCTCTGCCTGGCGGCCCTTTATGAAAGCTGGACGATCCCTATTTCCGTCCTGCTGGTCCTTCCCCTCGGGGTGATCGGCGGGGTCATCGCCTCCAGCGCGCGGGGACTGTCCAACGACGTCTACTTCCAGATCGGCCTGCTGACCACTCTGGGGCTGACCACCAAGAACGCCATCCTGATCGTCCAGTTCGCCAAGGCAGGCCTGGAGCAGGGGAAGGGGCTGATCGAGGCCACGCTGGAGGGCGCGAAGTTACGGTTTCGCCCGATCCTGATGACCTCTCTGGCCTTCGGCTTCGGGGTCCTTCCCCTTGTGCTTTCCACCGGCGCGGGCGCGGGCGCCCAGAACGCCATCGGCACCGGCGTGCTCGGGGGCATGGTGTCCGCCACCATCCTGGTCATTGTTTTTTCACCCCTCTTCTATGTGTTGATCGAAAGGGCCTTGGGAAAACACGGCCGCAGGGCGGACGGCGGGACGGATAATACAATGGAACCGAAGGGAGGAAAAGGGATTGAAGTCTAGATCATGGTTGAATCTTTTTGTGCTCATCCTGACTTTTTTCATGACGTCTGCACCCGGTGCCCTCCAGGCCCAGGAGCAGGATGTCTACACCCTGAAACAGGGCATTGAGGAGGCCCTCGAAAAGAACCTCTTCCTCAAGGCCGTCAGAGAAAAGACGGAAGAGGCCCGCCATGTGGAAAGTCAGGCCAGGGCGGACTTCCTGCCCAAACTGGGCACATCCTACGGATACACGCGTCTTTCGGAGGTCAGCAGGAGCAGGGCCGTCCTCATGGGGGGCGGGCTGGAGATTCCGGCCTATGACATGAATACACAGGACAACTACCAGTGGAAGGCGACCCTCACCCAGCCCCTCTTTACGGGCTTTGCCCTCACGAGCGTCCATGAACTGGCAAAGCTCGGGGTCGATCTGTCAGAGGCCGATCACCAACTGGCCAGGTTGGATCTGATACTCGCGGTCAAGGAGGCCTACTTCAATATCCTCAAGGCGGAAAAGAGGGAGGATGTGGCCGACAAGGCGGTTGAATTTCTCCAGTCCAACGCCGGAGTGGCCCAAAGTTTTTACAGGGAAGGCATGATTCCCATCAACGATCTGCTCAAGGCCGAGGTGGAATTGGCCAATGCCCTGCAGGAGCTTGTAAAGGCCCAAAACGGCGTGGCGCTTGCCGGGGCCGCCTTCAACACACTCCTCGTCCGGCCCGTGAACGAACCCGTGGAAGTGGAAGACATCCTGACCTACCGGCCCGAGAGGGCGGTTTACGAGGAGTATCTCCAAAAAGCGCTCGAAAGACGCCCGGAAATCCTGGCCGTCGATATCAACCTCCTCCAGGCCGATCAGCAGATCCGGCTGGCCAGGAGCGCCTTCTACCCCGAGGCCGGCCTGAGATACGACTATATCAAGGAAGGCGATGACCCGGGCGTATCGGGCAGTCCCTTCCATGATGCGAACCACTGGCAGGTGACGGTCGGGCTGGACTGGACCTTTTTCGAGTGGGGGAAGACCCGAAGCGCGGTCAGGGAAAAACGGAGCATCAAAAGGCAGATCATGGATACGAAGGCCGCCCTGGAAGATCAGATCGGGCTCGAAATCAAACAGGCCATCCTGGATCTCGATGTGGCGGACCGCAACATTCCCACCACGGAAAAGGCCATGGAACAGGCCGAAGAGAACCTGAGGGTCAGCCGGCAGAGATACCGGGCGCAGGTCACCACCATGACCGAGGTCCTGGACGCCCAGACCCTGCTTACCCAGGCAAGAACCAACTACTACAACGCCCTTTATGACCACAACCTCGCCAAGGCAAGGCTGCGGCGCGCCCTGGGGGAGGACTGAAAATCCCCTGCAGTCTTGCGGACTTTGCCGTGATCCTGAAGGTTCGGGGTGAGACCGCGTCCAACCCGGCAGGTCCCGCGGCCCCCGCCTTCCGCCGCCCGGGGGACCTCAAGGGCCTATGGCGTTTTTTCAGGGGACCCTCAGTCCCCATCCATGACACTGGGAGAGGAATTTTTCAGCACTCCTTTGCTGCCGGCGGCAGAGGTCACCATCCGGCTCTTTCCTGTAGCAAAGAGAACACGCCGATCCCTGCTTGGAGCTGCACATTCTATTTTGGACAAGAGTTTCGTGATACGTGAGTCGGGCGGAGTCTTTGATTCCCATCTCATCCTGCATGGCGCCTCCGGTGACCTTGATGAAATCAGTTTGCATGTACAACCCGCATCCCCTTTAAGGCGGCAAAGTGCATGCCACGGTAGGGGCCGGGCCGATTCCTGTTAACCGTCTATTATGAGGAGATATGCCCTTCAGAAAGACAACGACCTGGAACGCCGGGAAGTGTCTTTTTTGCGCAATGTAAATCGAGAGGGGCTTTACTTTGACGTTGCATGAAGGTTTATTTGACTTATTGGGTTGTGTCTGCTACGCCATAAGCGGTTGCTCTCCGTCGAGTCCCGCCCCTCCGGGAGCACAGGGTTTCTGAACTCGGACGGCGCCCTCCCACTGGTCACTTCAGAAAGGGAGCATGATTTCCTCACGGTTATCGGAAAGGTCTAAATTCATACCAAAGCTCATGGAGACCACAATGAAGACCTGCAAAAGCAAGCCCCTGAATCCTTTTGGAATATTTCTGCTGGTGCTGTCCCTGCTGCTTACGGCCGGGTGCGCCGGACCGCAGCGGCACGTATCAGAAGATCCGGGGATCAAAGCCCCGCATGTTGCCACCTGTCCACAGTGCCCCGGGAGACACAGCCTTCCGGAAAGGATCGTGCTGAATCTGACCGAGAATCCTTCGACCAGCCAGGCCGTTGCCTGGAGAACATGGAACAGGGTCCATCACCCCCAGGCACAGATAGCGCCCGTCACCGCTTCTTCCCTTCCGGATGGGGGCGTACAGACCCTCCAGGCCGGGAGCGAAAGGGTCGGGGTGGGGCGGGAAGGATTTGTCTACCATCATTCCGCCGTTTTCAGAGACCTCAGGCCGGGTACCATGTACGCCTACCGGGTGGGGGCGGATGAAAGCTGGAGTGAATGGAACCACTTCAAAACAGCCGAAGGAGGCTCCAGGCCCTTCAGCTTTGTGTATCTCGGCGACCCCCAGGAAGAGGTGAAATCCATGTGCTCGCGGGTCTTTCGCGCGGCCTACAAAAAGGCCCCGGATGCCGACTTCTGGTTCTTTGTGGGGGACCTTGTCGACAACGGCGACCGGGACGAAGAATGGGGCGAACTGTTCTACGCCTTCGGCTGGATCCCGAGAACCACGCCGATGATCCTGCTCCCGGGAAACCACGAATATCCCGACAAAAGGTATGTCAAGGGCGCGTCCTTCAGGTTGTTCCCCCTGTGGCGGCCGCACTTTTCCCTGCCGGAAAACGGCCCCCGGGGCCTGGAGGAAACCGTGTATTTCGTGGACTACCAGGGCGTCAGGTTTGTCATGCTGAACGGGAACGAAAGGCTCGAAGAACAGGCCGCATGGCTGGACGGAGTCCTGTCGAAAAACCCTCAGGCCTGGACCATCGCAGGCATCCATCAGCCGGTCTATTCCACGGCAAAATACAGAGACAGTTCGAGACTCCAGGAACTGCTCGTTCCCATCTTTGATAAATATGGGGTTGACCTGGTCCTGCAGGGTCACGACCACACCTATTGCCGCACCCACAAGATCAGGAACGGGGCCAGGGTGGGGGAAAACGAAAAGGGCACCGTCTATGTCATTTCGGTCAGCGGACCCAAGTTCTATGGGGCGAGAACCCGTCATGAAGACCTGATGGCGAAAATGGACACCGGCAGACAGTTGTTTCAGGTGATTCACATTGATCACGATCGTTTGTTATACGAATCTCTTGATGTGCGGGGAGAGATATATGATACTTTTAGTCTTAGAAAAGGTCGGTAGCCTCCGGACACTGCCGGGACAGGGTTGAGGTC
>JBMNCO010000009.1:0-37159 GCA_049366815.1 Desulfatiglandales bacterium | reverse complement strand
CGTTTGCCCGAAAGCGGTGGGCACGGTGGATCTTTTCCCGGCGTCGATTCCGCAGCCTGTCCGAAAGGGATCTCCTCCAGGTCCGGTTCGAGGCGTCGCGGTTCCTTACGCCGTTTGATGAGGTGGCTTCGCCGAGGCTCTTCATGAAAGCGCCCTGATCAACCGGACCGCCCTCCGGCCCTTGGTCCCTATGCCGTGTTGTAGGGGAGAGGGGAGCGAGGGAAATTCCTATTCCTGTCAGGCCGATTTGGAGCAATGGGTATGACTACGGGACAATTGACTGTATTCGGTGTCCTTGCAGCAACACTGGTCTTGTTCGTATGGAATCGTTGGCGCTATGACCTTGTCGCGGTTTTCGCCCTGCTGCTTGTCGCACTCGCCGGCTACGTGCCGCCTCAGGGGGTTTTTATGGGCCTTGGGCACCCAGCCGTGGTGACCGTCGCGGCCGTATTGGTCATCAGCCGCGGTTTGACCAATGCCGGTGTGGTTGATACTATCGCACGTTTATTGACGCGGGTCGGCAATCGCTCATGGGTTCAGGTGGCGACGCTGACCGGAATCGTGGCCTTGTGCTCAGGCTTCATGAACAATGTCGGCGCCTTGGCACTACTGATGCCGGTGGCGATATGGATGGCGCGAAGGGCCGACCGCTCCCCCTCGTTCCTGCTGATGCCGCTGGCCTTCGGCTCTCTGCTCGGCGGTATGCTCACCATGATCGGAACGCCTCCGAATATTATCATTGCGGAGTATCGCGTGCAGGCAGGCGCGACGCCCTTCGGGATGTTTGACTTCCTGCCTGTAGGCGCCGGGGTAACGCTGGTTGGGCTCCTGTTTATTGCACTGGTCGGTTGGCGACTGACTCCGCGACGCGAGAAACAGGAGGTCGCAGGGGAGTTGTTTCAGATTGACGCTTACACGACCGAACTGCATTTGACCGAGGAGTGCAATTTCACAGGAAAGACACTGCATGACCTGATCAGGGCCGTTGAGGATGATGCGGATATCGTCGTGCTTGCACTTGTGCGAGACGGACGGCTGGAGGAAATGCCCTCTACATATGAAGTCCTAAGGGTGCAGGACATCCTTCTGGTTGAAACGGATTCGGACAGCCTCAAGGCACTGCTGGATATCACAGGCCTGAAGCTGGCCGGGGACGTCGACAATGAGGAGAATCAGGACGAAGAAAAAGAAAGTGAGCGGAAAAAAAAGGGTGAGTTAGCGATGACCGAAGCCATCGTTGCACCTGGATCTATGCTAGTCGGAGCAACACCGCATCGATTGGATTTGCGCGAGCGTTACGGTGTGAACGTTCTTGCAGCCGCTCGCCACGGCCATCGGCTGCGGGAGAGGCTGAGCAGGATTCGCTTTGTGGTGGGAGACATCCTGCTGGTGCAGGGACGCGAGGAGTCGCTTCAATCGGGTCTGAACGCCTTGGGCTGTTTGCCCCTGGTATCGCGAGGGCTTCGCATCGGCAGGCCTCGTAAGGTTATGCTGGCAAGCGGCATCTTTGGTGTTGTGATGGCGCTGATTGCGCTCGGATTTGTCTCCGCTGCGACAGCCTTGGTGGCCGGCGCGGTGCTTATGGTGCTTGTCGGGCTGATTTCACCAAACGAAATTTATGACAGCATCGATATGCCGGTCATTGTGCTGCTGGCCGCCATGATTCCCATCGGGGAGGCGCTTGAAACCACCGGAGGGTCCCAATTGATTGCCGACTGGTTGTTGAATGTGGCCGAATCCGTGCCGCCTATGGCGATGCTTTCGATCTTGATGATAGCGGTGATGCTGTTGTCTAATATCATCAACAACGCAGCCGCTGCAATCCTCGCAGCCCCTGTGGCCATCAGGCTTGCCCAAGGCATGGGCTTCTCGGTTGACCCATTTTTGATGACGGTGGCGATCGGGGCTTCCTGTGCTTTTCTCACGCCGATCGGTCATCAGTCGAATACTCTGGTGATGGAACCGGGCGGTTATAAGTTCGGCGATTACTGGAGAATGGGGCTTCCTCTGTCCCTGTTGGTCGTGGCCGGCTCTGTACCCCTGATCTTGTGGGTCTGGCCCCTGTAGTGGACGACCGTCCTGGAGGGACACTTTTCCGGAAGGGCGGCCGAATGTTTATAGGATCTCCCACTGTCGAGGGTGAGAGTGTCCGCACGGCCTTGGGAAGTGAAGGTCTTAAGACAATGTGAAGGCGTTTCTGGGCGCGAAAAAAGCATCTTGGTCGAGACGCATTGCATTTATTGAAATTTTGAGTTATCTATAACCTCGTTTATTGCCGGTTCGGCGCCTTTTTTTAAATATCCGTTGATCATGCCGCGCGCCTTAGACTCAGGATTTCACGCTTATGATCCCGATGATGACAAGGCGGCGTTGAGCCCGCCTTGTCAATCTGATCTGAATCAATTCAAGACCGGTCCTCTTTCTGTTGCCGAGTATTCATGTCTTTTGATGCATTCGACGGAAGGCAAATGCTACTCAACAGCAGAAATCGGCGACATCTTAACGTCCGCCGGTTTCGCCCCAATCAAGGTGGCCGATGTGGGGGGGGGACAGGACCTTAATCACCGGTCAAAAGGGTTAAAAGGAAAGCGGCGGGCGATTCTGAATGATGGGTTAATGTGAGATTTTTGGTTTACAGGGTCCAGTTAACGAGAAAACATGACCTCGGCTGCGAAAGGATAAGATAAAAACCTCATAGGAAAAATGCCGATCTTTCATTTATCCGGTTTTTTATTGCCGGGGGTGGGAAGGTGTTTGTGCAGATTTCAACAAGCCGAATGGGAGATGTGAAAATGGTCAAGGTCTCTTCAGTCGTAGAAAATGATAAAAACAAAGGACCAAGAACGCAGGATGAATTGCCTCTCAATTCGGTAGGAGAGGTCAGTCCGCAGAACGAGACGCTGTTTTCCATACTCGAGGGTATCGAGGAGATCATCTATATCTCCGATCCGGAAAGCCATGAATGTCTCTTTGTGAACAAGAAGGGAAAAGAAATTTTTGGCGAAATCATGGCCGGAGAGAAATGCCACAAATATTTCCAGGGACTTGACAGCCCCTGTGCGGTTTGTTCCAAGGACAAAATCTTCGGTGAAAACGAAGGCCTATCTTTTGTGCGGGAATGGAGAAACAGGAAGAATAACCGGTGGTACCGTTGTATCACTAAAGGCATCAGATGGTTTGACGGCAGACCGGTTCGATTTGAGTTGGCCATTGATGTCAATGAACCGCATGCAATGGGAGAGGCACTGGCATTACGTCTGCAGTATGAAAAGATGGTGGCGGATATTTCCGCTCAGGCCCTGATGATCGATGACTTGGAGGAATACATCCAAAATGCCCTTGAAATTATGGGGCGCGCATTGGATGTGAGCCGCATCTACATCTTTGAGCATGATCCTGAGACGGATACCTTGGACAATACATTCGAATGGGTGGCGGAAGGCGTCACTCCGCAAAGAGAGGTTCTTCGAGGAATCCCCGCAGATTCCATACCCTGGTGGATGGGTATGATGGCAAAGGGTGGTGCAATCAATTTTTATGATATTGAAGATATCCCCGGGCAAAAGGAAAAAGAGATACTTAGGCCTCAGGGAATTAAGTCGATCCTGGTCGTTCCCATTATTTTCAAAAGTGTGCTTCACGGATTCATCGGATTCGATGAGTGCCGGTTTCATCGCGAATGGAAAGAGGAAGACGTCAGAATCCTGAGAGCCATCTCGGAGATCATAACCGGAAAGATCCGCCATGATCGCGTCAAGGAATCCCTGGCGGAAAGTGAGACGAAATACCGCCAGTTGTTCGAGATGGAATCGGACGCCCTCTTTCTGATCGAAAACGATACGGGCCGGGTTTTGGAGGTGAATCCGGCTGCATCGGAAATGTACGGATACGGGCGGGAAGACTTTCTTCAAATGGATAATACCCAGGTTTCCGCGGAACCAGAGGAGACCCGTAAAGTGAGGTCTGAACATCTGACTACGGTTCCAATTCGTTACCATAAAAAAAGCGACGGCACTGTTTTTCCGGTGGAGATCTCAGCGCGACACTTTACATGGAAGGGACGCGACGTCCATCTTGCCACCATACGAGACATCAGCCGCAGGATAACGGCTGAGGAAGAGAAGAGAAAATTGGACCAAAGGCTTCAGCAGTCCCAGAAGATGGAAGCGATCGGGACCCTTGCCGGGGGAATCGCACACGATTTTAATAATATTCTTTCCGGTATAATGGGCTTTACCGATATAGCCATACTGAATCTCCCTGAAGATTCGTCCAGCCGCCAATATATGGACGAGGTTCTGAACACTGCGGAACGCGCAAAAAAGCTGGTCGGGCAAATCCTGGAATTCAGCCGAGGGGCGGCGACGGATTTGAGGCCCCTGCGAATGAGCGCCGTTTTGAAGGAGTCCCTCAAGTTTTTTGAGTCCATGCTGCCGGCAACCATCGAGATACAAGAGCATCTGGATGCGAAGGATGATGTCGTGATGGCCGATCCGACGCAGATCCACCAGGTACTCATGAACCTTTTCACCAACGCCACCCATGCCCTGAGCGATAAGCCGGGCAGACTGACGGTGGACCTCTCTGAAGTCGCGTTGTCGGTTGACGATCCCCTGCCTCATCCGGCGCTTCGTCACGGGCCTCACATCCTGTTGAGCGTCATTGATTCTGGATGCGGCATGGCCCCTGAAATTCTTCCGCGCATCTTTGATCCCTATTTCACTACAAAGGAAAAAGGGAAAGGAACGGGCCTGGGTTTGTCTGTGGTCGATGGAATTATCAGGAAGCACGGCGGAGGGATTGTTGTCGAAAGCGAGCCGGGGAAAGGCTCATCATTCCACATTTATCTTCCGCGGTTACAGCATGAGCCTGTTCAGAGTGCTGAAAAGGAGTTAGAGATCCTGCCGACCGGCGGCGAGCGTATTTTGTTGGTTGATGATGAAGCCGCCCTGGTGGATATTACAGGCCGCAATTTGAAGAATCTTGGCTACGATGTGAAGGTCAGGACGAGCAGCGTCGAGGCTCTCGAACTCTTTCGGAACCAACCGGACAGGTTCGATCTTATCATCACCGATCAGAGTATGCCCAACATGACGGGTTCAGACCTGGCTCTGGAGATCACGTCGATCAGGCCTGACATCCCGATAATCCTGTGTACGGGATTCAGCGAATTTGCGACTGACAGCCAGGCCCAAGAATTCGGTATTCGGCGGATCCTCAAAAAACCAATGGTCAGGCATGAACTCGCAAGGGTGGTTCGGGCCGTGTTGGATGGGGAAAGATAAAAGGGTAAATGGGCGGAAACGGGGTCACGAGCTACAAGGGGGCCGGATAGAATTTGATCCCCCGGAGTCCTTTGTCTGATCGGCACCTCCGGTCCTGGTGAGGGCCATGCCCTTGCGGGGCCGACGCTTCCTCTTGAATCCCATCAGGCGCAGGTAGCGACCCGGATTGAGCTGCGTGTAGGCAAACAGGCAGACCACGGCCAGCACGTAGACCGCGAGCGTCCACCGAGGCGGTTGCATTCTGCCCCAAAAAACCAGTATGGTCATCACCGGGGTGCGGTGGATGAAGAGGTTCGCTCGCTCTTCTCCTGTCTTTTTGATGGTCAGGTCCGGTTTCCAGCGCAGCTCGCCGATCGTCTGCGCGGTATAGGATCAGACCACGATGCCAGGCGAAACCAAAACGCCGGAATCCGTGAGCCGGATCCGTCCATGGCGGCTCATTTCAGCCACGACTGAACGAGATGGATGAGAAGGTCGCCGAACTCAGGGTCGTTTATGTGGTTGGGCGACAGGTGCAACGGCGTCTCCGGGCCAAGCAGTTCCTTGAATAACGCCGCCGTGATATTGGGTGCTTCGGGATCATACAAGGGGCCTCCTGGCCGATCGAATCCAGAAAAACCCCCGAGGGGTACGGCAACCGCCCTAGGGCCGTTGCCCTCATGACAGAATTGGGCCATATTTCGCACCACTGCTTCCATCTCCTGGTGTAGGGTGCGCACGATCGTTATCGCTGCGTTATGACGATGATATTTCCTGCCGGGGAACTGCTTTTGCGCAAGTTCCAAGGGACCTGAAACAATGAAGTCGGTACATCCTGGAACCAGGACGGTTGGGACGCCCCGTTTCAGCCCCGTCGACATCCGATCAGGCCCGGCGTCGTAATCACCTCCCACCAGATGGGCGACAAGTTCTTGAGCAGATACCTCAACCACTATCTCGGCCCGCCCTTGGCCGATCATGTCTTCCATGGCCTGACCGCCGACGCCCGTCGTATGGAAGATAATCGCTTCTCGTCCCTTTTCTTCGACCGATCTCTTTATCCTGAGGGCGGAAGGTTCGCTGGTGCCCAGCGTACCTATGAAGACAAGAGGCTTCCGGCTTTCGTTTTCATGAGACTCTTGCCTTGCCATGCCTGCCGCCGCCAGGGCCGCGTTCTTTAGAATCTTTTCCAGAATGCGGTTCATGCCGTTGAGATCGCATATCGTGGGAAACATGACAATGTCTTTTGTACCGACAAATGGGCGCACATCGTGAGAGGCGAGGGTGGAGATCATGACTTTTGGCAATCCTATTGGAAAGGATCGCATCACAGCCGTACAGATATCCGTTCCCACTGAACCGCCAAGGCCGATAACGGCATCAAGACGCCCTTCGCGGTGCAGCTCTTGCGCCCGCAGGGTTGCTCCGTCAATCATAATGCGCGATGCCCTGCCTTCGTGTTTCAGGTCATGGACCTCGGCCAGCGTATGGCCGGCCGCACGGGCGACATCATTCTGGTTGATCTGGACATCGATCGGACTCTTGCCTATGATGCCCACGTCCATGAGGAGGACCTTCACACCTGCCTCCTCAAGACAAGTTTTTATGTAAGCCACATGTTCGGCTTTCGTATCCATGGTGGCCACGACAAGCACTGTAGGCACAGGATCCATCATGACATCATTCCTTCCCGATCACAGGTTACCCTCGAGAAGGGAAGGCTATGGCCTTCCTTCTCGAGGATTTAGACGAGTTACCACCGCCGATTCAAATATAATTATCAGCGATAAACGCCTCTGTCAATGAGGAGCCCTCGGCCCAGATCCGCAATGCCGCGGCATGAGCCGGGATGAACTCGTGCTAACCCCGAAATGTGCACTCCCGGATTCACGTCGACAGCCCTCAGGGAGCGGATGTCAGAAAAAGTTAGGCAGACTATTTTCATGCCTTTATCGTCAAATTTATGGCAGAATAAATTCCCTTGCGCCTCGAATTGCGAAAGGTGAGCGGATTCCCATGGCGCGGATTGCGGCGCCTTTTCAAAGGACTCAGCGCCCATAAAAGGCCGGTTGCCACAGGGCGTCGCGTGCCCCGGGACTTTCCGAAATTTTATGACTTTTGAATAGTGGCCTTGACAACCCTTAAGTGCAAGGTTATAAGGTATATCGAAATTAAGTACTTCAGAATATTGAGAAGCTATATTAGATTATCTGATTCTGCACATTGTGGATGTTCGGTGTCCACCGTTTCGAGAAAAATCTTGGGAAAGATCCTGTTTTAAAAATTGCTCCTATTTTCAATAAATGGAAGTCGGTCTTAAAGGTGCGGGCGGAATATATAGCGGGTGGTTCTCGAACGCTCTTTTGAGAGTCTGAACCGTGCGTTATAAAGATCTCTGCTTCATGTGGAGTGAGTAATAATTACCAATAAAGAAGGAGGATAGCGTTTATGAAAGTGCGAGGGCCCGGTATTTCGGTTTTCTTTTCCTTGTTCCTTATTTTGCTTGTGTGGGTGACAGCCTCGATAGCCACTCCTGCATTTGGAGAGGAAAACAAAAAGCAACTGCCCGCTCGCAAGATTTCCGTCGCGCCCGAATATACGGGGATTGTTGTTCAGCAGGGCGAAGATGTGACTCTTGATTTGAACGTAAAGAACGGCGGTCGACAGGACGAGAATATTGAACTGAGCGTCCCCTCAATCCCGAAGGGCTGGAAGGCCAGAGTGAAGACCTACAAATTCGATATTAACGGCATCCACCTGGAGAGCGACAGCTCCAGGTCTGTGACCTTCGTCGCGGAGCCGGACAAGGATGTGGAACCCGGAAAATACACCTTTGTTGTGAAAGGGGAGACCCAGGACGGTGCTTTGTCCTCATCCAGTAACCTTGTTATCACCGTACGGGAAAAGGAGAAGGCCGAAAAAAAGGCCAAGGGATTGAATATTGTCACATCCTATCCGGTGCTGCAGGGTCCGACCGATGCGAAATTCGAGTTCTCCATAGAAGTGGAGAGCAAAGTAGACAAGGACACGATATTCAATCTCACCGCCAAGGGACCTGAAAATTGGGAGGTCAACTTCAAGCCCGCCTACGAACAAAAGTATATCTCCAGTCTCCGCATCAAAGCCAATCAGAGCACGACCATGGCGGTCGAAGTCAAACCCTACGCCCTCGCGGTGCCCGGAGAGTATCCCATCAATGTGAAGATCTCCTCAGACACGGCCCAGGCCGAGGCTGAAATGGTTGTGGTTCTTACAGGCACCCACAAGATCGAGGCTGGGACAGCCGACGGCCTGCTTTCCCTGGATGCCTTCCAGGGGCGGGAAGGCAATATCTCGCTTTATGTGAAAAACACCGGATCGGCCATACAGAGTAATGTTCGTTTCCTCTCCTTTAAACCCGAAAATTGGAAGGTCGAGTTCAAACCCGAAAAACTTGAATCCTTGGCACCGGGCGATCTGAAACAGGTGGAAGTGGCCATTACGCCCGCAGAACAGGCCCTTGTGGGCGACTACTCCGTCGCTTTGTCCGTAGAAGGAGAAAAGGCCTCCAAAAACCTGGAATTCAGGGTCACGGTGAAGGCCTCCACGGCCTGGGGCTGGGTGGGGATCGGCATCATCGTCCTTGTCATTGCGGGGCTTGTGACCTTGTTCATCAGAATGGGAAGGCGTTAACATGGATAGCCACGCCATCATAGAAGCCAGGGGACTGACAAAGCGTTACAATGGGCAGCCCGTGGTGGATCATCTCAATTTCAGTATTCTGGAGGGCGAGATCTTTGGATTCCTGGGCCCCAATGGTGCGGGAAAGACGACCACGCTGCTCATGCTCCTGGGACTGAGCCAGCCGTCCGAGGGAAGTGTTCTGGTCTCCGGTCTGGACCCCTTCCGCAATCCGAGAGAGGTCAAGCGACTCGTCGGGTATTTGCCCGAAAATGTGGGTTTTTATGGGGATATGAACGCACTGCAGAGCCTGGAATATGTGGCTGACCTCAACGGGATGGGCAAAGGCATCGCCGAGGAGAAATGCCGGGAGGCCTTGAAGGTCGTCGGACTCTCAGAGGATGTTCACAGGCAGAAAGTGGGCACGTTTTCCAGGGGCATGAAGCAGCGTCTTGGCATTGCAGAGGTCCTGGTCAAGGACCCCAAGGTCCTGTTTTTGGATGAGCCCACCTTGGGGCTGGATCCCGATGGCGCTCTCAGACTTATTGAATTGGTTCAGTCTTTGAACAGGGATAGAAAAATCACTGTACTCCTTTCCTCCCATGATCTGTACCAGGTCCAGAAGATTTCAGACCGGGTGGGAATTATGATCAACGGCAGCATGGTGGCGGAAGGGAGCATTGATACCCTGGCCCAGGAAAAATTTGGAGTAGGCGATGCCACCTACACTTTGGAAGAGATCTACATGAAATATTTCCAGGAGGTCTGACCATGCAAGGCCTTTTTGCCGTCTACAGGAAAGAACTGGCCGATCATTTCAGCAGTTACCGTTTTGTAATGCTCTTTGCCCTGATCGGCATGCTCAGTTTTATTATCAGCTATATGGCAGGAATCAGCTTAAGAGAAAATCTGGCGGGCGTTGCCAAGCCCAAGTTTGTTTTTCTCATGCTTTTCAACACCAATGTGGCGCTCTTTTCCATGGTCCAGTTTGTTTCCTTTTTTGGGCCCCTCATCGGGGTGGTCCTGGGTTTCGATGCCATCAACCGTGAGAGGTCCGATGGGACCCTGGTAAAACTGGTTTCACAGCCCATCTATCGGGACGCGGTCATTAACGGAAAATTTCTGGCCGGTGTGACAACGATTTCAATCATGCTGGTGTCGATTGTCCTGGTTATATCCGGATTCGGGCTCGCCCTTCTGGGTATAATCCCTGGTGTGGAAGAGATATGGCGTCTGGCCGTATATGTCCTGCTCAGCATCTTCTACATTTCTTTCTGGATGGGGATCGCCATGCTCTTTTCTATTCTTTTCAGGGGGATCGCCACCTCGGCCCTGGCCTCAGTCGCGCTGTGGATCTTTCTGTCGTTTTTTGTGTCCATGGGCGCCGGGGTTATCGCCAACAGCCTCGCCCCATTGGACGGGGTCCAGGGAACAAGAACGGAAAATATCGTCAGGCACACCAAGATCAAAGAATCCGTGACGCGCTTGTCCCCCATGGCCCTGTACTCGCAGGCAGCGGCTACAATCATAGATCCGACACTGAACACAACAAGCACCCTTGCCCTTTTTCAAATGGGACCGATGGAGAAACTGTCCGCCTCGCGTTTCCAGAGCCCTCTTGCCCTGGGGCAGAGCCTTGTCGTCGTACTCCCACATCTTGTGGTCCTGATCGCGATCACCCTGTTGTGTTTTGCCATTTCTTATCTCGTATTCATGACACAGGAGATCCGGACATAAGCGGGCAAGAAAATGGTCTCGACAGCGCTTTTCTCCAAGGAGTATCCTTGTCTACAGGGGCCGAATCAGGCCCCTGACTCATTTCCGAGGGCGGACCAGGTCCCGGCCCATGCCCTTGTCTCACAGGAGCCGCTTGAATAAGATGCAAGATCTTTTGTCATCCGCCGTGCAGTTCAAAAAATCCGTCATGAAGTCGCTTCGGGAAAGTGCGGGAGAAGGCCCTTTCTTCCCTGAAGGTGCCCCCCGGTCACCGGATGACTCGGCCGTCCTGTGTTTGTTGGGCCGAGATCGCAGCAGTCCTTTTTCTGTACCCTGCCTGGTCTTTAATAAAAGATCATCGAAAGTCAAGCAGGCCGGTGATCTGTGTTTTCCAGGGGGGAGGATTTCACCCCGATTGGATGCCTTTCTTTCGCATCTCCTGAGATTGCCCTTCTTTCCCCTCGCCCGCTGGAGCGACTGGTCTCTCTGGAGGCGGAAAGGGTTGAGCGAGGCGGGATGTTTATCTCTCTTATTGGCAACAAGTCTCAGGGAAAGCCTGGAGGAAATGCGCCTGAATCCGATGGGGGTGACCTTTCTCGGCCCCCTGCCTCCTCAAAACCTTCGAATATTCGGCCGCGTGATTTATCCGATGGTGGGATGGATCAATAGGCAGAAGCACTTCTTTCTCAACTGGGAGGTGGAAAGCGTCCTATATGTCCCACTGAGAGATCTTTTGAAGCCCGAACACTACAGGTGTTACCGAGTGACATGCGAAGTTTCCACTGATCACCGTAATTATGGAAAAACACAGGATTTTTTATCCTATCTGCATCAAGGGAGCGCAGAAAAAGAGGTTTTATGGGGAGTCACGTTTCGAATTTCCATGGAACTTCTGAGGATCATGTTTGGTTTCGCACCGCCTGCCCTTGAGACACTTCCCGTCATCCACCGCCGATTGGATCGAAATTATGTCAATGGAGGACGGCAATATAACAGGAAGGAAGGATAGTTGTTCAAATGGGGCGGGGCAGGAAAAGATAAACAAAGACCTTTCTCATTTTCATGTCGCGTGATGCACGAATTTGGCCGTATTAGCGGCCTCCGATAATGAGATGCCGCTCACTCAGGACCCCGAGAGTGATAAAATCTTTGCCCTGAATCCTGATGGTTTGCCCCGGATCCATGGGGACGACCCCCTCCGCATTCCAGATTACTGCAACGCCCTCTTCTCTTTCTAGAAATGCCTTGTTGTAAAGACGATAGGAAATTTCCTGGGCCTCTTCCAGAGACCTTTGCTTTGATCTTACGGTTTTCTTTTCCGGTCGTTTGGGCTTCTCTGTTGAATCTTCGCTTTCATAGCTGCCTTCCAGACCGGACTGGCTCAGGAGGGCGTCAACGTCTGCTTGTGAGAGCTGTTTTCCGGATGTCATCATGCTGTTCATCTGTCAGATACGCCCCTTTGACGACTTGAATAGGTGCCCTTTCGAATGCGTGCCTTAAACAAGTAAACCCCGGCGTTGCATAAAAAAACAGGGTGAACAGGGTGAAAATGAAAGAATAGCGGCACATCCGGGCGTTTCCATGGATTTATAAGGGGATCATTTAAAGTGGAATCCTATTCAGGTGGTCGATCAACCTGTTTTTTCCCTTTCTATCGGCAGATACCGCCGGAAACTTGAAAGCGCATGTTTCGATAACATGATCATTGGTAAGACTTTAGGCGCTTTAAAATTAGCCCATCACAGAGACTCCCATGGCTGCAATTGCCGGGCTCTTTCAAACAGCTAAACTCATACGATCTTTGCCGTTTTCCCTCAAAGCAGCTTCAGCAAAATCCTGACCGGACAATGCATTATATTTAAGTTTAACCATGCATCATGCCGATGTTTACCAGAAGCGGAATTAAACAACGGATCAACATATATCGGCAAAATCTGTATCGCAGGATATTGATCTTTTTGGATCTGTGGTGCCAAATTAAGAAGTCAATTTGAAGCGGAGCGTTCTTATCCGCATTTTTTGGATTCGCGCCTTGATTCTACCATGTCCCGTTCAGAAAATATGTCCTGACTCTCAGAGGAATGGTTGTCACCCAGATGGAAGGGTCTCATGAGTCGCCCCGGTCCCCTGTCCCCTTTGCTCTCTGAGTCCCCTCGTCAGAGAGGTATAAGGGGCTTTACCCTCATCGAGGTCATGGTCCTCGTGGTCATCGTCGGCGTCCTTTTCGCCATGGCTATTCCGGCCTACAGTGGGTACCTGGAAAGGGCCAAAGTAGAAAGGGCCATAGCTGAACTACACATTCTACAAGGGGAAATTATGGCTTTTCGCGCAGGAAATAGCGCCTTGCCGCAGGACCTCGCCGGCATTAACAGGGGCGGATTCCTAGACCCGTGGGGACGTCCCTATGTGTATCAGGAATTGATCAGCCCTCAAGGGAAAAAGAAGGCCAGGAGCGACCATTTTGAACATCCGATCAACAGCGATTATGATCTGTACAGCAGCGGAGCGGATGGAAAGTCTATAGGACCCCTGACGGCAAAGCCGAGCTGGGATGATATTATTCGTGCCAGAGATGGAAAATATATCGGCCTCGTCTCAAAATTTTGAGTATCGATCAATAAAGAGCAAAAATGAAACTGGAACTGACGGCATTTCGTACAAAAGTT
Source organism: Desulfatiglandales bacterium (assembly GCA_049366815.1). Lineage (GTDB taxonomy): Bacteria > Desulfobacterota > DSM-4660 > Desulfatiglandales > HGW-15 > CAYNYM01. Next base: position 23,853 of record JBMNCO010000009.1, on the reverse strand, counting down.
GCCCGTAGAATGTTTCTGCTATTTATCCTTTGCGCAGTGGTTCCGACCTCGGCGCTTGCGGTTGTCTCCTACGCCTTGGTAAAACGTCAGCTCAATGAGCAAAGCCGAGAGCTTCTCATCCAGGAGAGCAAATCCGTAGAGGTCTCGATTACGGAGCGACTGGGGCTCCTCAAGTCGGAAATGCACATAGTGGCGAACCTCCTGAATGCCACCCAAAGGCCAAGTGCAGGGCATCTGACGGAGGAGTTGGCGGCCAGACTTGGGGAGCGGTTCAAAGGGATCTTCATTCAAGAAGAAAGGACAACGCCCGTTTCTTTGTTCGGCGGCCCGGGGCGCCTTTTGGAATTAAATCATGAACAAATGGATCATCTTCGCGCCGGAAAGGCACTCCTGATGAGAAGTCCTCAGGCGGATCTTCAATCACCTTTTTATCTGATTGTGGCTGCAGAACCGCAGTCTCCTGAACACCGTATCCTTATTGGAGATATTGATGCTTCATTCCTTTGGCAGGCTGCTGTTGGAAGGGCCCCCTCCACGGATGTCCTTATCATGGAGAACAGGACCAGGTCGATCCTTTTCAATTCTTTTTCGAAGAGTTCGGTCTCACTTATCCCTGGACTCCAAGATAAAGATTTCTCCCATTCAGGTCTCTTCGAATGGGAAGAGAACGGAAGGCCTTATTTCGCCAACTATCGTTCCTATGACATGGCAACCCATTTCCTCTATGATGGATGGGTGATCATCTTGACTGAGGCCGGGGAGGACATTTTCGCTCCCATGGCCAATTTCAGATTTGTCTTTCCCATGATCATGGTCCTCACGCTGGGTTTTGTCTTTCTTTTGAGCATCAACCAGATCCGAAGGAGTACTGTTCCCATCGACAAACTGAGGATTGGGACACAGAGGATAGCCCAGGGAGATCTCGGCTACACCGTACACATTTCGAGTAATGATGAATTCAAAAATCTCGGTGAATCTTTCAACCTGATGAGCTCTAAACTCAGAGAGAGTCAGGAGATGATCGTCCAGGCCGCGAAAATGAGCACGATGGGCCAAATGGTGGCGGGAATCATCCATGAGATCAAACAACCCCTGACGGCCATTTCCGGCCTGGTTCAACTGTCCCTTCTCGAAGACCCTCAAGGCGAGGAGAGGGAACGGCTGGAAACGATGGGACAGGCCGTCGAAAGGCTCGACGGGATCTTGCAGAAATTCAGGGGATTTTCAATCAAATCCGAAGAGAAGTTTAAGCCCCTCTCCTTGAAATGGGTCATCGAACAGGTGTACCAGCTCATGAAGCACCAGTTGTCCATAAAGAGGATCCGATGCGTGATTGAGCAGGAAAATGCCCTGCCGTATATCATCGGGGATAACCAGGGCCTCCAGCAGGTGATGAGCAACCTGTTGATCAATGCCATGGATGCCCTGGAAGAAAAGGAAGAAGGAGACCGTATCATTACGATAAAGACCCATGCTTTGGAGGGCACTGTTTACCTGAGAATTCGGGACAACGGGTGCGGCATCACGCAGGAGGCATTGAGTCATGTTTTCGATCCGTTTTTTACTACAAAGGGCCCGGAAAAAGGTACCGGATTGGGGCTTGCAATCATTGACACCATCATCCATAAACACCATGCCAAAATAACGGTGAAAAGTGACGTCGGCGTTGGGACGGAATTTATCATCGCCTTCCCCGCAGTCTCCAACCACAATCCGACGGAGGATTACGCCTTTCCAGGTGTTCAATCAGAAACCTCCGGCCTTCAAGTTGAAACGGCCGAAACGAGAGAGACCGTGTGAAAGGGGATGGACGTTTCGGCCCTATCCTCCCGACCTGGGGGGTGAAAGAAATTTCACCCCTCCGTTGCACAAAAAAAGGTTGAAGAGGATGCTGATCAAAGAACCGCCACATATTCGGGTGTTTTCAAGGGTTCATATGGAAACCATATACCGTGCATTCTCATCCAGAATCGAAGATCAATCTGTTTTCTACCCTTGACGCCTTGGATCGGCGGCACCCTCGGCTTTTATAACATGGGGTTCAAGCCTCAAAAAGACGGGAACCGTTCGATGGATCATGCGGTCACCCTTGGGCATTATAACGCGGCTTTCGCTTCTGCAAAAAGGCCGTCATCCCTTCGACACCGTTTGGATGTTCCGCACACATCGCGAGGTATTCCCTTTCTTTTTCCATTTCCGATTCGAGAGAGGTCTGGAAAGATTCGCCAAGTAACCTTTTGGACGCAGCAAAGGAAGAGAGAGGGCGTTTCATGATATCACTGACCATATCAACGGCCTTTTCCCGGGATTTTCCGTCTTCAGAGACCTCAGTCACAAGTCCCCATGAAAGGGCCTGTTGCGAAGAGATGGGACGATCAAAAATCACAATTTCCATGGCCCTGGCCAACCCGACCAAACGGGGAAGCATAAAGGTGCCTCCTCCGTCGATGCTCAATCCATTGGATGTGTAACCCTGCACCAAGGCGGCAGACTCCTCAATGATTCTGAAATCACACGCCAGAGCTAAAGAGAAACCTCCGCCGGCGGCCAGCCCGTTGATGGCCGCTACGACAGGCTTGGGCATGCGTCTGATCTCGAGGATGGCCTGGTGAAAACGTGCGGCGAGCGTATGGAAGGCCTCTCCCCGTGTCTTACCGTTCTGAGACAGCCACTTCAGATCTCCACCCGAACAAAAGGCCTTACCTTCCCCCGTGATTACCACCCCTTTCACTTCAGCATCCTTGGAGATGACCATGAGTCTTTCCTTAAGCGAATGAATAAGATCAAAATCAAGGGCATTAAAGGCCTTGGGGCGATTCAGTGAAAGGGTTGCAATCCCATCAAACAACCCATACCTTACGGTTTCCTCCATGTTTGCTCTCCTGTCTATTGAAAATATATCAAAGTGTTATGATCTGCTGAGATTCTTCAGGATTCGGCGCCCCGTTCTTGTTCGGGACCGATTCCCAAAATCTCGTGACGTTGATTATGCTGTCGGTTTTTTTCAACATCATATTTCTCCAGATAATATAGTGTGGCGCCGACCGGGGCAAAGGACAGGAATAGAAGATTCAGCCCGGGAATCAGAAACGGGAGACCGAAACCCAGGTGAAAAGGAATCGCCTTGATGAGCAGGCGCCATCTTTGTCTGAAGGGCAGAAGGCGTCTGGCGGGCGTGAGATCGGTGTTGTCCCATGAGAGGAAAATGATTGTCAGGCCGGCGGAAACAAAGACCATGACAGGGCCGAGTACCGTGAAAAGCCAGCCGAGAATCAGGAGCAGAGTGGAGGCCAGAACAGGTGCTATGGCCCTCGGGATCTCCTGCCTGAGAAGGTGGAGGAAGGTGCGCCAGAGTGATATGTCCACAGGTTCTCTGATGCGGCCTCTGACCTTGAACTCTGTGATGCGTGACATGTAGTCCATGATGAGTACGCTGAACAGTATCTGAGAAATCAGATAGGAAAAGACGGCGGAAAGCCCTATCAGGAAAAAAGAGATGATCCACGACAGGAGGTGCCACAGCCATACAATCCATCGGCTTTCGGGCTTGGTCCAGATCAGTTTCAGGATAAAATCATGGTAGACCAGAATGAGTCCTGTCAGGGCGAACATCACCGCGATGACCAGGATGAACCTGATGAGTCCCCAGAACAGCAATTTCCTGCTGGTAAGGCCTAATCGAAGGCCTTTGAGATTGTAGATAAATCCGTTTATTAGGTCCATTACGCCTTTACATATGCCTGCCTTGGATGAATGCGATAAAGATCCCGGTCGGATACGGTGCCACAAGTACTTTACATGGTCCCGGCCGTTCCGGCAAGGGCCGTTTCCGGATGTGCAGCGTCTTCGGTGCGTTGGAAGGGATCGACTCACTCCTCCTTATTTTTGGGTTGTGAAATGTATTGATCGTGCACAAATCCCTGTGCATTTCTCTGCAAATTATCCCTTGTTTTGTCCTTATCGACCGGAAGGCGTACGCCAGACTCTGCAAATCATTTTTATCTCTTTTATCTCCATTTAAAGAGAATATGTCTAAATTTGTCTTTTATGTGACTAAAATGGGGCGGTAAGAAATTGTTCGGTCATGCCCGCAAGCTTCTCTCTGTACTGGCACAGATATTGAATTCATGTGAATCGATAAACCCGAGGGCATGAAGATGCTTTGCAGCAGGCCGGACATCGGCGATCGTCAGATGCCCACTGATGTATATCCCTCCTTTCGTTCCATGCAAAAGGCCTCTGTTTTGGGGCTGAAAGCGAAGGCGTGCGTTTACGGACGGTCAGCAGCACTGTTTTCCTGGTTTTTTTCATGAGGACAACAGATTAAGAGCTGACTACCTCCGAAAGCTCTGGCCGCCCGTGACGCATTTCCTTCAGACTCCTCAGCCTAAACCAACCTCTGAAGCCATGTCCTGAATCTATCCCTTATCTGTCTTATAAAAGTTTCCAGCCTGCTTCGATGGCGGTAGCGCGCCAGTTCAGCGGGAGATACCGCTTCAGCGCAGTACTTGAGTTTCAGCTTTACTATGGCCATGGAATCATCCAGGAGAAACCTTCGGTAAATACGGGTCAGTGGAAAAAAGGGAAATTCGCTCTTGCAGATCGCGGCTCCCCAGTCGACGATAAAGGGCGTTCCGTCGCCGACCAGGAGGGTATTGGGTGCCCGCTTGAGATCGCAGTGGGCGATTCCCCTCCTGTGGACCCTGTCCACAAGGTCTGCCATGTCATCAAAAAAGGCCTTTGTCAGTCTACCTTGGCCCTGGATTTCCTCCAGGTTTTTGCCGGGGATCTCTTCCATGACCAGGGCCAATCCTCCAAGGACATTGTAAAGGGCAGGCACGCCTCTTACGCCATGAAGCCGCCTCAGTGCCTTGGCCTCTCTCCAGACCAGGAAGCGACCGGCCGTGTGCCGATAGAGGAACCTGTTCCTGCTGTAGTCCTTGACTACCGCGCGCGCGCCGTGATCTTCGACAACCCACAGGGTGGGTCGTGTGTTCGAAGGCTTTCTCAGGACTGCACAATGCCTTTCGGGAAGGTTGCTGATAATGAGTGAATCGAACATAGGTGCCTAGATCCTGCCGCAGGCCGGTACCCCCACAAGGGCAACAGACAGAAACAGGTGGTTTTAGCCAAAATTGGTCATGCTTGCCGGAAAAAGGCTGTATTTGTCTTTTTCTCCAGAAAGAGACATCCTCGAACATGGTCGGCGTTTTTGCATCAATCGCAAGATCCCGTGCCTGTAGGGACGCCGATTACCGCCACTGCGGGCGGGCATGACGGCCATGGCAATCTGGAAGTCAGTGCCGTACTTCTAGCCCGTCCAATGATCCCTGACCCTTGGACATTCCGATTCAGGAGGTCTCACGCAGAAGGATTCCCTGTGGAGCATTTGAAGGTAGGCCATATCGCTGTTCCCGATAGGGCGTGGGAGTAATCTTGGGCAGATCCTTGCGTTTACGCGGAAATCCCGGTCATCCCGCACAGAGAATATGGACATATTGAAACTCGGTATGTTTTGTTCCCGAAAATAGCGGAGTACTCCTGAAAGACCTTTGAGGAAGGAGAAGAGGTCTTCTTCATTGATCATAGCCAGGGAAACGGCGTCTGGGAATATACATTGGACGTCCGGGAGAAAGCCCTTCGGCACATAGCCCATCGTCCAGAAAGTAGCGCCGATCTCACCGATATAGCGCTCTTTTTTTTCTCTCTCGGTGTCCATGAAATCAGACCAGAAGCTGAGGCCCGTCTCTTTTTGGTATTGTCTTGCTCCTTGCAGTTGAAGCCGGTGCTCATTGGTCGGCACCTCGCCGCAGTTTATCTGGAGATGAGGATGGACGATGCTTGATCCCGAGGGAGGCATATAGTTCCAGTTAATGGAGAAATAGTTTACCTTTGGATCTTTTCCCGTAATTTCTCTGAGGAAGCGTTGCGAGGCCACAAAGGCATCCTCCATTGCTTCAGGGCTCCATTCAGGAAGAGGGATGTAATGTCTTCGCGTCATGATACAGACCGCCGCATACTTGTCAAAGGGCAGGAGGTTGGGGATAAGTGTGGCCTCACCGACTCTGATGCTTCCCTCTGAAATGACATCCTCCGGGAAAAGCGGTGTGGATTTCTCGATGGACCCCTCACAGAAGGGACAAAACAAGGCATCTGATCGCTCCAGGATCTTGGTCCAATCTGTGGGCGCACACTTAAAGGGGATATCGAAAATCCTTCCGGATTCATTCGTCAAGGGATCAAAACGAATTTCCGAATGAATTTCCTCCAGGGAAAATCCTCGAAAGGGGTTCAGGAGACGGGTCTTGGTGTCGATTTTTCTGAAGAGCAGGGTCATGGCTATACCTCAACGTTTATGAGTCACAAAAAGCCGGTCCCCAAATGGTATGCTATGTGGAGAGACCGGGCAAGCAGCGGTCGGAAAGGTACGATCCTGTATACTTTGTTCCCAGGATCATTTCAAGAGATTTAATGTTCTTGACCCCTCCTTCTTTCATGGGTAAAAGGCAATAAGTGATACCCTCGCATTGCAGACATGCAGGTTTTCATCATGTCGCTTGCCCATCGTGAGGGTGGTGGACACCCGGGAAGCGGATTGTCCGCACCAAAAGGAACACTATATTTCGGGGGATCATTATGGAACAGCCGATTGAAAACTACTGGAAGCTTCGATTGAAAAATCTCAAGAGCGCCTTGGAATCAAATCATTTCGAGGTATTCCTGGCCGATGGCGCCGGTGAGGCCGGGGAGCTTGTCAAAAAAGAGATCATCCCTCAGATCGCTCCAAAGAGCATATCCTGGGGAGGGTCCATGACCTTTAAGTCAACGGGTGTCTATGAAACCCTGAGAAACAACCCCGACTTCGAAGTCCTCGATACCTATGACAAGACCATATCACGCGACGATATGGTGGAAAGGCGCAGACAGGCCCTTCTCGTGGACCTCTTCATAACCGGAACCAATGCGGTCACGGAAACCGGCCTGCTTGTGAACCTCGACATGATCGGAAACCGTGTGGGGGCCATTACCTTTGGGGCCAAAAGCGTGATTATTCTCGCAGGGCGAAACAAGGTTGTTGCTGATTTGGATGAGGCCATGTATCGGATCAAAAACTTCGTGGCACCGGCCAACGCCATGCGGCTCGACATGAAAACGCCCTGTGTCAAGACAGGATACTGCGAGGATTGCAGCAGCCCCGACAGAATCTGTAACACCTGGACCATAACGGAAAAATCCTTCCCAAAGGGAAGGATCAAGATCGTGCTTATCAATCAGGACTTAGGCCTCTAGTCAGCGGAGGGATAGAATCCTGTCTTTTGCACGGGTGTAATCCACCAGGGCCTTGAGGGCCCGAACGGCCCGTTGAGGATCAGGGAATACGGGCACACCCCTGTCCACCAAGCCCTTTATGAGGCTTTCGCCGAAACCCCGGAAGGTATAGCCCACAAGGGGTTTTCCGGCGGATGCGGCCACACGCGCCACGGATTCGGCCTGGTCATCGATCAACCTGTGGCTTTCAACCTGAATCTTTTCTCTGGGAAGACCCGTGCGGCTCAAGGTCTGTTCCACCACCTGGGTGGGCAGAAGGAAGTAGATCACCATCATATCGACCTCCTTATCCTCGAGCAAAATTTTGGGAAGGTCATGGAAATAGTGGCTCAATTCCCTGAAAAAAGTCATATCTACGGGGTTGGAAACACTTCCGGTGTGGGGAACGATCGAGGTCAATTTTTCGACTGTTTCCGAGGAAAGAGAGGGCAGTTGAAGCCCGAATCTGCCACAGGCGTCGGCCGCGGCCGCACCGGGGCCACCTGACTGCGTTTCAATCACCACCCTGGTTCCCCTCGCCCTGGGCTGGGAACCCAGGACCCAGCAGAAGTCGAACAGTTCTGTGATGGAGTTTGCCCGGATTACACCACTCTGACGAAAAACACCGTCATAAATTTGATCCGAACCGGCCATGGCCCCGGTGTGGGAATAACTTGCGCGCCTGCCCTCTTCGGAGCCCCCGCTGTAAAAGACCACGACCGGTTTATGGGGAACAATGGCCCTGGCTGCTTCCAGAAAGGTCCTTCCACGGTTAATGCCCTCCACATAGAGGGCTATGACTCGGGTCCGGGGGCAGGCCGCGAGATAGGCCATGGCATCGATGATATCCGTATTGGCCTCATTGCCGACACTGATGGCCGTACTGAAACCCATTCCAAATGTCGCCAGATGGTGGAACATCTGCGTTACAAAACTCCCGCTCTGGGAGGCAAGACCAATTGAGCCCGGCATGCCGTCGAATTGAAAGAAAGTCGTATTAAGCTTGTGATGGGGGTTGGACACGCCGATACAGTTCGGGCCCAATATGCGGATGCCGTATTTGGCGGCCGTCTCTACGAGCCGTTTTTCAAGAGTGACGCCGTCGCCGCCCACCTCTCGGAAACCTCCCGATACGATAATGGCGTGTCTGATGCCGGCCTCACCGCATTCCTCAAGTACTTTTATAACAGCGTGGGTGGGAAGCACGATCAGGGCAAGGTCGGGGACGACCGGAAGAGCCTGCACGCTCCGGTAAACCTTGAGCCCCATGATCTGGTCTTCTTTAGGATGGACCGGGTAAACAGGACCTTCAAAACCGTGTTCGAGGAGAGAGTAGAGATGGTTGGTTCCCATTGAATCCGGCCGGTTTGAAGCGCCGAAAAGGACAAGGTGCCGCGGGTTTATAATGGGATAGAGTGGGTCATCCTTTATGGCGTTTTTTATTTTGAACATGCTCAAACACCTGATTTCTATCCGTTGGTAAGTCCACCACCCTTCATTGTGCAGCGGAATCACCGATAAGCGGAGATTTTTTGCCTGCGCGGAAGACGCCGGGATGCCTTTTCCATGTCCCTGCAGTGAGACGCCTTCACCAATGAAGGTCCCGCTCCCTTCGGTTGAAGGACTCAGGAGCTCAACAGCAAACATCATGTGAACATTCGTTGTAACTGTTCAGGTTGGTTAGGCTGTAGGCTAAAGGCTATCAGTCTCCGAACCCTTCGCTATCCGCGCATTGATCGAAGCAGGGCGCCTGAAACCTACGCGGTTTCCACAAATTTTGATTCACAGGTAGAAATTTCACGTTCATAAGAATACCCCAGCCGCTTTGACAGGCCAAGCTGGTCGTGCAAGCCCCTGAAGGAGCCAAACGCGGTTTCAAGAAATCGGAGATACTCGGCCTGACTCTCACGATAGATCAGAAGGTCCACTTCATCAGCCGATTCAAACGCTCTGAGTTTCCTATGATCACGCATGTTCCCTTCCTGCGACACCTCACAGCCTAAATGCCTACAGTCTATCTAGCTGAGTAGTTACCTTTCGTGTTACTAACAACCGTTCTGGGAAGTTGCAACAAAAAAATGGACGCGGAATATGCTGGGTGGGAGGCTGGTAGTGAAGAAAAAAGTCTGCCCTCGCCCGGAGGGGGAAAATTTCCTTTTGCAGCCATGACCAGATCCCATGGGTGCCTGAAGCAAGTCCATCATCCCATCCGGCCTCAGTGAAATCCGGATGTCTGTGTTTGCGAAAAGTTCATGAATAAATTATGCCCTGAAGCCGGGAACGCAGCCCATTGTCTCCCGAAGATTTTTGCTTGTTTCCTGCCTGACGCACAGGCGGAAGGGTGCCGGAACACAGAATTGCCTGATGATCTCTGTTGACCTTTGCAGTTAAAACATTATAATAGAAATCAGGTTGAAGCCGGGCTATCAGTGCCCGGTTTTTTGTTCAAAAAAATGTTGTATAGGATTTTCAAAGTGGATAAATGGCGTAGACGGGAAATAGAGCGGCGCCGGAATTTTGGGATTATCAGTCATCCTGATGCCGGCAAAACCACGCTGACAGAAAAATTGTTGCTTTTCGGAGGGGCTATCCAGCAGGCCGGGGCAATCAAGGCCCGAAAGGCCGCACGTCACGCGACCAGCGACTGGATGAACATTGAGAAGGAACGGGGTATCTCCGTTACGACCTCTGCCATGAAATTCAACTACCGGGATTATGAAATTAATCTGCTGGATACACCCGGGCATCAGGACTTCTCGGAAGACACTTATCGGGTGCTGACCGCTGTGGACAGTGCTCTCATGGTCATAGACAGTGGGAAGGGAGTCGAGCCCCAGACGGAAAAACTGATGGAGGTCTGCAGGATGCGAAACACACCCATCATGACCTTTATCAACAAGCTGGACCGGGACGGCCTGCCGCCGCTGGAGGTTCTCGCCGATATCGAAGATAAACTGCAGATTGAATGCGTTCCCATGTCCTGGCCCATCGGCATGGGGAAATCCTTTAAGGGGGTGTACAACCGGTACCGGCATGAATTGCATCTTTTCACCCCGGGTGAGAAAAGCAAGCCCCGGGAGGGCGTCCTAATCCACGACCTTGCCGATCCCCGTCTTGATCAATGGCTGGGCACCCAGGCCGTTGAACTGCGGGACGACGTGGAATTGCTGGACGGCGCAGCCAACCCATTTGAATTGCAGCACTACCTGAAGGGAAATCAGACGCCTGTCTTTTTTGGCAGTGCCATCAATAATTTCGGGGTGAAAGAGCTCCTCGACGCCTTCGTGGAAATGGCTCCGGCCCCGACTTCGCGGCCGACGCTGACCCGGGATGTGTCGCCCTATGAGGAGTCCTTCTCGGGCTTTGTTTTCAAGATTCAGGCGAACATGGATCCCGGTCATCGTGATCGCATCGCCTTTCTGCGCGTATGCTCCGGGAAATTCCAGCGCGGGATGAGGATGTTTCATCACCGGATCGGTAAAGAAATGGCCGTTGCCAATGCAACCATATTTCTGGCCCAGGACCGGGAAAACGTCGAAGAGGCCTACCCGGGGGACATTATCGGGATTCACAATCACGGCACGATCAAGATCGGAGACACGTTCACTGAAAAGGAACCGCTGAAGTTTACCGGCATTCCCAACTTTGCACCGGAGCACTTCCGTCGAATACGGTTGAAGAATCCTCTGAAATCCAAGCAACTGCAAAAAGGACTGGTCCAACTGGCCGAAGAAGGGGCGGCCCAGGTATTCCGGCCATTGAGGACAAGTGAGTACATCCTGGGAGCGGTGGGCGCCCTCCAGTTTGACGTGACTTCGGAGCGGCTGATGCACGAATACGGCGCCGAAACCTTCTACGAACCTGCGGAATGTGTGGTCGCCCGGTGGGTCGGATGCGAGGATCGCACTCGTCTCAAGGAATTCGAGAAAAACAACTTCGGATACCTCGCCCGCGACGCCGAAGGACATCTCGCCTTTTTGGCACCGAGCGAATGGCGTCTTGAGATTGCAATGGAAGAATGGCCGGAAATCGTGTTCTACAAGACACGGGAACGGAGTTGATTTTCAGGTTGTTCATAGCGGAAAATTCAATTGCGGACAGGCGTGTTCAGTAATAATACCAGATCGATTTGTAATCCGAGGGGTCTTCGCCGGCATCTTTCAGCCTTTTGAGATATTCGTAGATGGGGACGTCCGTATGGACATAGGTATCCACCAGCTCGAGCCTCTTTTCCCAAGGATGGAATTCATAGATCCTTCGGCCATCCGGCAGGATGGAGATCATATCATGGTGCTGGCGGGCACGGAGATAGTTCTTCCCCAGTCCCGGAACGTTGAAGACGATTTCGTCGGTGCGCACCGTTCCCGGCAAGAGGCGCGCCTCTTCATGCTGCTCCTGCAGCAGACGCGCGATGGGGACCCGGTAGTCGTCGGTCTCCTCTTTCCCTTTGGTGTTGAAGGTATAGTACGGGGTTACCCCTATCAGACGCAGCTTGTGGCGCAAAAAGGCCGCCTCAAACTTGCGGGAGTTATAGAATGTGTAGACCAATTGGTTGTAGACTTCCATGCCATAGCGGCGGAACCTCTGCACCGCGTCCAGCGATTGGGGGGTGATCTCATAGGGATGTTCAATGTGTGTTACGATAATCACCTCCCGCTTCCCGGGATTGTGGAAGTGGTTGATGTCACGCACCAGTGCGTCCGTGATGCGCTGGGGCAGGGTGACAGGGGTGCGGGTGCCGATCCGGATCCTTTCTACGTGATCTATACTGGAAAGCCTGAAGAGCAGGTTTTCCAGCGCCGCATCGGATAAGAGGAAGGGATCGCCGCCGGTGACCAGCACTTCGGAGATCTCGGACGTGTCCGCGATCCATTGAATCGCCCTGTCCAGTTTTTTCCTGCCGATGGCGGCGTCCTGTGAGTAAACGTCCTCGATTTCCCAGTTGCGTTGGCAGTACACGCAAATCTGTGGACAGGTCAAGATCGGCTTGAGAATGACGATGGCCGGATAACGTCTCGTGATTCCTTCGATGGGGGATGTATCACGCTCCAGCATGAAATCCATGGATCGCTCTGAACGATCGCGAAGCTCCTTCATTTTGGATACATAGTTGAGGCTGGGGATGACCTGGGCCCGCACGGCGGCGTCCCGCTCTCTGCCCGGCCTATAGTCCAGGAGTGAGAGATAATAAGGCGTAATACCGAAGGGTATGCGGTATTGTCGCGCCAGCTTCACCGCTTCGTATTCCTCATCGGTCAGCTGCACCAGGGATGCCAACGTATCCGCATTGCGGATGATATGCTGCGTGTGCCACGTCCATTCCTCCCATTCGAGCTCCGTGGCCCTGAAATATTCTAAGATTCGAGACTTATTGAGGCTGCGGCGTCGGATCACGTCCTCGTCCAGTCCGCAGGGATAGCGGTTCATGAATTTGTCGGCTGCGCGCATCATGCGGGAGAGGTCCGTCGATCTCAGCCTGGCGGCTCGTGGTCCCTGGTATTTTGGGAAGGTGGGGGCCTTGTCGGAATAGATCCCCGCCTTGCCCATGATCCCCCTGAGGAGGTGCTCGAGTTCCGCGAAGAAGCCCGACGAAGGCCTGGGTAGACCACGATGGTCCGGGCGGTTGATCAGATCATCCAGATACTTGAGAAGACTGTATCCGGCCAGGCGTTCATTTCTGGTGGAAAGTATGTTCCCAAAAACATTGACAGCATCCCGTGAAAGGATCCATTCCAGTGGGGGTATAGAGGGATCGTCTTCAAAACTGAGATGGCTCATATTGGCCAGGAAGTGTCGAATATCGCCCCGTTTTTTTTCGAGTGTTTCTGAGGAAAGAAGGATTTCCTTCAGCGACGGCGCGAGATCCAAGAGCTTGAGCAACCGTGTTCTAATTTTCATCCTTTCCATGTTTATCCCTTTCCAGTGGGTGGTGGAACTTCCGCATCGAATCGGGAAGGTCCCGGTGAGAAAACTTGGGGAAAAAGATACAATGATCACGAATCTGCAGGATAAGCAGCTTTTTCCGCCGGATATCTGTGATAAGATCTCTACATTTTAACGGATCCATTGGAGAAGGATCAGGGACAGTTTTCCAAAGAGCATCCCGACGCTCCCCACAGAAAAACCGGACGGCAGGCATTCTGCAGTTTGATTCCATACATTATCCGCCAAATGCCCTTTGCGCAGAGGTGACGGATTTGGGCAGATCATCAGCACGGACCGACCCGTCCGTTTCCATTCAGAAACACGTGATTTTTGGATTGAGCGGTCTGTGGTCGGCATCCGGCGCTCAACCTCATGCCTCCTCTCTCCATGGCTTTTGTTGAGACCTGATCGCTGCCGGCTGTTGGCGCGAATACGGGAGGGCTCATTTGCGGGTGAGCGCTCGTTCACAAAAAATATAAGGGAATGGCCTTCATGTGTCAAGAAATCAAGCCACTTCTGGATCCGCCCTCCCCCCTGGAGATGTCCCTGTTGCGATCAGACGGCTTGGGTTCCGCGCTTGACTCGATCACATTGAAACATTATCCTTGGCCCATCTCAAACAGGGTTTGCAGGAGAACACATGGAATTGAGCCTAAAAAAGCTGAAGAATTTTCACGGACCCAAAGGGCCCGTTCTTCTTGTCATTATGGACGGCATAGGTATCGGCCCAAAAGACGAGAGCAATGCCGTGTACCTGGGCGAAACCCCCAACATGGACCGGTTGTTCGCTTCCAGACTCTATATGCAGATCCAGGCCCATGGGAAAGCCGTGGGCCTGCCTTCTGACGAGGATATGGGTAACAGCGAAGTGGGACATAACGCCCTCGGAGCAGGTCGGGTGTTTGATCAGGGGGCTAGGCTTGTGAACAGGGCGATCCGCACGGGCACTGTCTTTGAGACCCGACTATGGGAAAAGATTATGGACCGGGGCAGAAGAGGGGGGACCCTTCACTTTATCGGTCTCCTTTCGGATGGGAACGTCCATTCTCATATCGATCAGCTCTTTGCCTTGGTGGATCATTGCGCCGACCGGGATATCAAACGGGTACGACTTCATGCCCTTCTCGATGGGAGGGATGTGGGAGAACGCTCCGCATTGGACTATATCATGCCCACCCAGGGAAGACTGAAGACTATTTCTGAGACCAAGGGGCTGGATTACATGATCGCCTCCGGAGGAGGGCGAATGAAGGTCACCATGGACCGTTACGATGCGGACTGGGATGTAGTCAAGCGGGGGTGGGATGCCCATGTCCGGGGTAAGGGTCGACTTTTCAGGACGGCCGAGGAGGCCGTAAAAACCTTTTATGCGGAAGACCCGGCGATCACGGATCAGTATATGGACGCCTTCGTCGTCGTTGACGGGGACGGAAAGCCTGTCGGTCCCATAGGCGACGGCGATGCGGTTATTTTTTTCAACTTCCGGGGCGACCGGGCGATCGAAATCTCCAGGGCCTTTACGGAGAAGGATTTTTCGGAGTTCGACAGAGGACCACTCCCGGATATCCTCTACGCCGGAATGATGGAATATGATGGAGATCAGCACATTCCCCCGAATTACCTTGTCATGCCCCCGGACATAGACCGAACGGTGAGCGAGTATCTCTGCGCTGAGGGCCTGACAAGTTTCGCCATATCGGAGACACAGAAATTCGGTCATGTGACCTATTTCTGGAACGGAAACCGCTCCGGCTATATCGATCCGGCGCTTGAGACCTATATCGAGATCCCGTCGGACAGGATCGAGTTTGACAGGGCCCCCATGATGAGGGCCCTGGAGATCAAGGACAAAACCATTGAGTTGCTGAGATCCGGAAAATACCGCTTCGGGCGCCTCAATTTTGCCAACGGAGACATGGTGGGTCACACAGGTGTGATGGAAGCCGCTGTGACAGCCGTGGAAACGGTGGACAGGTGTCTGGGGGAACTCATGGCGGTCATCGAAGAGCTGGAGGGCATCGCCGTCATAACAGCGGATCATGGCAATTGCGATGTGATGTATACCATTGACAAAAAGGGCCGAAAGCAGATCAGAACGGCCCATTCGCTGAATCCCGTTCCATTCGCCCTTTTTGATCCGGCCTACTCCGGTGCCTATGAGATGGCATGTGTGGAAAAACCCGGTCTCTCGAATGTGGCCGCGACCCTGCTGAACCTATTGGGTTTTGAGAAGGTCCCGGACTATGATCCCCCGCTGATTCGCTTCATATCATAAGTCGTCGGGAAAACAAGAAACATGAAAAATTCCAAAGGACCATGGCGATGGTTTGTCCTCGCAATAGCGACATCCAATTTTTTTCTCTCTCAATTTTACCGCGCCTCCAATGCGGTCATCGCTCCGCACCTGATTCGGGATCTTGAGCTGACCACTGAGACGCTCGGGCTTTTATCCGCTTGTTTTTTTTACGCCTTTGCGTTGACCCAGATTCCAATCGGCATGTTTCTCGACAGGATAGGCCCCAGGAAGATGATGACAGGACTTTCCATTGTGGGCATAGCGGGGGCCTTGGTCTTTTCCGTGGCCGATTCCCTGACCTTGGGGATCCTTGGAAGGATACTCCTCGGAGTGGGCATGGCATGCAATCTCATGGGGAGTTTCAAACTCTTAACGACTTGGTTCGGCCCAAGGAGCTTTGCGACCCTCTCGGGCCTCGTTTTTTCAATAGGGACGCTCGGAAACATGTTCGCAGCAACCCCCCTGGTTCTGCTGGTCGATGAAATAGGATGGCGCGGTGCCTACCAGCTCATTGCCGGTTCCAATTTTATTATCATCCTCTCCTTCTATATCCTTGTACGAGATAGACCCGGGAATGGGACTGCTGAGGTGCGTTCAAACGAAGTGAGGAGGGGATTTGGGCGAATCTTTTCAGACCTTGCCCTTTTATTTCGAAAAAAGGACTATTGGATTATCGCCTTCGGTACCTTTGCCAGTTCAGGGGTCTTCCTGTCCTTCCAAAATCTCTGGGTCGGCCCCTTTCTCATGGATGCCATGGGCTTTTCCGCGGTCCGGGCGGGCAATGTGATTCTGTCCCTCAATATAGGCCTGATCCTGGGTGGACCGGTCATGGGGGCCCTGTCGGACAGGGTCTTCCGCACGCGAAAATGGGTCATATTGTGGGGGCATGTGGGCGTCTGCCTGATTGTGTTTCTGATGTCCATGCTTTCTCCCGGATACGGTTACGCGCTTTTTTGCGGGCTCTTTTTCGGGTTTGGCCTGTTCAGGGGAACCGGACTGCTCATGTATCCGCATATCAAAGATCTTATGCCCCTTGAGATGGCCGGAACGGCCATGACGGCGATCAATTTTTTCACCATGACCGGCTCTGCGGTCTTTCTCCAGGGACTGGGAAGCCTTATGGAGCGCCTCTATCCACAAGCTTCCCGTGGTCCCGAGGCCTTCCGTGCCGCATTTTTTGTTTGTAGCGCCTTTCTGATCGCTTTGGTTTTGCTCTACGCCTTCGCACGGGATAAGAGCCATAGGACTTCATGAAGAACAGGGCCTGAGAGTATAAGAGTGGGCCATTGGCATCAAAGATCAAACAGGAAGATAAAGACCAAAAAGTGAAATACCCGAATAAAACACTGCAAATTGTCACAGACCCGGACATCTTGGCCGCCTATAATGAAGATGCCCTCGGTATTCAAGGCAATTTTGAAGGCGTGTTTCGTCCGTCCGATGAAAAAGACATCCTGGCCTTTGTTGAGGAGTGCGGTGCACAGAGTAAGCCCATCACAGCACAGGGCCTTCGCTCCTCCCTGACCGGGGCATCTATCTGTGATGAGGGCTTTGCTCTATCCCTGGAAAAGATGCAACGCATTATCAACATTGACGGCAAAATGCGACTGGCCGTAGTGGAGCCTGGGGTGATTACAGCTGATCTGCGAAAGGCGGCGGCTGAGGCCGGTCTCTTCTACCCACCCGACCCCACCAGTGCCGAGGAATGCACCATAGGGGGCAATGTGGCGACCAATGCTTCCGGTTCCTGTACTTTGAAATACGGAGGCACGAGGGATTGGGTCAGAAGGTTGAGGATAGTGGACGGCAGGGGGAAACGGATCGATGCGATAGGGAAAAAGGTGGACAAACACTGCGCCGGTTACGCCGCCCTAAATCGACCAGCGGATCTCTTTGTAGGCTCTGAAGGTACTTTGGGTATCATTACCGAGATTGAGGTTTCCTTGACAACGTTGCCGACGGATTCGTTCATCGTCATGGTATTTTTCACGAACCTGCAATCCGCCCTTTCCTTCATTTTGGAAGCGCGGGATGATCATGCCTTTTCACCCAGGAGCATTGAATTTCTCGATGAGATCTGCCTCGAAATCATCCGGCCCAATGCAGAGGGAATATGCATCCCAGCCGAGGCTCAGGTGATGGTCTTCTTTGAGGAGGAAATCGAAGATGACAGGAAGAAGGAACAGTCTTTGGGGCGATGGTCAAAGCTCATCGATAAACACACGCGTTTGTCGGATGATACGCAGATCGCCTTCACGGCCGGTCAGAAGGGCCGTCTGCTTGGTCTGAGGCATCTTGTTCCACAGACAATGAACGAAAAAAGCACCCGGGCCGTAAAGGACGGCGGATGCAAGATTTCGACGGACTGGGCCGTGCCGTATTACAAGCTTCCGGAACTGTTCGCCTACTATGATACAGTCAAATGTCTCCTGGGAGATATGACCGTTATACGCTTCGGACACATAGGGGAAGGACATCCACACTTCAATTTTATAGCGAGAAATACAGAAGAAATGCGGATTGCAGAGGGTGTCGACCTGCTCATGGCAAAGAAAGCAGTGGAGTTGGGCGGCACCATTGCCGGAGAGCACGGTATCGGAAAGATGAAAAGGGAGCATCTGGCACTCGAATATCCCGAGGCCGTGATCGAGGCCATGAGAGCCATCAAAAGGGCCTTTGATCCCAGGGGAATCATGGCTCCCGGAAACATTTTGATCTGAGCACAGGTCGATCGGCTTTTAAATACTAAAAAAGTCCCCACCCGCCGGGCAGGTGAAGACTCTTTTTGCAGGAAATTGAGACAACAGATCCTGATATATAGTGTTCCGGGCCGATTAGGGCCGATCACAAAACCATATCTTTTATCTTTTTCAAAGGGCGGATCTTGACAACGTTGCGTGCCGGTTTGGCCGCGAAAGTCGTCTCTTCACCGGTAAAAGGATTGACGCCCTTGCGGGCCTTGGTTGCGGGTTTGCGCTTCACTTCGATTTTCATAAGACCCGGCAGAGAGAACTTCCCGACGGATTTCTTTTTGATGTGGCGTTCAATTAAAACGGAAAGTTCGTCGAATACCGAAGAAACCTGCTTTTTGTTCAGGCCGGTATTTTCGGCAATTTCATTGATGATGGCCGTTTTGGTCATTTGCTCCTTTACCGTTGGCGCCGCCTTTTTTGCGGTGCTTGCCTTTTTCTCTGAAGCCTTTTTTGCAGGTGCCTTTTTTTCCGCTTTTTTTGCTACCATAAGGTATTCCTCCTATAAAAATATTTCAGTACCGGCGAAATGTCTGTCCGCAGTGACCCTTCCATACGCGTGAATCTGAGACCCCGAATCCTCGAATGATAGCCTATTTAGACACATCGGAGCGTGGTGTCAACTCTTTTGTTCATATTTCCCATAAATCGCTGCAAGAAATGACCTCTAAGGGTGCGGCACAGCCCCTCGACGCTTCAAATGCCGGGGTTTTCATTTTATATTTGATAATAGCGGACCAATTCCATTATAGTCGTCTCAATCACAACACACAGGAAACCAATAGACATGCTTCTCGACCCTCTATGGAGTAAGTTTGCCCATGATCTGGCCATTGATCTGGGGACCTCAAACACAATCATTTATGCAAAGGGGAAGGGTATCGTCCTGGACGAACCCTCGGTGGTTGCCATCAGGAAAGGCGACAGCGGTGCCGATAAGGTCCTGCGGGTCGGCAGAGAGGCCAAGATGATGCTGGGCAGGACACCGGAAAGCGTAGAGGCCATTCGTCCCATGAGCGCCGGCGTCATCGCACATTTTGAGATTGCCGAAATTATGCTGCGACACTTCATGAAAAAGGTCCATCTCAGGAAGGCATTCATCCGTCCGCGGGTCGTCATAGCGGTTCCTGTCGGGATTACGCCCGTTGAGAAAAAAGCAGTTCGCGAGTGCGCACGTTCTGCAGGGGCAAGCGAGGTCTTTGTTGTTGAAGAACCCATGGCTGCGGCCATTGGTGCCGGCCTCCCCATTACGGAACCGACCGGAAACCTGATTGTTGATATCGGGGGCGGAACCACCGAAGTAGCCGTCATCTCTCTCGGAGGAATCGTTTACAGCATGTCGGTGCGGGTGGCAGGGGATATAATGGATGAGGCCATTGAGCAGTATATCAACAGGAACTACAATTTTCTTATCGGCCTTGGCACAGCGGAACACCTGAAAATCAGCATTGGAAGCGCCTATCCGGACGGCC
Source organism: Desulfatiglandales bacterium (assembly GCA_049366815.1). Classification (GTDB taxonomy): domain Bacteria; phylum Desulfobacterota; class DSM-4660; order Desulfatiglandales; family HGW-15; genus CAYNYM01. The sequence continues at coordinate 4,102 of JBMNCO010000009.1, read as the reverse complement.
GTGTGAAGACTATGGAGATCAGGGGGCGCGATTTGGTCAGCGGCATCCCAAAGGTGATGACCGTAAACTCGGAAGAGGTTCGGGACATGATTTCAGAGGAAGTGAACACCATTGTTCATACGGTACGCACCGCTCTGGAGCACATGCCTCCGGAATTATCGTCCGATATCCTTGAAAAAGGCATCGTTTTGGCAGGGGGCGGATCATTATTGCGGAACCTTGACCTACTCCTGAGGGAAGAGACAAAACTGCCCGTTAAAGTGACAGAACACCCTCAACTGTCTGTAGCGCTGGGGGCTGGAAAAATTCTAGAAAATCTTTCGTCGCTGAAAGAGGTGATGATTGACTAAGTCCGGAAGGAATTATTTAAAAAGGGATTAAAGCGCCTCTCCCGGCCGATGGTTGTCGCCGGGCCGTGTCCGGAAAGAATGATCGTGTCATCCGGGAGGGTAAAGATCTTTGTGCGGATATTTTCGAGAAGAACCTTCAGATTGCCTCCGGGAAAATCCGTTCGCCCGATGCTCCCGGCAAAAAGTATGTCACCGCTTATCAGCAGCCGATGTTTTTTCACGCCTCCCCCCAGGTCCGCATCTCCCTCAAAGAGGTAGGCTAGACCCACAAAAGAGTGGCCGCGGAGTTCCAAGATCCCGAAGCGGATTGAGCCCAAATCAAGGGCATCCCCCTCTTCAAGGAAGCGGGAGGCCTTTGAAGGTGGGGCGGAAAAACCGTAGAGGGCCGCGCGCTCTTCGGCTGCCAGAAGCCCCGGGCCCTCTTCCCGGTGGATAAGAATGGGGGCGCCGGTGGCATCCTGAAGTTCCTGATTGCCCCCCACATGGTCAAAGTGTGCATGGGTATTGAAAATGTATTTCACGGTCAGATTGTCACCTGCGAGGACCTCGATAATCTGTTTGACGCCGCCACCAGGATCGAAAACCGCGGCCTCTCGGGTTTTTTCGTCGGCCACGATATAACAGTTGACCGAAAGGGTGCCGACTTCCATTCTTTTCAGTATCATTGTGCACTTTTCCCTTGAACTTGTTTTGATGCGGCCCCGCTCTAGACGGATGATCCTAAAAAAACGCATTATAGGGGACCCGGTGACGGGTGTCAAATTGTGAAACATGAGACAGCCGGTGACGGATAATTTATGCGGAATCGCCTTCATCCGGTGTTTTTTTAGATTCAAAGAGGGAATAAGCGAATAGAGAAAGGAGAGGCATGGAGTATAATGAATGGATACAGTTCGGCTTGAAAGAGTGGGGTCGGTCTCTAGGGTTCCACTACGTGTCCATTGAGGAGATAAAAGGACGATTGGACAGACTGAAGCGCGCTATGATCGACCAAGAGATGGAGGCCGTGCTGGTTGTTGAGAAAATGGATTTCTATTATTTTTCGGGCACGGCCCAGGACGCAGTCCTCTTTATCCCCGCCGAAGGTGAACCCCTGCTCATGGTGAGAAGGGAGTTGGAGCGGGCAAGGATCGAATCGCCCCTGGAATATGTGGTGGGAATGCGATCGATTCGAGACGTTCCTCCCCTGATCCGAGATCACCTGGGACGATTACCAAAGGTGCTAGGAGTGGAGATGGACGTCCTTCCCGCCCGGGACTACTTGAGATATAGGGATCTTTTCAACGGGACACGTATCGTTGATTCCTCGTGGCTCATAAGCGAAATCCGAAGAATAAAGACCCCTTTCGAGGTGGCGCTCATGAAAAGGGCCGGAGAAATCGGCCGCAAGGCCTATCTGGATGGCAGGGGGATGCTTCGAGAGGGAATGACGGAAATCGAGTTCGGTGGACTGCTTGAGGCCGCTGCGAAAAGATATGGGCACGAAGGTCTGCTCAGGGTGCGGGCCATGAATTACGAGGCTTACACGTGGCATGTCCTGAGCGGGCCCACTGGAGGCATCGTGAGCCAGTCCGATTCGCCCATGGGAGGGTTGGGACTTTCTCCGGCCTTCCCCGTCGGGGCAAGCCTCAGGGCCATGAAGGCCCGTGAACCGATCCTCGTGGACTTTGACACCTGCTTCCACGGGTATATAGCGGACGAGACGCGCATGTTTTCGATCGGGGAAATGCCGGCGGATTTCGTCGACGCCTATAAGGCCTGCAGGGAGATACATGATAGCGTATTGGCATCGACCAGGCCGGGCGCAGATTGCGAGGCACTGTTCCGGAGCAGCCTCAGGCTGGCCGAAAAGTTGGGCTACAAGGACAGCTATCTGGGGCCCCCGGGTTTACAGACGCGCTTTGTCGGTCACGGTATCGGCCTGGAACTGGCGGAATACCCCTACCTTGCCGAAGGCCATTCCTATCCCCTGGAAGAGGGAATGACCTTTGCACTGGAACCCAAGATAGTATTCCCAGGTAAAGGGGCGGTCGGCATTGAAAACACGGTCCTCGTTACCGGCAATGGCTGTGAATGTCTCACTCCGCTTGGAGAGGAGATACTTGAGGTCTGACAAGTCACCCGGGCAGACGCCCGAATCCCCCTGTTCCTGAGCTCACACCCTTGGCTCTCAATCAGAGACGTCTTTCCTCGATTTCATCGCCTGCTGGAGTTTTTCCCCAAGGGATCCGAAGGGGCTCTTTTTTTTGTCGGCGAACTGCTTCCAGTCCTCTTCTTCCTTCAGCTCGCCGGGACCGAGGGTGATCTTGTGTTCATGCACATGGATTTCCGCTATGACGACTTTGATGGGTTCTCCGGGTTTCAGCCTTTCCAGGGATGAGGGGCCCCCCGCGCCTTTTAATTTGGAGTGCGGGAGAAGGCCGGTGATGCCGGGTTCCAGGGTGACGAAATAGCCGAAATTTTCCCTTTTATCGAGGATGCCTTGTACCGCTTGGCCGACCTTGTATTTTTCTTCGATGTCGATCCATGGATCTCCTTCGGCATCCTTAATGCTCAGGGAAATTCTTCTGTTTTCCCTATCGATTTGCTTGATCATCACGTGGAGGGTCTGTCCCACCTGAACGACGTCTTCCGGTCTCACGACCCTTTTAAGATAACTCATTTCACTGATATGCACCAGGCCTTCGATTCCCGGCGCAATTTCCACAAATGCGCCGAACCCGGCGCAACGTTTCACCGTTCCCTTGACCTTTTCACCTTCACTGAAGGTTTCAGAGACCTTATCCCAGGGGTCTCCGGTGATCTGTTTCAGCGACAAGGAGATCCTGGGTGCTCCGCCTTTCTCCGGGGTGAGGATATTGAGCACCTTGACCTCAACCGAATCATCAACCTTGAGGACATCGTCCGGTTTTTCGACCCTTGACCAGCTCAGTTCCGATACATGGGCCATACCTTCCACTCCGGGAAAGAGTTCTATGAAGGCGCCATAGGGCATAACCTTGCTGACTCTCCCTTGAAGTTGGTCGCCGATACGGACTTCCCGGATAAATTCATCCCTTTCCTTTCTTTGCTCCTTATCGAGGAGTTCCCGTCGGGAAACGACAATATTCCTCCCCCCCTCCTCGAAACGGGTAATGAGAAAACGGTAGGTGTTCCCCACATATTCATCAGGATCTTCCACGTATTTCAGGTCCATTTGACTGACCGGGCAGAAGGCCCGCCTCTGGCTCATCTCGACCTGAAAGCCTCCCTTAATTTGGCTCTTCACCTTTCCCTCAACAGGAACGGCGCTCTGAAAGGCCTCCTCAAGGATTCGGAGGCTCCCAATACCAGCGAGGGCCTTGGAAAGTCTGATTTCATTGCCGTTGAATGAAACGACATAGAGCTCAAGGGTATCTCCGATTTCACAGGACAGCCCCCCGTCCTCATTGAGCAGTTCCACCCTGTCGATGACCCCGTCGATCTTTGTCCCCGTATCGATGTAAACCGAATCCTCTCCTATGGAGATGACTTCCCCCTGAATCCGGTCACCGACCTGGATGTTCTCATTCATCCCCTTGCTATAGGAATCCAGCAGATCGGCAAAGCTTTGTTCCCCGCCGTTTCCCTGGTCTATAAAATTGTCCGACATGTCATGCTCCTTTTATTCTGTTCTTGTAACACTTTAGCCCTTTGAAAAATTCGAAAGGAAATCATACACCCTTTCTTACGTTCCGAAGCTCCCGCTAGTCACTTCAGAAAGGAGCATGATT
>JBMNCO010000008.1:0-1285 GCA_049366815.1 Desulfatiglandales bacterium | reverse complement strand
GGGGGACCAGCCTTCTCATACTATCTCGAGCGAGCGCAGCGAGCGGGTGTGAGAAAAAAGTTTTAAGTTTTAAGTAAATACCCTTCGTGCTCTTCGTGTCCTTCAGCGAAGCGGGTGGTGAAAACAACATCGCTCATCGTCACCCGTACCCGGTCCTAATCGAGTCTGACACGATTCCTGAAAAAATTCTTCATCTGGTCGCTGATCTCAGGCAGTACCTCACCCCTGTGGAGTTTCAGTGCGAGATCGGCTGTGAGTCCGGCGCCTTCCTCCAGGTGCAGACGACCCAGGTCCTCGGTTGCCATGGCCGGACTTCCGATATACCCCTCATCGGCGCCCATGGCCTTGAAGGTCTTCAACCCTTCCCTGAAGCCTTTCTCCACCCCAATCAATACGGGAGGCAAATCCTTTGCCTCCTCTTGAACCAGCTTCGGATACCGATACCGGATAAAGGAGGTCTCCTTGACATCGGCGTGCACCTCTCTGTTCATGTCGAGCCCCATGGCCCGACCCGCCCTGGCCTCTTCCGTTTCCAGTCCGGAGTAGACGATCCTTGCCAGGGTCTCGACAATCTGAACATCGTATCTGCCGCAAACCTCCTCAATGGCATCCAGAATGGCCTTGACATGAACCGGGTCCAGATGGTGATTTGAGATAACGATGTACCTGAACCCCTGAGCTGCAAGTGAACTGCAGACATCTGCAACCACCCTGCGCAGCGTTTCTCCCCCCAGAGAGACGGTCCCAGGAAAATCCCCGGTAACCCCTGAACAACCCAGTGGAATGGCGGGTGCCAGGACGACCTCGAGACTGGGATCCGCTTCCACCACCAACGAAGCCGCCTTCTCGGCAATGTCCCTGGCCCCGAAGAGATCCGTTCCCAGGGGCAAATGGGGACCGTGTTCCTCAATGGGACTGACCGGCAGAAAGATCAGGGTCCTTTCCTTGTCCAGGGCCTCAACCTCCGGCCATCGCATCTCCTCAAGCCTGTACACATTCATGTCATCCTCAAATCCAGTAATCTCACACAGAGGCAGTAGAGATCACAAAGAGTTTACTTCAACATTAAGAAAAGTACGTCTTTCTCCGCGTCCCTGCGTCACTGCGGGAGGCCATCTTCCCGTCGCGCCCTGGCGCGACGTGTTTAAAAACATTTACTCCCGCGGTGGCGCAGGGACGCAGAGGTTTTTTAAATCAAATAAAATATGGTTTCTCTCTGTGTCCTTCGTGTCTCGAGCGAGCGCAGCGAGCGGGTGTGAGAATAGAGGTTTAAGTTTTAGGTGTT
>JBMNCO010000007.1:0-15728 GCA_049366815.1 Desulfatiglandales bacterium | reverse complement strand
AGATTTTCATATTTAAGCTATGTATAATATTTTAAATGAATGATCCCTTTGAAAAGTATCGTGAATTTATACCTGATTTTAAAGCCTTCAGGGATTGTATCAAAGATTCCCCGGCCGTGCACCTTCGGATCAATGAGTTGAAGGTCGACCCGTCGTCGGCGCGCGAAATGCTTGAGGAGGAAGGAATCCTGCTCCAAAGGAGTTCTGTGGACAGCGACACATTATTCTTCGCGCCTGAACTGCAATCACCGGGTAATATCCTGGAGTACTTCCTGGGTTACATCCACCCACAAGCCTTGACCTCGTGCCTCGTTTCTCTCGTCCTTTCTCCCACCCCTGACTCCTTTGTCCTGGACCTGTGCGCTTCGCCCGGGGGAAAGACCGCCCACACGGCACAATTGATGAATAATACGGGTCTCATTGTCGCCAACGAGCTCTACCGGGACAGGCACATACCCCTCGGCAACACGCTGAATAGGCTTGGGGTCTTAAATACCGTCATCACGGCCTATCAGGCCCAGGAATTTCCCCTCAGAGAGCGCTTTGATTTTGTCCTTGCGGATGTGCCCTGCTCCGGTGAGGGCAGGTTCAGGATGAACCGGAAGGACCACTTTTACAGGGGGGTGCTGGAGGAGGCGAGGCTCCAGGACATTCAGAAGAGGATCATTTTGAGGGGGTTTGATTTATTGGGGCCGGGAGGCGTGATGGTCTATGCCACCTGCACCTATAACCCGGTTGAAAACGAATCGGTCGTCGATTTCCTTCTTAAAAACAGAGAGGCCGAATTGCTCCCTATAGACATCGGGTTCCCCTGCGATCCGGGAATCAGGAAATGGAAAAATGAGACCTATGAAAGCGAAATCCAGCGAAGCATCAGGCTTTACCCCCACCGCATCAATTCCGTGGGGTTCTATATGGCTAGAATTGGCAGAGGAGAATGAAAAGCATGTCCTGTTTTCTTATCTCGATGATCGATTCGGCATTTCTCTAGGGGTCTTCCGCGGCTTTCTTCTGTTGAAGAAAGGCTCCGGCTGGTGGATTTTAAAGGACTCGCCTCGCCTCGCGGCGGCGGCTGGATACAAGGTATCTTCATTTGGAATGCGGGCCTTTAATCGCGTCGGTCGTTTTATGAAACCCACCACCCGTATGATTCAATTGTTTGGAAGGAACGCCACAAAGGCACGGTTGGATGTGAATAAGGATGAACTGGCTCAATTGGTTACAGGCGGGTCCCTTTTGATCAATCTGGACATTGAAAACGGTTACATCATCCTCTGCAATGAGGGTCGCGTCCTGGGGCTCGGCCTTTACATCGATGGGGGCCTGCGCTCACAATTGCCGTCCAAGGGATTGAAATTTCTCAAAGTCTGAACCCCTACCGCTTATGGCCTGTCGTTTTGCCCAATTTGATTGATCGTGTAAATGAATGCTTCTGTACCAAGAAAAAGAGCAGGTCTCCGGAATAAAACTCATGGGATCCAACGGGTCGTTATTTGAAGAGAAATGCTTGATTTTCCGTCGAAATGATATATTTTCCATGATGGTATACTTGAAAAGAGACTAGAGGTTATGGACAGATCATTACACTTTGAACAAGGGCCTATCAGGCCGCCGAACGAAGCACAGAGCCTTCTCCTGCGCGTGACACGAAATTGCCCATGGAATCAGTGCCGTTTTTGTCCGGTATATAAAAAAAGAAAATTTTCCCTCAGGACGGTCGAGGAGATCAAGGCGGACATTCAGGCTGCAAGGGACATCGCTGATGAAATAAAGGCCCTATCCTGGCGTCTCGGATGTAACGGGAGAGTCAATGACGAGGTCATCAGCCATCTGTTCAGCGACTCGGAATACAGTGACTTCTATCGAAGCATGGCGACCTGGCTTTATTACGGCAAGGGTTCCTGCTTTCTTCAGGATGCAGACAACCTGATCATGAAAACCGAGGACCTGGTTGAAGTCCTCAAATTTCTCAGGAAAAAATTCCCGGAGATCACCCGGGTTACGACCTATTCAAGATCCAGGACGATCAACCGAAAATCCCTCGAAGCACTGGAGAGTATTCGGCTGGCCGGGCTGGACAGGGTGCATGTGGGCCTGGAATCCGGATGTGATGTGGTCCTGAAAATGATGAAAAAGGGTGTTACTGCGGCCCAACACATAGAAGCGGGCAAAAAGGCGGTTCAGGCCGGGCTGGAGCTTTCCGAATATGTGATGCCGGGACTTGGGGGACAGGGCCTCTGGAAAGAACACGCCGAAGACACGGCTCGGGTCCTTAACGGGATCAATCCCCATTTCATCCGCATACGAAGTCTTCGTGTACCGGACCGGGTGCCCCTTTGGGAGGACATGAAAGCGGGAAAATTCAAGATGCAGAGCGATGATATGATCGCGGAGGAACTCCGCGTTTTTATCGAGAATCTGGAGGGTATCACGAGTACGGTGACAAGCGATCATATCATGAATCTGCTGGAGGAGGTCACCGGGACGCTCCCCGAGGACAAGCCGGGGATGCTGCAGGTCATACGGAGATATCAGGAGATGCCGGACCGGGAACGTCTAATATATCGCCTGGGAAGAAGGGGGGGCGCATACCGATCCACTGATGATTTGGGCCGGGATCCTGCAACCTACGCAAAGATAGAAGGGCTTATGCGGCAAATCATGTCAAAGGGCGGGGAAGAAGCGGTGGAAGACTTTATTCGGGATATGGTGGACCAGTACATCTAGTTGGGGTTTGGCTTATCATGACGTATTATCCCATTCTGTTGGATCTCAAAGGGAAGAAAGCGCTGGTGGTCGGGGGAGGGAAGGTTGCCCGGCGAAAGATCGACACCCTTTTGGAATACGGTGCGAGGGTTCATGTCATCGCCAAGGAACTGAACGACACGCTCCGCGAGTATGCAGATGGGGGGAGGGTCAGATATCTGGGATCTGAGTTTATTGAGACGCATCTGAACGATGTGTTCCTGGTGATTGCTGCAACCGATGATGCCCGAATGAACCAGGAGATCAGCGTGGCGGCCAGGTCCCGAGGTCTTCTCATTAATGCCGTGGACCAGCCCGCGGATTGCAACTTTATTGTTCCTTCCATCCTCCGAAGAGGGAATCTTCAGATAGCCGTCTCCACGTCCGGGAGGAGTCCCGCCCTGGCAAGGAAGGTGCGGGAAGACCTGGAAAATGCCTTTGGTTTTGAATACGCAGAGCTTTTGAATTTATTGGGTCAACTCAGAAAGACCGTCCTGGCCCGTTGCCTTTCAGGCGCAGAAAACAAGAAGATCTTTTATGAACTTGTCCACTCGCCTCTTATCGAGGCCTTAGCAAAGGGTGACTGGGGAAGAGGGGCCTCCATTGTGAACGGTATTCTGGGCAGCCGTTACAGCGGTGAGGATATCCGAGGGTTGAGCCTCCAGGAACGCCCCGGCATGGATAGAAAGACGATTGAAACGTGAAAATCGTGCTTGTGGGAATGACTATTCACGAGGATGAATAGAATGACGGCCTTGCACCTCTATAGATTGGCCCTTTTGCTGGTACTCCTGGCCACCGGCGGGTTTATCGCCTTTATCTTCAAGCAAGACAAGAGGGTGTATCGTTGGTCCTATCGGGTACTCTTTGTCGGTTTCGCTATCCTCACGTTTTTCCTGGCGCTGCGCTACTATGATCTCGGAGCGGCGCCGGCCCTGACCCTCAAGGCGGCCCTGACCTTTTTCGCGTGGACTATCCTGGGCGCTTACCTGCTTTTCCAATTGAAGTTTAGGCTGATGGTTCTGGGTTCCTTCGTGGCCCCACTGGCGGCCTGCCTTATGATTATCTCTTCGGCCATGCCCGTTGCGGATGTGACGGTCAAGCCCATGTTCAGGAGCCTGTGGTTGACCATACATGTGGGAACGAGTTTCATGGGAAACGGCATCTTTGCGATCGCCTTTATGGCCTCAATCATGTATTTGATTCAGGAAAGCCAGATTAAAAATAAGAGATTTGGGGCCTTCTACCGGATGTTGCCTTCTCTCGAGACTCTTGATTCCATCAACCATTATTCTCTTATCAATGGTTTTCCACTGTTGACGATCGGCATGATTACCGGATCCATTTATGCCTACTATGCCATGGGCAGTTACTGGCGCTGGGATCCGAAAGAGGTCTGGTCTTTGATCACGTGGTTGATCTATGCGACTCTTTTACACGAAAGACTGGCCGTCGGCTGGAGAGGACGCAGGGCGGCCGTGATGTCTATTATCGGCTTTGCGGTCTTGGTCTTTACTTTTATCGGCGCCAGTCTCTGGCTGAGCAGTTATCATAGCTTCAGGAATCTGGGGGGCATGACGGGGGGATGATCAAGATCGTCAACATCGGTATCAACCATGAGACGGCCCCTGTCGAGGTGCGGGAGTGTCTTGCAAGGGAGGTGGACAACCCAAGAAAGGCCCTTGATTTTATGCGGGGCATTTCCTGCATCAGAGAAGGCCTCTTTCTTTCAACCTGCAACCGGGTGGAGACCCTTTGCGTTACAGAAACTCCCGAGCTTGCAAAACGTTCCATGGTGTCTCTCTTGGCGGGTTTGGGGGGTATCCCTGAAAATGAATTCCCGCATATCCTCTATGACTATGAGGACATGGATGCGGTAAAACATGTGTTTCGAGTGGCTTCCAGTCTGGATTCAATGGTCCTGGGTGAACCCCAGATTCTCGGGCAGATCAAGAACGCCTATTATCAGGCCACCCAGGCAAAGACTTCAGGCGTTATTCTCAACAGACTCATGCACCGTGCCTTTCATGTGGCCAAACGTGTCAGGACGGAAACCGGGATCTCAGATGCGGCTGTCTCCATCAGCTATGCCGCCGTGGAACTGGCCAAGAAGATCTTCCATGAATTACGTGACCGGAAGGTTCTCTTGATCGGGGCCGGGGAGATGGCCGAACTGGCCGCGAAACATTTATTGAAACAGGGTATCAGCACGATTCGCGTAGCCAATCGAACATTTCAGCGGGCCCTGGAGCTCGCCGGGCACTTGGGGGGAGAGGCGGTGTCCCTCGAAGAGATTGATGCCCAGCTCCTTGAGGCGGATATCGTGATTGCATCTACGGCCTCGACGGAATACGTCATCCGCTACGATCAGGTGAAGAGTAGTCTGAGGAAAAGGCGGAACCGCCCCGTTTTCTTCATCGACATCGCCGTACCCCGGGACGTGGATCCCAATATTAATTCACTGGCAAATGTCTATGTCTATGACATCGATGACCTCAAGGGGGTGATCAGCATCAACAGGACCCAGAGGCAGCAGGAAGCGGTCAAGGCAGAGCGCATCGTGCAGGAGGAGGTCATCAAGTTTGAAAGGTGGGTGAAGACCCTCGCCGTGGTTCCCACGATCATTTCACTTCGTGAAAAGGCGGAGAATATCAGGCAGGGAGAGATCAGAAAAAGTATTGCGGCCCTTAACGGCCTCACGCCGTCTCAAAAAAAGGCCGTAGAGACCCTGACCGTCTCCATAACTGAGAAGATCATCAACGACCCTATTCTGGTATTGAAAAGAAAGGCCGAAAGGTCCAGCAGGGATACCTATTTAGACGTAACCAGGAACCTGTTCGGGCTTGATCAGGACAACAATGGAGAAGAACAAAATGGACATCAATAAAATGATTAATCAACTGAAACAGCACCCGGAGTCCCACCGGATCGGGATGATCGCAAGCCACCTTGGAGTGGTGCGGGGTACATCCAGAGACGGTCGTCTGGTCACGGATATCGAAGTGGTATACGATCGAGATGCTTTGGAAAATATATTAATTGATATCAAAAAGATGCCTGGTATAGTAGATGCTTTGGTTGATATCAATGAAGGGCATCTGTCCATCGGAGACGAAGTTATGGCGGTTGCCGTAGCGGGCGATATCCGGGAGCACGTCTTTGCGGCGCTTATGGAAGCGGTGAACCGTATCAAGGCTGAATCGAGTAAGAAGAAAGAATTTTTCAAGTAAAAATCAGATCACCGAAAGGTGTCGTCCTGAATCCGCTTCAAAACCTGGAAAAACCAGGACCCTTGCGGTGAACGCTAACAGCAGGAAGGAAACATATTATGGGAATGGTCGATGTGACTGAAAAACCGGTTGTCCGCCGACAGGCTGAGGCAGCCGGGAAGATTATACTTTCCAGGGATACGATCAACGAGATCAAGGCAGGAGGGATCAAGAAGGGTGATCCCCTTCTGGTGGCCGAAGTGGCCGGCATGAATGCCGCCAAACAGACCCACCTTCTCATCCCACACTGCCATCAGATCCCCTTGGATACGGTGAGCATCGGATTCGAGGTGGCGGAAGATCAGATCGAGGCAAAATGCTTTGTAAGGGCCCAGGCCAGGACGGGTGTGGAGATGGAGGCCCTGATCGGCGTCACCACGGCCCTCAATGCGGTCTGGGATATGGTGAAGTATATCGAGAAGGACGAAGGGGGACAATACCCCGGCACCAGAATCACGGACATCAGGGTGACCATGAAGGAAAAGGGGACACCATAAATCCGGGGAATCCGCGTGATGGACAAAGTCGTCTAAAATATTCAGGACTCACCTTGACCCCCTCCATTCCGTTTGAAGGCCGTCGCATCCCCAAAGGCCTGTCGAGATTTTCAGGCCTTTCGGATGCGGAGGGTGACGGCGTTTTCCCGATCAGGACACTCAAGAACCAATTGATCCGCTGCTCCCCAGGGATATTTGCCGTCAAACTGCATCACGTTCAGGCTGGGAAAGATGTCGTGATAAAAAAAACCGCAAAGCCCGCCGGTATCCCAGCAGCTCAGCTGAAAAGTCTCTCCCACCTTGTGTCCTGCACTGCATCCACCTTTTACTGAAAGCACTTCTGCGACAAGCGGTTTGATGTCCTTGGGATGAAGGGCCATGGAAGACCTCCTTTGTCTTGTTGAGGTTTGGGTTTCAGGTGAAATGCCTTTGACCTTCGGAATTTGTATAGAGATTAAAAGATAAACGGCATCCTGTAAATCAAAAAGACCTGTCACTGCGAGACCCTGAAGTCGAATGGATAACAATCCCGGGTGGCCATTCTTTTGTTGGAAAAGAGAGAGTCTTCAAGCGATACCCGTCGTGACATGGCGCAATATGAGTGAGGATGATGTCCATCCGTCTTCTCACCATCGGGATCGCAAATATCGCATGTATATTGTCCATTTTACCTTGACAGACACGGCGTATTGAAATATAGATTAGCGCCACATACCAATAATAGGGAAGACTAAATCCTAACCATTCTTTGAAAAACTGAGAGATCAAAATTCTGTTTAGTTTTAAAAAGGACAGGAAGACTTTTGAAAACATGCACCTGGTCATGCAAGTTGGCCTGACCGTTGCAGGGTCGATCCTGTTCTGTTTCGCAATCGGCTACTACCTGGACAAGTGGCTCAACACAAAGGGTGTTTTCATTACGATCTTTATTCTATTGGGCATTGCCGGAGGGGGCTACACGGCTTACAGGCAGATAATGGAAATGATCGAAGATGACAAAGAAGAAAAGACCCGAAAATGAATAAACAAACTGATGAAGTCGGCCTGTTCCAGAAAAGAATATGCTTTTGGGCAATGTCTTCCGCCCTTGTGCTTGCGGTTGTCTTGTTGATTCTCAGCGAGAAGAATATTGCAAAAGGCATCTTGCTGGGCACTTGCTTCAGCATTCTGAATTTTCTTCTTCTGGGAAGATTCACCCCATTGACACTGGGGCAGTCCCGCACAAAGGCCAGATTCATAAGTCTGGCCTCCATTTTATCCAGATATTTTATCCTAGCTCTTCCAGTGATCTTGGCGGTGAAATTGAACGCTATCGACCTCACAGCGACAGTTATCGGTATTTTCGCCGTCCAGATTGTGACAATATTTAAATTTGTGGTTCTGGAGCCTTTTTTTACGCGCCGATAGGGCAAGAAAAGGCCGGGCATTCTCGCGTGACCGTTTCCGATTCGATTACAGTTAGGATAGATTCAAAAGATGGAAGACCTGACCCAAATACCCCAATTCGTTATCAGTCTGTTTGGATTTAAGCTCGTTTTCAATGTCGAGACAATCATCATGACATGGATTGTCATGGCCGGGCTGATTGTCTTCGGTTTTCTCGCCGTAAAGAGTGTGGATCTATTGCCCAATCCTTTCCAGGTGGTTGCTGAATTGTTTGTCAGTATTTTTAAAGAGCTGACAGTCGATGCCCTGGACGAAAATTTGGCTAAGAGGTATTTCCCACTTATCTGCAGTCTTTTCATGTTTCTTTTACTCAGCAACTGGCTCGGGATCATTCCAAAGCTTTCGGAGCCGACCAAGGATCTCAATACGCCTCTCGGTCTGGGGATCCTGGGGTTTATTCTTGCTCATCACGCCGGGATAAAGGCAAAGGGCTTCAAAAAATATCTGAAAGAGTATTGCGAACCCATTTTTTTCATGGCGCCTCTGAACATCATTGGCGAACTGGCCAAGGTTGTCTCCATCTCATTTCGTCTCTACGGCAACATCCTGGGTGGTGCCATCATTATACTGGTCGTTTCCCACTTGATTTACAGCCTGATTCTTCCCCCTTTTCTGATATGTTTTTTCAGTCTGTTCATTGGAACGATTCAGGCCTTTGTATTCACGATGCTGACACTTGTCTATATCTCCGTTCAGGTTAAGTAGCTATGGTTTTCGATGTAAATACAGCAGTACAATTGGCGTCTTACGCAGGCGCCGGCCTGTGCATAGGACTTGGGGCCATCGGTGCGGCATTGGGCGAGGGTTACACGGCCGGCATGGCCAATGAGGGGCTTTCCCGCAGACCCGGGCAGTCCGGCGACATCATCAAGAACATGCTCGTCGGTCAGGCCATTGCGGAATCAGCCGCTATTTTCGCACTCGTCATTGCCATACTGCTGCTGTTTCTCGAGGCAGGTTCAGTGAACATGCTCAAGGCCGCGGCCCTTCTGGGCGCCGGAATCTGCATGGGACTGGGTGCCATAGGGTCGGGTATCGGTTCGGGCTACCCCGCGGGACAGGCCTGTCTGGGACTTGCAAGACAGCCCGGCGTCGCGAGCCGCCTGACCACCAATATGCTCATCGGGTCAGCGGTCTGTCAGACCCCTGCTATCTTCTCCATGGTCGTGGCACTGATGCTCCTGTTCATGGACTTCGGGAATCTGCCTCTGACCCCGACTTGGGCCGCCTTTTTGGGGGCCGGTGTCAGTACGGGTCTGGCCGCCATCGGATCAGGGGCCGGAGGGGGCATGGCGGCCGGGGCGAGCTGCGAAGGAATCGCCAGACAGCCGGACAGTTTCGGGCAGGTATCTACGACGATGCTCATCGGTCAGGCCGTGTCGCAGACGCCCTCCATCTTCGGCCTTTTGATCAGCTTTGTCTTGATTTTCAAAACGTTCCCCGAGTCCACGGGCCTTGCGGCCTCCATGGCGCTTCTTGGCGCGGGTATCAGCATGGGCTTCGGTGGCATAGGGCCGGGAATCGGAAACGGGCTTACCGCCGAGGGCGCGGTCAGGTGGGTGTCCAGGAATATTGAGGAAACAGGACCCCTTACACGGACCATGCTGGTTGGCCAGGCCGTCTCACAATCGACCGCGATTTATGCCATGGTCGTGAGTCTCGTTCTTATCTTTGTGGTTTGATATCTTATCGTCGGTGCGTTTAAAAACATCAGGGAGGAAAAGATATGATTGAAGGTGCAGATCTCGTCAAGGCGGCGGCGTTTTTAGGCGCCGGTATAGCCATGGGACTCGGGGCTATCGGACCCGGTGTCGGTGAAGGTTTTGTCGGTGGAAAGGCCTGCGAGGCAATCGGAAAGAGGCCCCAGGAAGCCGGTCTATTGACTCGAACCATGCTTGTCGGTCAGGCTGTATCTGAATCGACGGGGATCTATTCGCTGGTGGTCGCTCTGCTTCTTCTTTTTGTGGTGTAACGCGATCAAAATGGGTGGGAAGTCATGATTAGCATCAATGCAACGCTCGTTGTCCAGATCATTCATTTTTTGATCCTGGTCTTCATCCTGAACCGGCTTATGATCCGGCCCATCCTCAAATTGATTGATGAGCGGACCGAATACATTCAAAAGACAAAGGATGAGATTGTCACTCTGGAGCTCGAAACAGAGCGATTTAGAGAGGAATTGGTCTCCGTACAGAATGATGCGAGAAAAGGGGCGGCTCTGGAAAGGGACCAGCTGAGGCGTCTGGGACTGCAGGAGGCTGATCAATCCCTTGAAGAATCCCTGGCACAGGTTTCCTCCATAAGATCAAAAGCGGATATTGAGGCGGAGAAAGAGGTCCGGAAGACCCAACCTTTGTTGCTGAATGAAGCGATTGTGCTGGCCGAGGAGATTATTGAGCGGGTGATCGGCAGGAGGATAGCAGCTTGAGCTTGAGTAAGAATGAAAGAAGAGGTCTTTTCATCCCGATTTTGTTCGCAGGCCTCGTGGCGGGTCATTTCCTGTATTTTGTCCCGGATGCCTTTGGATCGGAGGGCATATCGACCGGTCGAAAGGTCTGGGACAATGTTATGTTGTTTGTTAATTTTGGGATCCTGGTCTTTTTCTTTATCAAGTTCGCAAGAAAACCCCTTATGAATTTTCTGCAAGGCACGCGCGGGAAAATTGCTGAGGAATTGGACAGAATAAACGGCGATAAAGAGGAGAGGAAGGTCGGCCGGGACGCCGAGGCTGAAAGGCTCGAGGGGATACACGCGCACCTGGATGAAATTCGAGCCAGTATCCTTGAAATGGGGGAGCGAGAAAAAAATAAAATTATTGAAGAGGCCCGGATTTCAGCAGAAAAGATGATTCAGGACGCCCGGGATTATGCCGCTTACAGGCAGGAAATGGCGAAAAAGGCACTGTCGGACGAGATGGTCGACATGGCTATGGCGCTTGTTGAAGAAAAAATTGCAAAGGGCATTACCGACAAGGACAATGACCATTTGATTAATGAGTTTGTGACTGGTTTGAGTGGAAAACAGATCTAGGCCGCTGCCAGAAGATCAGGGGAAAAACGCCATGTTCCATGCCTTTACGGTGCGGGACGTGGCGTTTTTCACTTGGGATACTCAATGCGTTTTCAAACAGGTGAAGGGAAACGCACAGAGGCTTTAAAATGGAGTCGATTATTCAGAATTCGCTTCTTTTTCTACGTTGACCGCCTGCCCTTTGTCGTCGCCCACCTGGCAACCGGGTCGCATTCAGGTCGATATGCCGAGTTTGGGCAGCAAAAAGGCCTGCAGCGCAATCCATATGACGATAATCAGTAAAAACCATAAAATGCCCACGGGCTTCTCCTTTGTTTTGATGTTTTCCTGATCCATCTCGCGTGATAACACCTCCTGCAGCTCACGGCTGCGATGATTACGCTCAGGAAAAACCGCCGGAAGGTGATGAACAGGATGAAGAGATACTTCCAATTCCTCCCTTGGAATCTGCTGAACCGCATGAAAAGGAAGACATGAGACGGCTTGTGTCCCCGTGTCCGCACACGGGACAAGAAGGACCTTGTTCTCGATCGCTTCCCAGGACAAGATGCTCAAAGCTCTTGCCGCACTTGTTGCATTTGAACTCATAAATCGGCATGAATGTGACCTCCAGGATTTTTTCTGGTTTCCCACCGGATGTTTTGTGTCAAATGGCCTTGTAATTGGGCCCCAGCGGTGATTTTGTTTCCCATTCCTATATCTGTGAATAGTGAGAACGAAAAGAAAAAAAGGTTACAGACTTTTCTGCCTACCTATAATCTATAATCATGGCCGGGGGAAAATCAAGAAGGCCTGAATCCGACCTCGTGACCAGGATGTGCCGCACAGTGCGGGGATATGATATACAACGCTCATGAACCCCTTGGGCTTATTTCAGGAGAGAGGGGAGAAAAGTGCTGAGAGGCGGCCAATAGGTGATCAAGAGGAGGGAGAGCAAAAGGAGTCCTAGGAATGGTAGTGTCGCCTTGTACAACTGGACAACAGGGCGATCAAACCTCGAACTGCCGATAAAGAGGTTCAGACCGACAGGCGGTGTGTTGTAACCGATCCCAAGGTTGGCCAGGAAAATTATCCCGAGATGGACCGGATCAATGCCAAACCGGGCGGCAAGCGGCATAATCAGAGGTACGACAACGATTATTGCACTGAAGATATCCATCATACATCCAACGAGTATGAGAAAAAAGTTGAGGATGAGGAGCAGGCCGATCTTGGTCTCAATCATGCCCTCCATCGCCTCGAGTATTTTCATGGGAATGAAGGCGTCGACCAGGTAATTGGTGAAGCCCAGGGCCGCACCCAGAATGATCATGATTCCCCCGACCATTTTCATGCTCTCCCGCATGACTGCGGGTATGTCACGCCGGAGATTCAATTCCCGAAAAACCACCGTCTTTATAAAAAGGACATAAACCACTGTGAGGGCGGCTGCTTCAGTGGCCGTGGAAATGCCGGAGTAAATGCCGGCAAGGATGAGAAAAGGAATAGGCAATTCCCATGCCGCCTTTTTGAGAGACACCAGGAATTCGGACATTGAAAATACCGGTTTTTCCAACTTCCACTTCCTGCCCATGAATACTGAAAAGAGGCACGGCACCACAACCATGACAATGCCGGGGAGGAGGCCCGCAAGAAAGAGTTTCTCAATACTGGCCCCGGAGACAAATCCATAGAGAATGATGGGAAGGCTGGGGGGGAAATGGAGACCGAGGCTCCCGGAGGTCGTCAATAATCCCAGAGAAAAGTTCTCTTCGTATCCTTCTGAAACCAGGGCCGGAAAAAGGAGACCTCCGAGGGCGATAATCGTGATCCCCGTCGCGCCGGTAATGGCGGTAAAAAAGGCACAGGAGACCAAGGCCACAACCCCCAATCCCCCGGGGATACATCCGAAGAGGCTCCTGGAAAAACGGACTAGCCGTGCAGAGGTGCCGCCTTCGCTGAGGAGATATCCGGCAAAGGTGAAGAGTGGAATAGCCAGGAGTACGGGTGAATTGGCCAGCCTGAAAATTTCAATGGGTATAGCCGAAAGATCGACATGGTTCACGCTGAGTCCCAACATCGCAGCCGCTGTGATACCCAGAAAAACGGGCATACCCAGGATCGTGAAGATGATGATCAGGAGGGCCAGAGCTGGGATCATGTCTTCTTTCTCCTGAACAAGATGATACCCTGCTCAAGGCCTCTAAGAAAAAGGCGGAACAGGATGGTCCCGAAGCCCAAGGGTATGATCATCTGTGCCACCCAGCTCGGCAGTTCCATAAACACTTTGGCCCCGTAAGTCATTTCTATGTGGAGATAGACAATCGAGGCCTTCAACGCCAGGGACAGGATGACGATGCAGACCAGCGAAAGAAGGACCTCCCGGAGGGGTCGCCATGGGGATGGGATCAATCCCGTCATAAGGTCGATTTTGATATGCCGGTCTTCCCGTGTCAGAAGGGAGGCACCCAGAAAGGTGAGCCAAAGGACCAAGAGCCTGACAAAGGGCTCAGACCAGTCCAGACTCCCCATCAGGGCATTGGCCCAGGATAGATGGGCATGGGTATACAGGGATCTGAGGAGGATCTGGAGGAATGTCAGAAAAATCATGAGACTCAGGAAGAGGACCACAAGCCACCCTTCGATGCGGGCAATTGCCCTTTCTATCAACTTCAGCGTGTTCATCAAGGTTCTTCCTGCTCTCATGGCCAACCGGCCGGCAATAAAGCATGCCGGATCCATCTGCTGTTGGGTTTTCTAACGAACCTTTTGCAGGATCCCGTAAACGCGGTCCAGGAGTTCGGGAGGATACACCCTGCCGGACAGATTTTTGGCCACCTGTTCATGAATTTCATAGAAATTCTCCAGGCCTGATTCTTCCGGCATTGGAAGCACGGTCAACCCGCCCTCTTCGATGATTTTGACGGCCTGTTCCGCCTGGTTTCTCAAATCGCCAATGAGGTCGCGCATGGCCTTCTCTGATTCGGATTTGAGCATTTCAAGCAGTGGGCCCGGGATTTTTGATCCGATATTGTTTGAAAGGAGCAGGGCGCCTGTCGAGTGGGCCAGAGGGAGGGAGGTCATATATTTGACAGAACGATGCCACTGGAGGGCGAGGGCGCCCAGAGGCGGTGCATAGACCGTGTCAATCATTCCCGTATTGAGGGCCGTCAACACGTCCGTAACGGAAAGGGGAATGGGAAGGGTCCCCATTATGGTGAAGGTTTCCTTTGAAATCGGGTCGCCGGACCAGGTCCAGACCTTGAGTCCTGACAAGTCTTCCACTCTCTGAATGGGTTTCTGGGAAAAGAGGTGTATATTGCCCACCTCTGCCCAAGCGAGAAGCTCAAAACCCTTTTCCCGAAACCGTTCCGAAAAAAAGCCCTCCAGAGAAGTGTGAACAAGATCCGTCTCTGTGTAATCCCTGAAGAGAAACGGGAGATCAAGGACTCTGACCATGGGGAGGATTTGACCGAAGCCGACGCCGGAAAAGGCTGCACAGTGAATCTGTCCTATCCTGAGTTTTTTCAAGACATCCAGCTCATCGCCCGCGATACCACCCGCATAGATCCTGAATCCGATCTGTCCCTGGCTCTTGTCCCTGATCCTGTTGTCCAGTCGTCGCATGTGTTTCATCCAGGTGGATCCTTCCGGCGCCAGGGTGGCGAATTTGATGATCAAGGGTCCTGCCGCCTCAGCTAAACGGCAGGGGAAGGCGCTTATCCAAAAAACCGAGAAGACGAGGATGCTCAATACGAGATTTTTTTTGTTCAAGAATCACTCTCCTAAAGGAATAAATCATCTCCCTTTTTTTTGAGTTCAACAGCCCTTTGCTGAATGACCCTGTTGATCAGGCAAACGTCTCTTATCGCCTGAGGGTCGCCTTCCAAAACGTCTTGAAGGAGGCGATCAAACAACGATCGGTCTTGAACCCTTACCGCATAGTATTTGGCATAATGGTATTGGACCAGAAAAAACTCACCGCGGCTCATCGTTAATGCCCGTTCAAAGCTGAATTTTGCCCTGTCCGGATCACCTCCAAAAAGAGGAGGACGAGCCGAAAGGGTGGACCCCAACAACACCCAGGGCAGCCCGAACATGTAATCCCCCCCGAGCTCTGTGATCCGTTCCGCGCAGGCGTCCAGTATAGGGAATTCTGCAATAGCGACGGGCTGGTCCAGATTCAGATTGACCCATGCGTTCCAGGAAAAAGTGACCCAGAAAAGGGGTTCCAGATCCTCCCGAGAAAATGTCTGCAGTTTTTCATGAAGTTGTGGCCCGGATGTACCAAGGCCTTTCAGAAATTCTCCCTTCTCCCCAAGGGCTCTGAAACCAAATTCCCTCGCCCGGAGATAAAGATCTGATGCCCTTTGGGGTGAGTCATATTCCACGAAAAGGTGGCTGTACCCGCTGAAGCCCTGACAGAGGGCGGCCAGGACATGACGGTTGTCAGGATCGCTTTTTAGAAGTCCTTCCAAGAGCTTGATGTTTGAAGGGATCGCGACCCTCGCCAGTTCAGGATCGCATTCTTCGAAAGCAGCCTGCTTGATATTAGAGATCAATGAAGGCGAAAACCGGAGCGCCAGTTTCATACACCCACTCAAAAGGAACAATGAGAGAAAAAGCGCACAGGTATTTCTAAAAGGTCTTATCATAATGGTGTCAGGCTCTTTAGCCGCCTCCGCGGGTCGACAGATTTGAAAAACTTGCGCTCCGATCTCTTTACGAGGCCGTCTCGCCGACATTTCGCAACGCGGCCGGC
>JBMNCO010000006.1:0-8448 GCA_049366815.1 Desulfatiglandales bacterium | reverse complement strand
GAGATCCTGTCGGCCTTGATCACGGGTAAAACTTCAGGCTCCGACCAGGCGATCCGTCGAAGACTGAGTTGGGATGAAAATTCCTCTTTGACGAGCTGGATGATATTTTTCAGGTCTATGCTTTCGACCTTCAGGGGGACCTCGCTCGTAGAGATATAGACATTGATCTGTTGCACGAGTGAATAGATCTCTTCGGCTGCCTTCAGGACGAGGTCACAATGGGTCTTGCCCTTTTCATCGAGGGTCTCACCGTATACTTTTTGGAGGTTTTTCGTCAGCCCGTAAATGCCGATCACAGGATTTTTGAGATCATGCAAGACGGAATAGGCGAAGCGCTTTATCCTTTCAGAACCTCTCTTTACCGCCTCTTCCATTTCTTTTCTGTCGGTGATGTCAAAAATCATTGTCTGTTTGGAGATGCTGCCGTCGATATGATAGACGGGGGCGCTCATGCTGTAATACCAGCGGTTATCCACCGTGCTCCGGAATTCCTTGCGTATGGTTTTGCCATTGAATACCTCTTTGAATATGCACCTGGAGCAGACGACGTCGCGTCCATGAATGGCCTTGTAACATAATTCTCCCTTCGCATCGTAACCGATACGATCAATGAATCGCTGGTTCAGGAATTCAATGCGATAATCCTGGGAGCAGGTATATATCAGGCCGTCAAAGGACTCGATGATGGCGCGGTGGTGCGCCTCGGACTCTCTGAGGGCGTCTTCGGAGCGCTTTCGATCCGTGAAGTCTCTATCGCTGCAACGTCGGCCCAGCCATGCGCCGTCCACTCCGCAGACCGGCTGACAGTAGTGGCTGATCCACCGCTCCTTTCCGTCCCTTGTGAAAATCCTGTAATCTATATGCCTTATTTCCCTTTCGCCGAAATCCTCTCTGAAATGCCTGGAGACGCGTTCCCTGTCATCGGGATGGGCAATCCTTTCTATCAACCAGGGGTCATCCATGAACACATCCCGGCTGTAACCCGTGATGCGTTCGCAGGAGGGAGAAACATAGATATAACGGCCGTCCGGCCCGCGCCATGTCTCTAGATCGTAATTGAAATCAGCCACCATGCGATAACGTTCTTCGCTATCCTTGAGAGCCTGCTCTAATAACTGAAAATCTGGAATATCGTTTTCCAATCCGCTTATCCTTGCCTTAGAATCCATGTCGTTTTGTGTCTTGCACATGGCCTGAACGACCGGCATGTCCTTCATTTTTTCTTGTTCTCCAATCCCTTCTACCAAAGCATAACCCTCCATCATTACGAAAGAAGCCGGGAGTGTGTAGTGCAGTCGTCCGGATGTCGATCCCATCGCACATGACAGGGTCAAACAGGGAATTCTGAAAAATACATCAAAAATTTGAGACCGTCGCTTGCAGATTATGGAGCCTGCAGATGCATGGCCTTTTCGGGTGCGATCTGTCTCGCCTTATCCCCTACAAAGAAAATGCGGGCTGAATGACCTTTGAGTTCGTGGAAACGACCTTGAAGGACATTGCATCCAAAGGGGTGAATGGTTTTCAAGGATTCGGCATGAACCATCACCTGGTTTATACCGTTGCAACTCTTTTTCAAATGTTCCAGCAGTTGACATGCGGAGATGCCGTCAAAATCACCCGTCAATTGAAAGTGCAGGGTGGCACCGTCATGGTGCATATCGATTCTAAAATTGGATGCCACGGGAAAACTCCTATCATTCCGGCTGCGGGAAAAGGTCTTTATGCCTATCGGCCGGTTGCTCTTTTGAAAGGCCTATCAAAAATTTTAGTCAAAATTCCGGGGGGACCAAGTGGTAGGTCATCAATGATCAGACGGCGAATAATTTTTTGACCAAAGGCAATCATGTCTCCATAGACACAGGTCCTCACTGCAAGATTCCACCCTTTCCGTCCCAAAGCACTCCATATTGCATTCCGCCCGCTGGATGGCGCGAATGATGTCCGGTTTTTTCAATCGATAGGTGTTGATGCCCATGCCTTTGGCCATCTTTCTTGTCTCATTGAAATTCATCTCATCCTCCTCAAATTTCTGTCCGTCGTCAATTTGGGGGCGATTCCCCCACACAGGTAATGTCACGGTAAGGAGACTCCGACCCCCAGGGCACAAGGCCCTCCTCGGGATCTTGGCCCCGGGCGGCCGAAGATCGCCCTGCTCCAGCTGGTCCTGCCGTTGCCACTTACAGGCCAAGAATACCGTCTTCCAGACAGTACCGTCGCCACTTGCAGTCCACTCGTCTGCAATCCTTTTTCGGTCTTCGGAAACAATCGGGTTCTCCGTCCGCTCGTTGGATGCTCCTCACTAAGGCAGGAATGTCCAGGTAATCCTTTGTTGAGGCCGCTTTTTCACCTCGAGAAGCAACACTCATCTCAGTTGTTTCTTGCACTGTCAGCGGTTCCATCGCATTTTTTTTACTCATGGTTTCCTCCTGACAAGAGTTGAGTCTCAGCATGATCACTGACAGCCGGTCCGGGATTTTGGAATACGATTACATTTCATGAGACATGTGCAAGAAAGGATGGAGACCCTAATCTCTCTTTTGTGATTCATAAACCATCTTAAGGCTTATGTCTAATTTGTCTATAGGGAGAGAGCTTGTTTTTTGCGGGGAAAGGTCTGTTTTGCAGGAGAGAATCCTGTGAAGTGGGATTAGGTCCTGGATTGGCGGGAATTTAGCCCGAGCAAGAGACAGGCATGCACTCAGAGACCCAGATCAATCAATCCGATCCTCGCCGCGTAACGGACCAGTTCAACGGGGCTTTGAATGCCAAGCTTTTTCATAATGCTGGTACGATGGTTCTCAACCGTTTTGGGACTGATGAAAAGCCTTTCCGAGATCTCCTTGATGGAAAGTCCTTCCGCCAGGACAAGCATGACCTCCTGTTCCCGTGAGGTCAGAGTCTCATAGGCGGCATCCGCAATTTTTTCCTCTTTCGCCGGGAATTCCATGAGCTTTTCAATGGTCTTATGGGAGACCGAACTGTCCATGAAATACTCACCCTTTGAGATGGCCTTGAGCCCCTGAATGAGTATCCCGGATGCGGATTCCTTGATGACATAGCCGGTGGCCCCGGACTGAAAGGCCTTGACGATATATTCGATTTTGGAATGCATACTGACGACCATCACCCGCGATTCAGGCAGGAGGCCGCGTATTTCACGGGTCAATTGGATGCCGCTGCGGTCAGGCAGGGATATATCGACGACCACCAGATCAGGTTTGAGTCTTCTGACCCCAGGGATTGCTTCATGGCCGGTCCCTGCCTCTCCGACCACTTCAAATCCCTCGTCCTTTTCGATGATGGCCCTCAATCCGTCCCTGAAAAGGGCGTGGTCGTCAATCAGAAATACCCTTTGTTTTTGAGCCATTCTGCTTATCCTTAAAGGGAACCTTGGCGATGATGTGGGTCCCTTTCATGGGGGTGGACAGAATCGTCAATGTGCCGCCGAGCAGTCTCGCCCTTTCCTGCATGATCTGCAGACCCATCCGTTTCTCCTTCAAGGTGTGAACCAAACGGTTCTTTACGTCAAAGCCCCTGCCGTCGTCTCTGATGCGAAGGACAATGTTGGGGAAGGATGCAACGAGCCTGATAGTCACCTTGCGGGCATGGGAGTGTCTCTCGACGTTGGTCAAGGCCTCTTGAAGGAGCCTGTAGAGGTTAATCTCGATATCACTTTCAAACCTCAAATTTTTCATTCCTGCTGAATAAAAATCGATATGAATATGGTTTTTTTCCGAAAACTCGTCGCAGCACTTTTTGAATGCCTGGAGAAGTCCCAATTCGTCCAGTACGGGGGGGCGTAAGGTATAGGACATATCCCGGACGGCCGAGATGGCGTTCTGGAGCATTTCTGAAAATTGGGAAAACCTCAACCTGACATCCGCAGGCAACTTTTTCTGTTTTTCAGAGAATGAATCACAGCCCATCTTTACCGCGGAAAGGTCTTGGGCGATGCTGTCGTGCAGGTACCGGGAAATTTTCCGGCGTTCATCTTCCTGGACCTTCATGAGTTGTTGGCTGAGTCCGTGAATACGTGCTTCGACACGCTTGCGTTCAGTGATATCCCTGGCCGTGATGATAATGCCCTTTGAGAGATCGGAGGGATCGAGCGCATCTCCCTGAAGATAAACGTCGATGATCCGGCCGTCCTTTGTAACCCAACGGGTTTCCAGACTTTCGATTCGCCCCTTCTTGCTCATGCCGCCGTACAGTGCATCACCGACGCGTCCGTATTCTTCATCATCCGGATAGATCTCTCTGGCATTCTTCCCCAAAAGTGATTTCTCATCATAGCCCAGCATTTTACAGAGGGCTTCGTTGGCCCAGTTCAGTATGCGCCCTTCCTGCACCAGTCCAATCCCTGCCGGAGAGGCGGTCAGGATGGCCCGCAGGGTCTCCTCCTTCAAGCGCAGGGTCTCCATGGTTTTTTTCATCTCACTGATATCCCTGGCGATCTGGATAAACCCTTCAATATCACCCCCATGATCATTCCTGATGGGTACTGAATAGGCATCCCAGTACGTATCCCTGTCTATCCCTTTTATCCAGGAATGGTGCATAACGGCACGTTCCGGCCGGTGCGTCTTCGCAGCCTTGAGGGTCGGGCAACCCACGCAGGGAGTCTCGCTGTCAAAAAAGAGTTCGTAACAGCGGCGGCCCACCAGATCTTCAGAGGACATGCCGACCATGGCGCCCATGGTCTTGTTGGCCCAGATGATTCTCATGTCCTTGTCGACATAACGGATCCTGTCAATGGTTGCATCGAGTATGGCGCGCATCTGGGCCTCCTTTTGGGAAAGCGACTGCTCGACTCTTTTTCGCTCGGAGATATTCCGCAAGGAACCCACTATTCTTGTGGGGGAACCTTGGTCGTCTCTCTCCAGCTTAGCGCTTATCGAGGCCCATTTTCGGGTACCGTCCTTGTCTTTCAGAAAAAGCTCATAGTCCGTGACCTTGCCTTCCTTCTGAAGCCTTGTCAGGAACGCCTGTCTATCTGACGGATCGGCATAGATGTCCTGAACCGATCTTCCGATGAGTTGTTCTCTTCGGAACCCCGAAATTTCCTGGATGGAGGGGCTCATCTCCAGGATCTTACCGTCAAAGGCCACTTCAAAGTAAACGTCCTGTATGCTCTCAAAAATATTAAAGTATTTTTGTTCACTTTTCCTTAGGGCCGCTTCCGTCTGTCTTCGCATCGTGATATCGTGAACAATGGATATCATCATGGGCCCGTCCCCGAAGTCCGCCATGTGCATGTGAACCTCAACGGGGATTATCTTTCCGTCCTTTGTCGTGTGGGTGGTGTCAAACAGAAAATAACCTTTTGAGAGTAACCTTTTCTTACGTTCTCTGTAGTCGGCATCTGTTATTGGGTTGGCATCCAGGTCAAGATACGTTAACCGGGTAAATTCTTTCCTTGAGAAGCCATACATCCGACAGGCTTCGTCGTTGACCTGAATATATTTGCCGGGGATGCCCCTTTGCCTGGGGCGGGAAACGAGCACGGCATCGGTGAGATGATTGAAGATAGCACTGTAACGCTCCAGAGTGTGGAGCGGAATGATTTCAGCCTTCCTGCGCTTCAGTGCCCTCTTTTTGCGATAGGGCCATGCGTTCTTAATTTCTCTTCTTTTCATACGGTGAAGGCCCCAATGATCGTTTACAGTTTCAGTATACGCAGTTCAGCGATGCTGAACAATCAAAAAGATCTCCTGGTCACTATGAGGTCATCATCCGCCCCGCGCCTTTCGTGATGGCCTTTGATCACTCTTTGTGGAGGACGCAGGGCCCGCGGTGTGAGAATCCTGCCGCAGGGTCAGTCCCTGCCGCAGAGTTCTCTGAAGTTGCAGAAGCCACAGATCATTCCATTTGTCGTCATCATGAATTCTTCCTTGTCCCTGGGGATGTTTTGCTCAATGTCTTTACAGTAGGCATACATCTCTTCGGTCTCTTTCGTGACCTGAACGGCGAATCCCTGAACATCGAATTCGTTGAATACAAGGGACTTTTCGAAATAGGTCGGTTGAAGGTAGGCAATGATCGGGATGATTTCGGATGCCCCCTTTGAAAGGTGGAAGGAGGCCCATGCAGTATAACCCAAAAGTTGTTTGCGATGCCTCACCTCATTGGGTTTTCCTGTTTTCCAATCCAGAATAAAGATCTTATCTCCGAGAGGGAAAAGGAAATCGACCTTGCAATAGGCCTTCATCCCGTCAATCCGCGTCTCTCCGTATCCTCCCGGTTCAATAAGCCAGTCTTCTTTCCCCTGGACGGCCTTTTCTGTCAACCATTCAAATCGTTCACTGCTCAAGAGATTATCCAGGCAACTGCGAACCCTTTCAACGATGTCGTCAAGAGGAACACGTGACATCTCATGATAGTGAATTTCAGCGAAGACCTTTTTCCGGCAATACTCTGCGACCTTTCTGCCTGTGTAATCATAAAACCTTTCAACATCAACGGCCGCTTCAGTCTTCAACAGACGCTGCAAGAGCACCTCGATCACATCGTGGACGATGTTCCCCGTCTCGAGCGGAACGGTGGTCATCCGTTTCAAGGTTTCAATCCTCTGTCTTGGGTAGTCCTTGTCATACCTGGCATAATAGGTATAAAAGTATTGACGGGAACATGCCTGAAAGGTGTCATATCGACTTGCCGACCAGCCCAATATGGGTGTAAAGGCAAAGGGTTTGGCAGGATTCATATTGCACCTCGAATTAATCTTGTCCAGAATTTGATTTGCCGCTCTTTTGGTGGGAACCTCAATGTGGAGATGACCATTTTGCATCGCGACTATTTCCCGTGCGGTCTCTTCCTTAACAGGAGATGTTCCAATGCAAGTACCATTATAATCCCCGTAACCAGACTGTTTGCAAGGAAGACCTGGAGATACCCCGGGAGCGAGCCGGTAAGGCTGCCGGGGAGGAACCCCACCAAGGTCCCGACAAGGATCGGCAGTCCCACCACGAAATAGTCTCTCGACGTGAGTCTGCTGGAAGCAATGATTGTAATGCCTGCACCCACTTGTGCTCCCATCGCGATGCACAGGGCGGCACCCACAACGGGAGACGGAACCAGGGCCAGCATGGCGGCAAGCTTGGGCACAAAGGCGGCGGCAAGGAGTATGACGCCGCAATAGGTCACTGTATAGCGGCTCGCAACCCGGTTGACCAAGATCAACCCGGGACTGGTGCTGTAACTCACGGTACCGACCACGCCCAGGAGTCCGCAGGAAATCCCGGCCGCGCCGTTGATCAAAATGCCGCGTCGCGTGGCGGTGGGCAGACGTCCCTGGTCTGTAATACCTGCAACGCCCTGAAGGCTTCCGAGACTATTGACCATGACCGCGAGATAGGCGCATGCAAAGGCCGTGGCTGTGCTCCAACTGAAGCCCGGCATGGTCTGGAACCACCGGCTTGATAAGGAAAGCCAGGGAGCGACTAAAAAATTATGCCAGGAAACGCGTTGAAGGGCGAGGAACAATAAGAACCCGGCAACCATGCCTATCAGGAGCGAAAAGGTCTTCCAGAATCCGCGCAGTCGGTGGGAAAGGGTGGCGATAAGGAGTACAAGGCAGAGGCTGACGACAAAAATGCCGGCCTCTCCGGCGGGATGGGTTTCATCAACGCCTGTCATGAATCTGATCAGGGGCGGGAGAAGACCCAGAGCGATCAACATGAGGATCACACCGACCACATTGGGCGTAAAGAGTGCGATGACCCTGTTCAACCGCCCTGAAAGGACGACGATGATCAATAAGGCGCCTCCCAGGATCAGGCCCCCCTGGAGGGCGGGAAGTCCGGAAGGGGCCAATAGAATAAAGGTGAGCACCAGGGCCGTGGAAGGGCCCTCGATCACGGGGAACCGATGCCCCCAGAGGGTCTGGATGATGGAGAAGAGGCCCGAAGTGAAGAGTGTAAACTGGAGAAACCGTATTTCACCTTTTGCATCGAGCCCGAGAGGCTCCCCGACCAGAGCCGCCGTAATCACGAAGGCCGGAAAGATGATGACGGCCCACTGGAGGCCGTACACCAACGCGTATCGCAATGGCGGGTGATCGTCAAGGTCGTAGACGTAGGACAGCCTTTCGTCACGCTCGGCAAAGGGATCCTTTGAAACAAGGAGATCTTTATGTCCCTTATTCTTCGAATCGTTCATAGGTGGTTACCGCTCTTCTGAGGTGTCGGATAATATTCACTTATCAGAATGCACTGAGATAAGCAAGGAAAGGTCTCCATTCTATATTTGCCGTCTAATTCGGCTGTATTCATTCAAATCTGAATTTTTCACGAGCACTTCTGCATTCGAAAAAAAAACGGTGGGGATTCTCGCCGAACCGAAAAAAAGCAGGGCCCCTTTAGCCCTGCCTTGATGTTCCGCGCCGAATCTGCAGTTAGGCGATCGTCGTCTCTGACTCCTGGACACGTCCCGTGCCGAAGGACGGCG
>JBMNCO010000005.1:0-16239 GCA_049366815.1 Desulfatiglandales bacterium | reverse complement strand
AATTACTGGTCGGGGCGAGAGGATTTGAACCTCCGACACCCTGCTCCCAAAGCAGGTGCGCTACCAGACTGCGCCACGCCCCGATAGGTGGGTGAGTTATGAAGATTATCCCTTTCCCGCTCTAAAATCAAGCCATAAAAATGCCTTTGGCGTGTCCTCCCCGCTATAACCTCGATTGACGGAACCCGACCGAAAAGGAAATCCGGGGATGCCGGTCCATGGACCGGTGTGGGGATGTTTTTATTGACATTGATTTTGGGGTTGGGACATAATGCCTTTCTCGGGTTCTGGCTCAGGGGACATGATGGAAGATGTTCAAAATCTTAAGGATCACCGCAATATAGACATTGACCAAGTGGGTGTGAAGGGAATCCGATATCCCGTCACGGTCCTGGACAAGAATATGGGCGAACAGCAGACTGTGGCCAGGATCAACATGTATGTGAATCTACCGCGGTACTACAAGGGGACCCACATGAGCCGCTTTGTGGAGATCCTGAACGAACACAGCCGGCGGATTTCCCTCCAGAACTTTTCCGAGATCCTGGAAGAAATGAAGGATCGACTGAACGCGGAAAGCGCCCATATAGAAATCACATTTCCCTATTTTATCAACAAGTCGGCTCCAGTGAGCGGCAGCCAGGGACTGATGGAGTACGAGTGCACTTTCAAGGGGTCCTTGGGCGATACCAGTGACCGGGTGATCATGATCCAGGTCCCGATATCCACGCTCTGCCCCTGTTCCAAAGAGATAAGCGAATTCGGGGCCCACAACCAGCGCGGTGAAGTAAGGCTCCGGTTGCGATTCAAGCGGTTCGTGTGGATTGAGGATCTCATCAGACTCGTGGAGGAATCCGCCAGCAGCGATGTCTATTCCGTGCTCAAGCGGGAAGACGAGAAATACGTAACCGAAAAGGCCTACAAAAACCCCATGTTTGTGGAGGATGTTGTCCGGGATATCGCCCTGAAGCTGAATGCCGATCCCAATATCACCTGGTTTGCCGTAGAGTCCGAAAACTTTGAATCCATTCACAACCACAACGCCTATGCCTATATTGAGAAGCACAAGAAATAGGGAGGCTTGGGTCCGGAGGAATTTGTCTTATGAGTGAAGATCTGAAAAAAATGTACAAGACGGTAATGGACGACCACTTTCCCTCTGAAATGACTATCTCATTCGGTGACCAGACCCTCGTTTACCGAAAGCGTGCCTGGAAGATACCCGATGAAAAGACCGGAGAGCTTATTGAAAAGGGACTTCGCTATGGGGAAAATCCTGGACAGGAGGCCGCCCTCTACGAATTGGTGAACGGCAACCTGGTACTCGGGGACTGCCGTTTCATCGAGGCCGGCAAGGGCCTGGCGTCGGCCATCAGCGATGAGGACATGATCCAGAGCGGAAAACACCCGGGGAAAACCAATCTCACGGACCTGGACAATTCCCTGAATATCCTGAGGTACCTGACGGACAGGCCCACGGCGGTCATCGTCAAACACAACAATCCCTGCGGTGTGGCCTGTGCAGATCAAATTTCAGAGGCCTATGACAAGGCCAATACGGCGGACCGGATCGCCGCATTCGGCGGTTGTGCCGTATTCAACCGGCCCTTGGACAAGGCCACGGCGGAATTGATCTCGGAAAATTACCTGGAGGTCGTAGGGGCCCCGGACTTTGAAGAGGGCGTGATCCCGATCCTTGCCCAAAGGACCAACCTCAGAATCGTGCGAATCGGCCGAATCGACCGGCTGGCAGACTATGCGAGTCAGAGATTTGTCGAGTTCAAGAGCCTGATGGACGGCGGAATCATCGTGCAGCAGTCCCCCTTGAACCGCATCAAGACCGCCAAGGATTTCACATTGGCCACCTGCACGTACAAGGGAAAGACCTATACCATAGAAAGAAGGCCGAACGAAAATGAGTTTGAGGATATGCTTTTCGGCTGGCAGGTGGAACAGGGCATTACCTCCAATTCCGTGATCTATGTAAAGGACGGCGTGACCGTTGGTATCGGGACAGGGGAGCAGGACCGGGTCGGTGTGGCGGAGATCGCCATATTCAAGGCCTACACCAAGTACGCGGACGCCCTGTGTTTCAAGAAGCACGGCCTTCCCTACAAGGATCTTGAACTGCAGATCAACAAAGGTGAAAAAGACAAGGTCCTCCTGGAGGAAATCGACAAGAAGACCAAGGCGGCCAAGGGAGGACTCATCGACGCGACCATGATCTCCGACGCCTTTTTCCCCTTCCGGGACGGGGTGGATGTGGCGATCAAAGAAGGCATCCGGGCCATTGTGCACCCGGGCGGATCCATCCGCGATTTCGAGTCCATCGAGGCCTGTAACGAGGCCGATCCACAGGTCACCATGGTGTTTACGGGACAGCGGGCCTTTAAGCACTAAAGCTGGGAAAGATTCCCCAATACCAAGAGCTCCCCAATGCGGGGAGCTTTTTTGTTTCTGGGCGCTTACTCCGGCCTCCGTGCCGGATGACTATCCTGCGGGGTAAAGAGATCGAGCTGTTGCCAGGGTTTCTTTTTCCTCTTCCACCCCGCACGCTCCAGGGGCCCGGCGCAGTCATCAGGGATCAAAGAAAGAAAGGGAGAGGGTCCTTGCCTCAGGATACGGCCGTTGAGGGCTCGACGAGAGGCATGGGAGAGGATGAGACGTTGGCGGGCCCGGGTCATGCCGACATAAAAAAGCCTCCTTTCCTCTTCATTCTCCCTGTCCCCGAACAGGGTGCATGGCAGCAATCCCTCCTCACAACCCGTGATGAAGACCACCGGCCACTCCAGGCCCTTGGCGGCGTGGAGGGACATGAGGGCCGTTCGGTCTCCGAGAAGGGCGGCATGATCGATCCCCCGATCGAGGGATAGGACATCGAGGAAGCCGGATAGATCCCCTTCAAAGTTTTCCCCCATTTCCTTGAGCCGCCGGAGCGCGGATTCTTCCTCTTCCCCCAGATCCTTGAAGGCATGAAGCTCTGCGGCGCGATCAATAAGATCCCGGAGTGGTCCCCCGTCCGCCCACCCCGCAAGGATCTCCTCCGGCCCTTTCCCCTCCATCTCGGGGAGTCCCAGATAGGTCTCCCGATAATGGGGGTTGCGCGGATATTGGACGGCCTGCAGGAAACGCCAGAGCACATTGACGGGATACCGACTGATGATGGGCCTTTCCCCGGAGCGGACATAAGGGATCCCGGACCTTGAAAAGGCATCCTCCAGGGCATCACCCTGGGCGTTCAGGCGAAAGAGGACCGCGATGTCTCCAAAACTCAGATTCTCCCCGTCCTCATGGGAGGCCACCCTGCCGCTGTCGAGAGAAAAGTGCGTGGTCCCGCCCAGAAATTTTTCGATCTGCTCAACGATCGTCTCGGCCTCCTGTTCGGGTGTACGGCAGGGTGCCAGGAGGATGGGATCGCCGGGACCGTTATGCCCTTGAAGCGCCTGTGCTTTTTCCATCAGGGCGGCGGCTCCCCTAAGGATCCTCTGGGTGGACCGGTAATTGTCTAAGAGAACCACTTCCCGCCCCCCGGGAAAATCCTCCCCAAAGGCATAAAATTCTCGGACATCCGCCCCGCGAAAGCCGTAGATGGCCTGGTCGGGATCACCTATTGCACAGATTCCGGCCCCAGGGGGCGAGGGTCCATCACCACTGGGGGATACAGCAGCCTTTTGGGCCTCCAGGCCGTGATCCTCCCGTCCATGGAAAACGAGGGCCTTGAGGATTTCGACCTGGGTGGGGTTCGTGTCCTGGTATTCATCCACAAAGATGAAAGGATACCGCCCGCCGCAGTCCTTTGCGGTCTCAGGGTGTTCAAGGAAAAGCCTCAAGGTCTCCACCTCCAGGTCGTCGAGGTCCAGCATCCCGAGGCCTCGGAGCTTTTCCTGGTATCGGTCAAACAAGAGGCGCAGCCCTTCTTCAAGCCCTGTGGGGTCTTTTCGCGGGAGTGCGGCCCTTTTCAAGGCCGGGAGGGTCTTCACAAAACGCCCCAGCATCCGCCTGTCCTGCCCGGAATCTCCGACTATCCTTTGGGCCAGGAGGAAGGCGTCCGGTTCCGGACACAGGATAAAACCGGAAGGCAGCTCAAGGAGGTCGCCCTCTTCCCTCAGGATTTCCAGGCAAAACCGGTGGAAGGTCGATACCCGGACCCCTTCGACGGCCTGCCCCAAAAGCAGGGTCTCGATCCGATGTGCCATCTCCCGTGCCGCCTTGTTGGTAAAGGTCAGGGCAAGGATCTGGTCCGGGCACGCGATGCCCTCACGAAGAAGGTAGGCGATTCGGCGGGTGAGGGTCAGGGTCTTGCCCGTGCCGGGGCCGGCCGTGATAAGAAGGTGCCCGCCGTTATGCGTGACCGCCTCCCTTTGGGACGGGTTGAGGGTGTCGAGCAGGGGATCGGTGGCAAGGGCATCAACAGGCGAGGTGGCTCTCTCATGCCCTTTGACCTTCCGTGCTTTGGGCAACGGTGCGGCACCTTTCTCCCTGGTCTTTTTCTTAGAAGGTGCGCCGAAGAGGGCCATCTGACCGGCCAGTTCCTCCCTCTCTGCATCCTCGAAAAGCCGGATCACGCCGTACTCTCCATCGTAGCCCTCCTGCCGGATCACCCGGGTTTGGCGCATCCGGTCAACGGCTTCGGCCAGGAGCATGCCCCCGGCCCGCTCGATATCCTTCAGGGGAACCTCCATGAGGATATACAGTTCCGGCCCGAGAAGGGACAGGAGGTCGTCATAGGCCTGGGTGACCCTTTTGGTGGCCGGGCCCGTGCCGAATATCTCTGAGATAATCTCCGTAAGCGGGATCAGGCTGTAGAAGGGCTTCGAAATTCGGGGTTCCGACCTGTCCGCAAGTTCTTCGATCCGGTGAAGGACCCCAAGTGTCATGGGCTTGCCGCATTCGGGACAGACCCCGTCGCATGTCAGGGCCTCCCTCGGATGGAGGCAGACCTCGCATTTTCGGTGTCCGTCATAGTGGTATTTTCCTTCCTCAGGGAAGAATTCCACAGTCCCTTCAAAACCCTCCTGGGAAATCATGGCCTTACGCATGTGGTCATAACCCATTGGGGTATCAAAGACATTGGCCTCCCTGCCGAGCTTGGCCGGGGAGTGGGCATCGCTGTTGGAGACCAGGAGGTAGGGGTCCAGGGCGGAGAGAAGCCGGTTCATGGGCGGATCCGAAGAAAGCCCGGTCTCGAGGGCATGGATATGTGGCGTCAGGTCGTCGAAGCACTCCTCAATCGCGTCGAATCCGGACTTGCTGCCAAAGAGAGAAAACCAGGGGGTCCAGATGTGGGCCGGAATAAAAAAGGCCCGATCACTCGCCTCAAGGACGATTTCCAGGAGATCCCTGGAATCGAGACCGAGGATGGGCCTGCCGTCGGACTTGAGGTTGCCGATGCGGTTGAGCCGGTCATTCAAGCGGGTGACGGCGTCAAAGTCCGGCATGAGGACCAGGTTGTGCACCTTCCGGGTCCTGCCTCCGCGCTTATAGATGCAGCTGATCTCCCCTGAAAGGAGAAACCGGGTCGAAAAGCGGCAGGACTCCGGGACATCTCTTTCAATCTCTTTCTGGATCTCCGGATTGAGTCGGTAGAGTCCTTCCTCGGCCTCCACCAGGGATTCTTGAAGTTCCGAAATCCATCCTTCGTGTGTAAGATCGCCTGTGCCGACCACCGCGATGCCCTTTTTCTGTGCCCAGACGGAGATATCCCTGGGCACCAGGTTGCGGGCGGTGGCGCGGGAAAAATGAGAGTGGATGTGGAGGTCGGCGATGAAAGTCATACCCCGGACTATTCC
Organism: Desulfatiglandales bacterium; assembly: GCA_049366815.1. Taxonomy (GTDB): domain Bacteria; phylum Desulfobacterota; class DSM-4660; order Desulfatiglandales; family HGW-15; genus CAYNYM01. Next base: position 10,450 of record JBMNCO010000005.1, on the reverse strand, counting down.
CTATTCCGCCTCCCTCTGTCAAGCGGTCGCTGGGCCGGGGTGTCGGATTTGATTTGACCGAATGATGCCGATCCCTAATTTCAGCCCTGTTCCGCCTTCGATGACTCTTTCGCTGTTGCTTCTTGACACCCGGCCCAAGACAACAATATATAACCTTAGGACAATAAGAGGAGTGCTCCATGGATTTCATTCTCTGTAACCGGAAAAAATCCAAACCAAAAGTCGGAATCGACGTCTGTAAGAGGTGCAGACATGCCCTAACCTGTCCTGATTATGCCTGTTATATCCAGCCCTCCCTTTTTCCGCAGGGCCGGGACATATTTTCCCGGCAAAGGCAAAGACGCCGCGCCCCGACAAACCAACCCGCAGACGCCGAGACGAATCAGATTCAATTCAATCTGTTTTTTCCAGACCAAACATGAGATCCCCTGACGTGAAGGAGGTATGCGATTATGGATTTCTCACTGACCAAGGAACAGCGCGATATCAAGAGGGCTGCCGCAAAATTCGCCAGGGGTGAGTTTGACCCTGAATTGGCCCAGGACTGTGAACTCAACCACCGCTTCCCCAAGGCACTCTATCAAAAATCCGGGGAACTGGGCTTCATCGGTCTCGATATGGCGGTGGAGATCGGCGGCGGAGGACTGGGTGTCATCGAAAACGTCCTGGTGATCGAGGAGTTCTGCAAGGAGGACTCCGGACTCGGCATGGCGCTTCACCTCGCCTTTCTTCCGGCTAAGCTGGTGAAAATTTTCGGTACTACGGCGCAACAGAAAAAGTTTCTTTCCCCCCTGGTCAAAGGCGAGGCGGTTTCAGCCGTGTCCTTCACGGAATCGGACCATGGGAGCGATCTGAGGCGGATGGCTACCACCTTGGTAGAAAAGGAGGACGGATTTGTCCTGAACGGCACCAAGTTGTTCACGACCAATGCCGCCTATGCGGACTTCTTTGTCGTCCTGGCCCAGGAAGATCCGGAGGCCCGGCCGGGCAAAGGCATGACGACGATCCTTGTGGAAAGGGACCCCGGCACCTGGCTGGAAGGGAATCTCGATATCAAAGAGATTCCTCACAAGATGGGCATCCGGATGACATCCAGCGGAGAACTGATTTTCAACCATCTCAAGGTGCCCAAAGAAAACATTCTTGGTGAAAGGGGCCGAGGTCTCATGAACGTCCTGGACTTTTTGGACGAAAGCCGCATCGAGATCGCGGCCCAGGCCCTCGGCAATGCCGAAGGGGCCTTTCTGAAGTCCCTGGAACACGCCCGGGGAAGGACCCAGTTCGATCAACCCATCATCGAATTTCAGGCCGTCGGTCACAGGCTGGCCGAGATGTGGTCCGAAATCCAATCTATCAAGCTGATGACCTATTATGCAGCCTGGTTGTGCGACAACAAGCCGAAAAAGCATGCGAAAAACATCCCTCTCTACACCTCTATGGTCAAGCATCATGTGCCTGTAAAGGCCAAAGAGATCATCGACGAATGCATCACGATCTTCGGAGGTTACGGGTACTTCCTGGATCAGGATGTGGAAAGGCGTTACAGGGACAACCGTATCGTGGAGATGTACGAGGGAACCGTGCAGGTGCAGCTCAACAACATGATCCGCATTTTGAAAAAACAGAACATGGAACATATTCGCTCAAGCCTTGTCTAAGGGTCAGGGCCGAGGATTTTGGATGAGGGAAGGCCATCACACCGGGGAACCAGGACGCGTGGCGGCAGGCAGGAGGATCAGAAGGAACCTGGCAGAGGGGGTGAAGGAGAAAATCGGTACAGGACGGCCTTGTCACGTTCAGCCCAACAAAACCCACATATCAAAAGGGGTATCGGTATGGAAAAGTGGTTCAGGGTTCTTTTTTCTGTTCTTTTTCTGATGGTGGCTCAAACCGGAATCGCGGACGCCACAAAGGAGATTTACGTACCGGCGGACCTTGAGCCCTGGAAGGCCTGGGTCCTTCACGGCGAAGAGCATCGTGTCTGCCCGGTATCCTTTGACAACGGCGAAGAATACCGGTGCATCTGGCCCTCACGACTCAATCTGGATCTTGACCTCCAGGGAGGGCGTTTCCGCCAGGATTGGCTCGTCTTTACAAGAAGCTGGGTTCCCCTGCCCGGGAACAAGGAGTCCTGGCCTCGGGACGTGCAGGCAAACGGGAACGATGTGCCGGTCCTGGAAAAGAACGGGCACCCTTCTATCGCCCTGACGCCTGGTGAATACGCCGTTGAGGGCCGTTTTGAATGGGACCAGGTTCCTGATATGATCCACGTGCCCCCGGCCGCAGGGCTCGTGACCCTCACGATCAACGGAAGCCCCGTGCCCTTCCCCCTTCAGGAAAGCGACGGCAGGCTCTGGCTCAAGAGGCCCCAGACCCCACGAAGCCAGGAGGACCGTCTCGAAGTGCGGGCATATCGTCTCCTCCAGGATGAGATCCCCATGGAAATGACGACCCTTCTCAGGGTCAATATCTCCGGCCAGGCCAGGGAGGTCCTCCTCGATGGGGTATTGCTGGAGGGATTCATCCCCATGCGCATCCAGAGTCCGATCCCCGCCAGGATCGCGCCTGACGGCAGACTCATCCTCCAGGCCCGTCCCGGACGGTGGGAAATTAGAGTCATTGCGCGTTCCGAGGGTCCTGTTCATCGTATCGGCCCCCTGGATGCCCCCTTTGGACAGGAGGTCTGGGCCTTTCAGCCCCAGAATCACCTCAGGATGGTCCATATCGAAGGCGTGCCCCCCGTCGATCCGAATCAGACGGACAGCCCGCAGGAATGGCGACAATACGCCACATATCTCATGAACCCCGACAGCGAGATGATATTTAAGGAAATCCGGCGCGGAGACCCTGATCCGGCACCGGATCGGCTTTCCCTTGAACGGACCTGGTGGCTCGACTTTGATGGAAATGGCTTCACCCTCATGGACAGGGTTTCCGGGACCATGAGCCGCCAATGGTACCTGGCCATGAATCCCCCAGTGAACCTGGGCAGGGTCACTGTGGACGGCACGGACCTGCTCATTACCGGCCAGGGAGAAGACAAAAAACCAGGCGTGGAACTCCGCCGAGGACAGCTCGATATGACGGCGGAGTCCAGAATCGAGGATTCCCTTGACCGCTATCCTGCGGTTGGATGGGACCATGAATTCCAATCCGTTTCAGGCACCCTGCACCTCCCCCCAGGTTGGCGGCTGCTCACCGTCAGCGGGGTGGACGTGATGCCGGGAACATGGTTTGAACGCTGGACCCTGCTGGATCTCTTCCTGGTCCTGATCATGGCCCTGGCCGTGGCCAAGCTCTGGGGATGGCACTGGGGACTTCTCGCCCTGGCCACCCTGGCCCTGACCTACCACGAACCCGGGGCACCGAGGATCGTGTGGCTCAACCTGCTGGCCGCCTCGGCCCTCCTGCGTTTCTTACCCAAGGGGTGGATCAGGAGGGCGATCGGTCTCTGGCGTCTCGCATCCATCGTAACCCTGCTGGCGCTATCCATCCCCTTCATGGTCCAGCAGATCAGATGGGGTGTATATCCCCAGTTGGAACCACGGCACGGCGCGGCCCCCAGGGTCCCCAGGATCCAGGGATTATCCCCCCGCCCGAAACTGGCGGACATGGGCAGCGTGGTCCCCATGGACACGAAGAGGGTTCCGGGACTCGCCCCCAAGGCCGAGCAGATGGTGATGGAACGCAAGTTGGATTACTACGCCAATCAGGCCGTTCAGGCTGTCGATGCGGACGCCCTCAACCAGACGGGCCCCGGGCTCCCCAACTGGACCTGGCGCTCCTTTGCCATGCGCTGGAACGGGCCGGTTGAAAAGGATCAGGAAATACGTTTCCGTCTCCTTTCTCCCGGGGCGAATCTTGCCCTGGCCTTTGTCCGCGTGGCCCTTCTCGCCTGGCTGATCGTCATACTCCTGGCCTTAAGACGATGGAAACCCCTGGGGACCCGTTTCTCCTTCGCCCCCCTCCTGATCCTGATTTTCCTGATTCCCGGCCCTTCACGAGCCCTGGCCGCAGAGGGCGCCTTCCCCCCTTCGGAAATCTTGCAGGAATTCAAAAAGAGGCTATTGGAAAGGCCGGATTGCCTGCCGCGCTGTGCGGAGAGTCCCCACATGGAACTCACGACCGCGGCCCAAGACCTGCGCATCCTGTTTCAGGTCCACACGGCCCGGGAAACGGCCGTTCCCCTGCCCGGATCAGCCGAGTTCTGGCTGCCCCGGCAGGTGCTTCTTGGATCCACCCCCGCCAAGGGGCTTCTGAGGGACGGACAAGGGTCCCTCTGGCTCCTGGTCCCGGAAGGCATACACATCATCACCCTTATGGGCCCCATCCCGCCCGTGAATGAGTTTCAGATCCCTCTCCCCCTGACGCCCCGCAGGGTGACCTATTCGGGCGAGGACTGGGATGTCCTGGGGATCGGTCAAAACGGCCGGGTCGAGTCCAGCATCAAACTGATCCGGAGACTGACGGCGGGCGAGGATACAGGGAAGGAGGTGGCCCAGACGGCCCTTCCTCCCTTCTTTCACGTGGAGAGGATTATCTCCCTGGGGCTCGACTGGCAGGTGCGATCCAGAATCACACGGGTGACGCCCACCGGCACGCCGGCGTTCGTTTCGATCCCTCTGCTCCCGGGAGAGTCCGTCACGACCTCCGGGATCCGGGTGCAGGACGGCCTGGTCCATGTCCAGATGGCCCCCAAGATGCGGGAGATAAGGTGGGATTCGGCCCTGACAAAGGAATCGACCCTCACGATCAGGGCACCGACCTCATCTCCCTGGACCGAATCCTGGACCCTGGAAACGAGTCCCATCTGGCACTGCGACCTGTCCGGGATTGCCGTCATCCACCACCAGGACCAGGGGGGATACTGGAGGCCTCAATGGAAACCATGGCCGGGCGAAGAGATCACCATAAAGATCTCCCGACCCAAACCGATCCCCGGGCAGGTGATCACGATTGACAGCGCCAACCTGACATTCACGCCGGGACAGCGTTTCAGCAAGGCGGCCCTTGCCCTCAATATCCGAACCAGTCGGGGCGGGCGGCACAACATCCTCCTGCCGGACGGGGCCAAACTCCAAAGGGTGAAGATCCAGGGCAGAGAACAGCCTATCCGGGAGCAGGATCGCGCCATCATCCTGCCCCTCCAGCCGGGGGCCCAGAGCGTCGAGGTGGAATGGCATCAGAGTGCCGATTCTTCCGTGTTGCTCAGGGCACCGGAGATCCGAATCGGGGACGAGGCCGTCAATGCCGACGTGACCATCCAGATGCCCAGGAACCGGTGGATTCTCTGGCTCAGGGGACCACAACTGGGTCCGGCCGTGCTCTTTTGGTCCTACCTTTTGGTTATTGTCCTGGCGGCCCTGGTCTTGGGAAGGGTTCCCTGGACGCCCCTCAAGAGCCTGCACTGGTTGCTTCTGGGGCTGGGATTGACCCAGATCCACCCCCTCCTGTCCATCATGATCGTCGGATGGTTCCTGGCCCTGGGCCTGCGACAAAAGCGGGAATTTTCGGCCGGGCCTATCTCCTTCAACCTGATCCAGATACTCCTTGTACTCTGGACCATGGCCGCCCTAATCGGACTCTATATGGCTATCCAGAAGGGGCTTTTGGGCATTCCCCATATGCAGATCGCCGGTAACGGCTCCCATGACTTCTTTCTACACTGGACCCAGGACCGGATCGGCAATACCATGCCCAGGCCCACGGTCTTTTCCCTCCACCTCATGGTGTTCCGTTTCCTTATGCTCGCCTGGGCCCTTTGGCTCGCCTATTCCCTGCTGAAGTGGCTCCGCTGGGGTTGGGACTGCTTCAACGAGGGTGGTGTGTGGAAAAAGATCATCCTGAAAAAAAAGACGGCGCCCAAGCAAACGGAGGGGAACTAGTCTCTTATTGACAGAGCAGAGGGGGGATGAAAAAACTATGGCAGATGAGATAATCTTTGAGAAAAGGGGCCGGACGGCCCATGTCACGATGAACCGCCCAAAGCAGAACAATGCCATCAATCTGGCTGTCAGAAAGGGCCTCTGCGATGCCTGGGAGGAAATCGACCGGGATCCGGAGATCTATACCGTCATCATCACCGGGGGAGAAGACATCTTTTCCACAGGCCAGGACCTGCAGGAACTGGCTGAGTTCAAGGAAAAGGACCCCCTTGGAGATCTGCCGCTGAACGATCTTAGGACCTTCGGCGCCCAAGTCCAGAAACCCGTTATCGCGGCCATCGGCGGCTACTGCCTGGGTTTCGGATTTCTCATGACCATGGTCGCCGCTGATATCCGCATTGCCCTGGATACGGCGCGGTTCGGCATGCCCGAGGTCAAGGTCGCCGTCCCCCCCTCCATCGGGATTCCTCCCATTGCGGCCCGATACTTTCCCCCGGCCGTGGCCATGGAACTGTTCCTCACAGGCGACGAAATGACCGCTGAAGACGCTCACCGGGTGGGCTTTGTCAACAAGATCGTCCCTCCCGGAAAACTGCTTTCTACGGCCCTGGCCTATGCCGAAAAGATCAATCGATTCAGCCCACTCATTGTGAAGAACATCAAGAAGGTCTTTAAAGAGATCATCACCCCGGACCCCAAGGATATCGCCTTCTCCGAGGCCGTGTGCATGCTGGGTCGCCACAGCCAGGACTATCTGGAAGGGCCGAGGGCCTTCAAAGAAAAGAGGAAGCCTGTCTGGAAGGGATGTTAGTAAGTCAGGACCTTTTCCCGATCAAGGCAACCATGGCAACCATCGACCGTCTCACTGATCCTCCGCGCTCGGTCATCACGCCCAACCGCTCCTTTCCTGGGGGGCTGGTGCATTTTTGGATGGCAAATGGTTATAGGATTTCCGGTTTGATCCCATGATTGATTCTGAAGATAACAGAAGTGGAGAAGAACAACAGGCCATGACCCCTTCCCTGCGTGCATCCACAGCCGACGGGGTGTCTCATGCCGTGATGATGGGTTGCGGGGAAAACTACCTCGGGCCATTCGGCATATTCCTTCGGGCCACCACGCTCCAGGTCGGGCTCCTCGCGACCCTGCCCCAGCTCTTCGGGGCCCTCATGCAGTGGTTCGGCGCTCAGAAGATGGATCGCATCAGGAGTCGGAGAAGAGCGATCGTTGCAGGGGCCGCCACCCAGGCCCTGACCTTCATCCCCATGGCGCTCATTCCTTTCCTGTTTGCAAAGACCTCCCTCTCGATCCTCTGCCTCCTCGTCTTGATGACAATCTATCACGGCGCCAACGGTACCGTGGTGCCGGTCTGGAACAGCCTGATCGGGGACCTGGTGCCGTCGGGGATCAGGGGCCGTTTTTTCGGGCACCGAAACCGCCTGACGGGTATGAGCACCTTTATCGCGCTCATGCTGGCCGGTCTGACGCTGCATGTCTTCGAGCGCAGAGGCCTTCCAGCGGTGGGCTTCCTGATTATCTTTTCGGGGGCCTTCCTGGCCCGGCTGAACTCGGTCCGTTGGCTGTCAAAATACGATGATCCGCAGTTCCAGGTTTCGGCGGAACAAATCTTCACCTTCCGCCAGTTCCTCCGCCGATCGCCCCATTCCAATTTCGCCAAGTTCGTCTTTTTCTTCGCGGCCATCAATTTCGGGGTCGCCTTCTCGGCCCCCTATTTCGCCCTCTATATGCTTCGGGAACTGCGTTTTTCCTATGTCGAGTTCACGGCGGTCACGGGCGTAGCCACCATTACACAGTTCCTCACCTTCAGGTATTGGGGCGGACTGAGCGACCGGTTCGGCAACAAGAAGATCCTCAATGTGTGCGGCTGGGGCGTCGCTCTGGTTCCTTTGCTCTGGCTGTTCTCTCCCCGGATACTCTATCTCATGGTCATTCAGGTCTTCAGCGGCCTGGTGTGGGCCGGATTCAGCCTGTCTGCGGCCAACTTCATCTTTGATGCGGTCACACCGCCGAAGCGGGCCCGATGTGTCGCCTATCAGGGCCTTGTGAATGGTATCTTCGTCGTGGCGGGGTCTCTCGCAGGCGGCTATGTGGCGGGACATCTCCCCCGGAGTTTTGGACTGGGCACCTGGACCTGGGAGCCGCATTTCACATTATCCATGATCTTCCTGCTTTCGGGATTGCTGAGACTCATTGCGGCGGGTTTTTTCCTCAGGAAGTTCAAGGAAGTTCGCACCGTGGAACCGATCCGCCACCGGGAGCTCATCTTCCGGGTCAGCCATATCAAGCCCATCGCGGGGACCACCTTCGGCCTCTTCACGGGGCTTTTTCAAGAGCATAAACCGGGGAAATGGGAGAAAAGGGAAAAGAGAACAAGTCACGGCTCGAAGGAATCCAAAAAGGACCGCGGATAAGCATGTGAAAAACAGACCCCTGTCCCGGCCAAGGACAGGTTCGTTTCCTGCAATGCGAGGCACTTATCCATCTCACCTGCCCTTTTCCGCGCCGCCCGGTCCGACTCTCTGGTGTTTCAGGATGTTCTTGAGGGATTCGATGACCTTACCGGCCTCCTTTTTTGTGAGCCCCTCGATCCGCTCCTTTTTGTAATACTTCTTGAGGAAATTCATGAAATGGGGATTCGTCCAGTTGAGCTGTCTTTTCAGGTCCTGGATGAAGACCTTCTGCCTCATGGTGATGCCGTCGGGGCGGATCCGATAGTATTCGCTCCTCGCAAAATAGTTCATGAGTTTACGGAACCCGGGCTCGTCAAGTTCCCTGGCAGAACGGACCCCCGTGATCTTTTCCAGTGCCTCACGGTACTGCTCATCAGAGAGGTTTAGTTCTCTCTTGACGATATGGATGACGGCCAGTTTTTTTTGATCAAGCACAATACCTCCTGCCTATTTGAAGAGTTTTAACCACGAAACACACTAACCACACGAAAGAGAGAAAATTCTTGCAGACCGATCAAAGGACGATCCTTTCATATAGCAGCCTTTGGGTAGTGACCGAAGTTCACGAGCAAAGCCAATGGTAACCTGCTTGTCTTCAAGTAGTTCATCACTTGAGCCCTATGTTCGCTCCCGATTTCCTTTACGGCTTTCAGTTCAACTATGATTGCACCAAAACAGATCAGATCAGGAAGCCGGATGCCGGATACTCACCTCCAGAACGCCCGCCCTTTCCATCATGAGGGGGATGTGGACAAAGGTCGAGCAGTGATCCTCAAAAACTTCAAACCCGATTTCCTTCCCGCCAAGACTGACACGCTCAATGTTTTTCTGCCGCATGCGGAGACAAAGTGCAAATTCCATGGGGACGTCATGCCCGAAGTAACGGACCCTGGCTTTCGTCGTCTCCAGGTCCACAATTTCTCGCTGGGGATGATTGAAGTTTTGTCTTTCCCCCCAGATTCTTGTACGCGATGCACGACGTTCAGATGCATGCTTTCCGGTCGGTCTGATCGAAACCCTGAAATCACCGTGCAGGATATTGACGGGATAGCCTGGGTCTTTCTCCCAGGGAAATCTGTCACTCCCCATCCTCAACAATGCCGCGCACGGCACCATGCCGCTCTCTGCCACCCTGCAGGCCTCCGGAATGGCCCCGTGGTTTGTTTCCATGCCGAAAACGAGTGAATGCCACTTCAAATAGGCGGGACCGCAGGTATAATTGGTGTAGGCCAGCTTCTCCGGCTCCCAGGGGCGTGTATCCAACACGCTCTCTTCCGGGATATCATAGTGATCGTTAAAATCCTGCATATGAAGCACGAACAATTTTTCTTTCATGGTCGACCAGGGCGTGTTACCGATTTCCGTGCCTCCGAAGTAGTAGGTCGAGAGATCCTCGAGAGTATGTATCTCATAAGGCCAGCCGGCCTCTTCAGCGGCCTCCACCATCTTTTGGGCGACGCGCTGATGGATCTGCTCATCCATGGCCCACCGTGTGGTGTTTGCCGGGATAATGACCTCCATGTCACCGATATCGTGCCTGGAGCCCATCTCCTTGCCGAGACTGTGATAATCGATGATCATGTCGGGAGGGTATTCCCTGAAGAGCCTGCCTAAGACAAGACGTTCTGTCTTTGTCAGGCTGGTCATGGAAGAGCAGAATTCATTTAATACGAACCCTTCGGGATTCACGACGGGAACCACGATGACGATTTGGGTATCCCTGATTTTCCTTGCCTCGTCACCGGCCAGAAATTTGAGGATTTCGGGCCCCACGACCCGGGCCCCAAACTCCTGCCCATGCCTGGCCGCGGTAACCACGGCGATCTGTTTGTCCTCATCCGGGATATCCCGGTTTGTTACAAAAACGGCAGGAATATCCCAGTTGTCGGGGGACTTGCCCAAAACCGTTTTCTGGGCTATGCCCCCATGCCGGGCAACAAATCCATCCAGCCAATCATACACCGCTTCAAGTCCTTCTTTTCCCATGGGTATGGAATCAAATATTGTAGTCATGCCTGCACCTCTTTCTTTCATTGGTTCTCTAACACAAAACACACCAAATACACGAACCTCATATTCTTCTAGATTTTTGGT
>JBMNCO010000004.1:0-3871 GCA_049366815.1 Desulfatiglandales bacterium | reverse complement strand
GAAATTTTAAAATGCTTTCAAAAATCGAAAAGGCACAAACCAGACCTTTTGACATGTCACGCATTCGCCGTATATTGATTCGATATACCAATTGGGTGGGGGACGCCGTCATGGCCCTCCCGGCCCTGGAAGCAGTCAGGGACAATTTCCCCGAAAGCGAAATAACCGTTGTGGGAAGGCCCTGGATTACTCCACTGCTGGAGAGTCACCCGGCCGTGGATCGGATACTCTCCTTGAATAAGAAAGGTCGCTTTACGGCGGATCTTATTGAAATCCTGCGCCTCGTAAGGCATATACGCCGTATAGGTTTTGATCTGGCCTTCCTTTTCCAAAACGCCTTTGAGGCCGCCTTCATCGCTCGTCTGGGAGGCATTCCTCTGAGAATCGGTTATGATACGGACGGCCGCGGATTTCTCCTCTCCCACGCGGTATCCCGGGACAAAAACAGACCGGAAAGTCACCAGGTAGATTACTACATTGAAATGCTAAAGGCCTTGGGACTTGAGGCAAGAGGCCATGACCCCAGGCTCTACGTGAGCGCCGAAAACCAGCAGTCGGCCCGTTCTCTCCTCTTCCGCAACGACCTGGGGGATGACGATTTCCTTGTCGGGTTGAGCCCCGGAGCGGCCTTCGGCCCGGCCAAGCGGTGGCCGACTGATCGTTTTGCCGATGTCGGTGATCGAGCCGTTGAGGCATGGAGGGCTAAGGTCCTGATCTTTGGAAGCCGGGATGAACGGGACATCGGCGAGAAGGTGAGGACAACCATGAAACACGATGCCCTGGACCTGTGTGGCGGCACGAGCCTTGGCGAAGTGATGGCCCTGATCAGCAGATGCCGCCTCTTCGTAACGAATGATTCCGGTCTCATGCACATCGCTTCTGCCCTGAGCGTCCCGACCGTTGCTGTTTTCGGCTCCACGAATCCCGTGGCCACAGGCCCCCGCAGCCAAAACGCCGTGGTGATACAGCACAAGACAGAGTGCTCCCCCTGTCTCAAACCCAGATGTCCGGGTGATTTTGGCTGTATGTTAGGTGTTGAAGCAGACCAGGTCTGGAATGAGCTGCTGCGCCTGAAGGAAAGATTATGAAAAAGGCGGCTGTATTCATAGACCGCGACGGGACCGTTAACGAGCAGATGGGCTATATTAATCATCCTGGTCGATTCCGTATTCTTCCGGGAGTGGCCGAAGGGGTCGCGTTGCTGAATCAGAAAGATTTTCTTGCCATCATCATCTCGAATCAGTCAGGCGTGGCCCGCGGATATTTTCCCATTCAACTGGTCCATGAAGTGCACGGACTCATGAAAGAAACTCTCAAAGAAAATGGGGCGCGGATTGATGGGGTTTTTTTCTGTCCGCATCATCCCAGGGGCTCGGTACCGGAATTCGCCATAGAGTGTCATTGCAGAAAACCGAAAACAGGTCTTATTGAACAGGCATGTCAAGCCTTTGATATTGATTTGTCGCACTCTTACGTGGTAGGGGACCGGTGTCTGGATATCGAAACGGCCGAGCGCTCAAATCTGAAAGGCATTCTGGTTGAAACGGGTTATGGATTGGGGGAAATCCGCTATGTCCTGCCCCGAACGCGTGTCAAGCCGGTTCACATCGCCGGTGATCTTCTAGGTGCGGTGCAGTGGATCCTGGGGAGAGAAGAAGTCATTGAAACAAGATAGACCCGGAAGCATTCTTTTGGTAAAGCTGAGTGCCATTGGGGATGTGGTTCATACCTTACCCCTATTGGAGACGATCAAAAAAAATTTTCCCGACACCAGGATCGACTGGCTTGTGGAACAGGAGGCCAGCGATATCGTAGAAGGACACGGAGCGATTGATCAGTTGATTGTCTCCAGGAGAAAGTCATGGCAGAAAAGGCTCCGCAAGGTCCGGGAGATTCCCAAGGTCGTCGAGGAAGTGATGGACTTTATAGGGGAATTGCGTGGGAAAAGGTATGACATTGTCATAGACCTTCAGGGACTCTTCAAGAGCGGTCTTCTGACCGGGCTTTGCAGAGGAAACAGAAAGATCGGACTTTCGGGCGGGCGGGAAGGCAGTGCCTTTTTTTTGACTGAAAGGCCCTATAGCGTGGACTATGACCAGCATGCTATCGACCGGTATCTGAAGGCCGCAGAATACCTGGACTGCCAAGCAACGACCTCGATGGGTCATATCCCCCTGCGCCCTTCAGACATGGAGCAGGTAGACAGGCTTCTCTTGGAGAATGGGCTTGAAGAGGCGTGTCTCGTGGCCGTCAATCCCATGGCCCGATGGGTCACGAAGCTGTGGGAAACTGAAAAGTTCAGCGCCCTGGCGGACAGGATCATCGAGGCCTTTCCCTGCGAGATTGTCTTCACAGGAAGCAGTCAGGACAGGCCGACCATTGACCGGATCATAGGATCAATGACGCAGAGGGCTTTTAACCTGGCAGGGCGGACCAGTCTGAAGGGGCTGGCCTATCTCTTTGCCAAATGTCGCACCCTCATCACCACGGACACCGGTCCCATGCATATCGCGGCGGCAATGAATTGTCCCGTGGTCGCCCTCTTCGGTCCCACGGCACCCGAACGGACAGGCCCTTACGGAAACGGACACAGGGTGGTCAGGGCGGAAATTGAATGCAGTCCCTGTTTCAAAAAAAAATGCGACCACAAAACCTGCATGAGGGACATCACTGTGGACCGGGTCTTTGAGGCTGTCGATCAGATCCTGGTACAGCCCTGAAACACCGTGCATCCCCTTTGTTCTGCGTCCTGCGGGATCGCCTTCGATCACTCCTCTCTGAGATTGCATCTCAATCCTGGAGACTCCTGATCTCCTCATAGTATTGCAGGGTTGTCTTATAGCTCTTCTCCCCTGGATCGAGATCCACCGCCTTTTTCTGCCATTTAAGGGCCTCATTGAGATTACCCAGGCAGTATTGGACACGCGCGTAGGTGTTGGCATAATTCCCGTTATCAGGTTCTTCCTTTACTGAATAGGCTGCCAGTTTCATTGCGGCTTTCATATAGCGAAAGGCGAGATCCTTCTCCGTGACCAGACTCCAGGCCAGCCGATTGGCCTTCTCACTCCCGAGGGTCTTTACATCGATCCTGTCATAAACGATTCGAAACGCGGCGACATCATTCTGGCGCCTGGCCACCACGGCCTGCACCCTGAGCGCCCTCTCATTGCTTGGATCAACGGAAAGAAGGGCATCCGCAGCCTGCCCTATGTTGACCAGATTGCCCTTGTTGAGCGTCTCCTTCAGATGCCTCTCGAGTCCGGCAATCTGCCTCATCTTTTCCACATCCAGTGTACCGGAGAGGGCCTTTTCCAGAATTTCTTCAAGATCCCTCGGATGACCGCTCCAGATTACAACCCCTTCCGGATTCACCATAAAGGCGTGCGGGATCCCCCCGACACCTTTCATGTATTGCTCCCGCAGCTCCTTGGGGACCTTGCCCACACCATAGTCCATGCTGTTACCCATTTGTTCCAAATATTGGGTTATTTTGTCCTGGGATTCATCGCTGAGTCCGACGATTGCGACGCTGTCCTCGTAAAATTTTTGGAGTCTCGTAAGGCGGGGGATTTCACCCCGGCAGGCACCGCACCAGGTCGCCCAGAACTCGACCACGGTATACTGCTTTTCGAAGGCCGGGGCTTCTCCCTTCAGCCAGGTGATGCCGTCGAGGGCCGGGGCCTTATCGCCGACGTTCAAGCCCAACATCCCGATCATACTGACCAATGAAAGCAAACTTGCAAGATATCCCATGTTTCCTCCTTCTCCCTGCCCCGGCTCGGCTCAAAAGGTGCCAACCCCAAAAGATCAAACGGTGTAACACTTTAGCCGTTTGAAAAATTCGAAGGGAAATCATGCACCCTTTCTTACG
>JBMNCO010000003.1:0-17951 GCA_049366815.1 Desulfatiglandales bacterium | reverse complement strand
TCGTATTCATCCAGCATTTCACTTCGGGATTTGAGCGCGATTTTTCGTTGCGGATCGCACCCCTATGCTTTCTCACAATGCCCTGTACCACCGAAAGACCCAGGCCTGTCCCAATTCCTACTTCCTTTGTAGTAAAATAGGGATCGAAAATCCGATCCATGGTCTCTTTGTTCATCCCATATCCTGTATCTCTAACACTCAACCTGACATAGCGACCGGGTCCGATCTCGGAATATTGATCCGGACTCTTCACGTATTCCTCGTCCAGGATCACATCAAGGGTCCCTCCTTTTTCCAGCATGGCATGACGCGCATTTGTTCCCAGATTCATCAGCACCTGGTGGATTTGCGTTGCATCACCCAGGATTGTATCCTGATCGGTCAGCAGGGTTTGCCGGATGTCTATGTTTGCGGGTAAAGACGCCCTCAGGAACCTGAGGACCTCCTTGACCACCAGCCCCACCCTCATGGGCTTAGCCTCCAGGTCCCTCTGACGGGCGAAGGACAGCATTTGCTTCACCAGTTCCCTTGCGCGCTCACCGGCCTTTACAATTTGATCCAGATGATGGGCAACAGGATGCTTATGATCAATTTCAAACCGGGCCAACTCCGCGTACCCCATAACGGCCCCCAGAATATTGTTGAAGTCATGGGCTATACCACCGGCCAGCGACCCTATGGCCTCCATCTTCTGGGCCTGCAGCAACTTGCTCCGCAGACGATGCCGTTCCTCCTCCACCTTTCGACGTTCGGTGATGTCGACAATGATCCCTCTCAGCCCAACCACCTCGCCTTGGCGGATTACCGGTGAAGAGTGGATTTCCACTGGAAAAGAACTCCCGTCCTTCCTCAGGGCTTGATATTCGAGTTCACCGGCCGCATGCCCACTCTTCAAAACCCTTTCAATGGCACACGCGGCCCGCTGCCGGTCTTCCGGGATCAACATCTGGTACACATTTACTCCGTTTTCGAAATCCTCTCTCGTGTAGCCGAAGAGGTCGAAGGCATAGCTGTTCGCATAGGTCAGGCTGCCTTCGGCATCCGCCTCATAGATCAACTGGGGCAGCAGGTCCGCCATTTCGCGAAACCGCGCTTCACTTTCCCTCAGGGCCTCACTGGCCTGTCTTCGATGGGTGACATCGATAAGAACCTGGATGGCCTGGGTTTTCATAAAAGTGGTCCGGAACAGGATGTTTTTTACCTGTTCGCCCTTACAGGTAATTCTAAATTCGCGGTCGACATTTCCGCCCTCCTGACTACGGTCCTTTTTCCAGGTATCAATGACGGTTTTTCGATATTCAGGATCAGGATAGACGTTTCTAAACCATTCCCTGCCTGAAGGGACATCGTGGAGTGTATAGCCCGTGATTTTTGTGAATTCGGGATTCACGTAAAGGAACTTCCCAGTCCCGTCAATCACCATGATCCCATTGGGATTGTTCTCAAGAATAGCGGCCAGGTTTTCTCGCTCCTTACGAAGTTCCTCCTCGGCCCGCTTGCTATCGCTTATATCTCTGGTCACCGAGATAATGTGCGGGACCCCTTTTAACGTAAGAACCCTTGCCGACATCAGACCGTAACCCACAGATCCGTTTTTACGTCTGAATCGGGCCTCCAAACCGCTGCAGTATCCTTTTTCTTTCAGGGCACGCACCAGCGCATGACGATCCACCGGGTCATGCCAGATGTCGAGTGAAAGTGATGTCTTTCCGATGACATCCTCCCGGGTAAAACCTGTCAACCGGGTGAACCCCTCATTGATGTCGATATACATTCCGTCTTCGAGACGATTGATATTGATTGAATCCGGGCTGGTCTGGAAGGTCAATCGAAACCTCTCCTCATTTTCCCGAAGGGCCTCTTCTACACCTTTACTCTTGGCGGATTCTTGCTCAAGGAGCTTGATTTTCTGTTCCAATTCCTCGTAAGTCGGTTTACTGTTCATGAATGATTCCTCTTATCATTCCAAATGGTTCGGAGTTATTGTGGCGGCTGCGCTTTATCTTTTCAATTATTCCGCCAGAGGTCAAAAAGGGGTAAGGAATGTGTTTAGAGTGCGTCATTCCATTTCTTCAGGGGCTTCATCGTGTTCAATACCTTTTTTCACGCAGAATCCTAACCGGAAACCGCGGTAGAAACATACATCTTGCGTCGATTGAATTCAAGAACCCTGATTCACCATCAAGGCGGCATCTAGGTGATGGAACGATTGCGGTCCTGCTGGGAAAAAATTGGATGTGCCCAGTATCTGTTAGGGTCTGAATCCAATGCCAAGAGTGTAAAACCCGAAATTAGCCAACGCAAAAAAACAGCCTCCATTTTGAGCGGTTCAACCCTACTTTGCCGCTTCCTTTTGAACGAACATATTGAGCGGCGCCGATTTCCCCTGCTTGTCCCGGCCCATATAGAGCGTTATGTGCGGGAAGGGGATTTCAATATCTTTTTCATCAAAGGCCCTTTTCAGCCTCTTGTTGAACTCCCGGCCCACCGCCCACTGGTAGATCGGTCTGGTCTTCGTGCGCGCCTTAATGATAACCGCTGAATCAGCGAACTGATCCAATCCGAGAATTTCAATGGGCTCAAGGATATCGTCCTTAAACGCCGGATCATTCCTCAGTTCTTCATCGACCTGTTTGATCACCTCGATGACTTCATCCACATCCTCCCGATAGGCGACCCCGATATCGAAGACGTATCGGCCGTAGTCCTTCGTCATGTTGGTGACCGCCTGGATCTGCCCGTTGCGGACAAAGTGCACATTGCCGGCAAGATCCCTCAAGACAACCAGCCTTAAGCTCATGCGCTCCACCAGCCCGCTCTTATCGGCGATCTGCACCACATCGCCCACACGCACCTGGTCTTCCATGAGGATAAAGAATCCGCTGATGACATCCTGTACAAGGTTTTGCGCACCGAAGCCTACTGCAAGCCCCACAATCCCGGCGGCGGCCAGTATCGGTCCGATTTCAATGCCCAGTTCACCCATTACGGTGATGGTTGCCACGATAATGATGGCGATGAAGAGGATGTACCGGATGACCGAACTGAGGGTATCCGCCCGCTTCTTGAATTCCGGGTCGCGATCTTTCTTGGATGACGGGAAAATCCTTTCCGATATGAAACGGGCCGTTCTCAGAGCCACCAATGTGAGAACGACAATCAGCAGGATCCTCAGCCCGCTTGTCAGAAGCCATTGACCTGTCAGTTCAAAATACTCTTGAAAATCCATAAGTCTTTCCTCCTTCAAAAATGGACATCCGGAAGATGGAGTTCAGGCCAGGGCACGATCATCCAGTGTCGTGACCGCTGCATTCTGGTCCTCCGGCAGGTTCTCAAGAAGTTCAGCCTGCTCATCGAGTGTAAGCCTGGATAGTTTGCCTGCAACCAGGGCGAATTGTTTCCGCGTTGCATATTGTTGCACTTTACAGCGGTCTTTCAATTCAGCCTTCATAAATGCCCAAAGCTCTTGCATTGTTGTCGGCCGGCCTTGACTTCCTCAATTGCCTTGTCGGCTTCCAGGCCCAAAAGAATGCATCGCCCCCTAGTTTCCCCGGGAATACTCCGACTTGTGACTTACGATTCCTCATCGTTCCCTTCTTTCGGGCTCCACCGCTCTGTCAAATCAGGGATGCATTCGCTATGGGTCAGAATGACCATCTCGTCGCCCTTTCGAAGCCTGGTTTCCTCATCTGCAAAAGAGAACCTGCCTTCTCGATAATAACAAACGACCCGGGCATTGTCGGGAAGGTCGAGTTCGGTGACGCGCTTTCCCTTCTCTTTGTCCACGATGAAGGTAAAGAACCTCGCCTCTCCTTTAATCACCGTGGAGAGCTCCAGAATATCCACGCCTTCCACCATGTCGGCCAGGTAGCGGCTGATGGTCCGGGAGGGCAAAATGGCATCTTTGAGGTCCAGCTCCCGGCAGATTGCCTCTAATTCAGGATCCTCAAGACTCGGGATGACCCGTTTGAAGCCCAAAGATCGTCCGACCAGGCTCGATATCAGATTTGCCTGATCGCTGTCGCTCAGGCAGAAGAGCACATCGGTCTGCTCAGGCCCCACCTCGCGCAGAATCGCCGGTTTGCTCCCGTCTCCATTGAGAAAACTGCAGTCCAGGATATCCGAGAGATCTTCGATTTTTTCCGGGTTACTTTCGAT
The DNA here is from genome assembly GCA_049366815.1 of Desulfatiglandales bacterium. GTDB lineage: Bacteria > Desulfobacterota > DSM-4660 > Desulfatiglandales > HGW-15 > CAYNYM01. Next base: position 13,793 of record JBMNCO010000003.1, on the reverse strand, counting down.
AATGATCACCTCATGGCCTCGTTCGATCAATAACTCAGCAGTCCTTACGGTGATTTCACCGGCACCTACAAAAGCAATTCTCATATCCTATGACAACCTCCTTCCAATCCAGGTCCCGGGAAAGACCATCACCAGCCAGGCAAGTATTTCCAGTCTTCCCAGGAGCATGTCGACACAAAGAATCATTTTGATCAACACCGGCATCTCAGCACCGACCACCCCTGCCGAAAGTCCGACCGTCCCTGTGGCAGAAACCACTTCGAAAAGGGAATCCATGGGGTCATATCCCACATACAAGAAAGGCAGCCATGAAATGAGAATGACCGCCGCAAACAGCAGAATAATGAGTAGGGCTTCCTGAATCGCCGTCTCTTCCATCCGCCGGCCGACGATTCGCGGTCCAACCACCGCATGCTTGCTGGCGCAGGCCCGCCTGAGGAGCACCCGCAAAAGGCTTATGATCATCAAAAGGCGCAGGATCTTAAATCCGCCGGCTGTGGAACCGACGCCGCCGCCGACAGCCATGGTTATAATCAGCACGAGCTTGGCGGCGGCGTGGAGCTGCGACAGATCCATGCTTGAGAAACCCGCCGTCGTCTGGGCGGAAAAAACGATGACCGGCGCATGATGAAGCGCCTGCATCCATCCGGCGTCTTGTGTCACGACCAGACAAATGCCGAGCAACACGCTCGCAACCCCGCCCATGATCAGAAGCCCGCGCAATTGCAGCGCGTCGGTGGCCGGTCGCGGGCCTTTTTTATACAGCCTGGAATAGAAACTCAGAGGGACCGCACCCGCCAGGCAGAGCAGGATAACTGAATAGTGAACAATAGGACCGTCCAGGGCGGCCAGGCTGGTTGCATGTGGAGCAAAGCCTCCTGTGGAGACTGACGCCATCGTATAGAGCAAAGCCTCGAAGAATGCGACCCCCTCGACCCATAAAAGCAGGATGCCGCCCCCGGTCAGAATGGCATACACGACCAGCACCCGGCGTGCATGGGCCTTTGTGCCGCCCACCAGATCGTCTTCCATGGCTTCGGTGAAAGCGATTCTCTTGGCTGCCGTCCCCGGCCGGAAGAGCAGGGCAAGGGAGAAAACCACGATTCCGAGGCCGCCGTACCACTGCATCCAGGTCCGCGCGAAAAGAAACGTCTGGGGCATTCCCTCCAGTCGTTTCACAGTGCTGAGACCGGTGGTGGTGGCCGCTGAGACGGCTTCAAAGAGGGCATCGGGAAAAGACAGCCCGGAACCCATCATTGGGAAAGTCATCACCAGCGGGGTTACGAGAAACATGAACGCCACTAGGACCATGGCTTCGTTGACCTGAACCTCCCGGGGCACAGGCATCCTCCCGAGAATTCCGCCGGTGCCTGCCAGCGCGACAATGACGATTACGTATCTGAAAGCGATCGGCGTCTCACCATGGATCAGCGATACGGCCAGGGGCACCACCGTCAGCGCAGCGACCACCAGGCAGAGCTGCCCGAAATACTTTGCCAGGACCGGGAAACGGACTGCATAGCTGAGCCCATCTGCTTGTATTGGCACGCGTCACCTCATCCATCTTGCCTGCGCCCGTTAGCCGTCATGCCCTTCCCCTCACCGTCCGTGGGCCGGCAAAAAGCCAGATAATCAGGCCCAGAACCGGGAGAATAAGAATCAAAACGATCCAAAACACCTTTCCACCCGTGGACGCCGAACTGCCGACAGTCTTCACAATAGCCCAGACATCCGCGACCAAAATGATAAGCCCGAAAAGGCCACCGAATTCTATCCCCATGTTACCATCCTTTCATTGTTCTATTTTTTGTATGAATTTAGCCCTTTCCAATAACTGTGTGGAAATCATGCTCCCTTTCTGAAGTGACTAGCGGGAGGACGCCGTCTTTTTGCGATTTATCCGTGGGGGAAACCCCAGCTCGACGAAGTCGAGAATGGGGAGGGGGCAGAACTCCCCCATGGATAAATCGTAAAAAAGACCAGTCCGGGAGCTTCGGGACGTAAGAAAGGGTTCATGATTTCCTTTCGAATTTTTCAAAGGGCTAAAGTGTTACTATTTTTTTAATGCCAAAATCCTTGCTCTGTTTCTGTTTCGGAAGGTCGATATCGGCGAGACGCTTTCCTTTTCTTTGACAATGGATTAATTTCGAGACGGATCAAAAAACGCGAACTGCTTTAGAATCTGAACGACCACCAGTGGGATAAGGCTCATGCCAAAAATCAGCAGCCATTCTCCAAGTGTGGGGGCCACCATGCTCAGCACCCTGGCCAACGGCTGCAAATAGACGGCAAAAAGGAGCAACACGGCGCTTAGGACCACTGCCCCCCAGACAAAGGGGTTTCGCGTCACATCGTTGTGAAACGGATTGGAGGCAAAATCACGCATATTGAACACATGCCACGTTCTGGCGAAGGCCAGGATGAGAAAGGATATGGTCACGGCCCGTTCCCCAGGCAAGGAAATGACCGCCAGGGATATCCAGAACCCGGCAAGGACGGTTCCGGCAATGAGCGCTCCATAGGCGATGATGATCATCCAAAGGGCTTTGGGTACCACAGGTTCGGTGGAGGGCCTTGGCGGCATGTCCATCACCGAGTGCTCTCCTTTTCCCACGCCCAGGGCCAAGGCCGGAAATACGTCGCTGATCATGTTTAAGTAGAGGATCTGCAAAGGCAGAAGAGGCAGGATCGTGCCGAAAAGCATGGCCAGACCCACAATCAGCATGGCGCCGACGTTGCCGGAAAGCAGAAAAACAATAAACTTGCGAATGTTGCTGAAGATGACCCGGCCCTGCTCCACGGCCAGGGCGATGGTGCCGAAGTTATCGTCCTTGAGCACAATGTCCGCGGCCTCACGGGCCACCTGGGTGCCACGCCGGCCCATGGCCACGCCGATGTCGGCCCTGGTGAGGGCCGGGGCGTCATTGACCCCGTCGCCTGTCATGGCCACTACCGATCCATCAGCCTGGAACAAAGAAACAAGATTCAGTTTTTGCTCCGGGGATATCCGCGCAAAAACAGATGCTTTCAAGATCTTGTGACGTTCTTCCGGACTGTAATCTTCAGGAGCCTTGAGTTGGTCGCCATGAATCGCCGCGTCCACGTCTCCAGGCAGGTCCAGTTTTCGAGCGATGGCGGACGCTGTTCCCGGATGATCGCCTGTCACCATGACCACACGCACCCCGGCTTGATTCAACTCCTGGATAACATGTTTAACGCCTTTTCTCGGCGGATCCAGCAGCGCGACAAAGCCCATAAAAACCAAGGAAGTATAAGGATAGTCGTGAACAGCGTCAGTGGTCTTGCGCGCGAGCCCCAGCACCCTGAGTCCCGCATCGGCCAATGCTTTATTGGCTTGCCATAGTTTTTCCCGCAGTTTGTCATCCAGATCCCGTTTTCCCGAATCCGTTGTCAGAACATGACTGGATGACTGCAGAACGGCCTCGGGCGCTCCTTTGACCGCCGTCAGGTAGCCCTGTTCCCGAGTGTGCCAGGTGGCCATCATTTTGGTCTCGGCGCTGAATGCCTCCTCTTTCTCCTCGGGCTGCGACTCCAGCAAAGCACTCCGTTTCAGGCCAACCACTTGACCGGCCTGAAGCAGGGCAACTTCCATAGGATCGCCGACTGCATCACCGTCTTCCGAAAGCTGTGCATTGTTGCACAACATGCCGATGGTCATCATGTCAACAATGCAGTTTCGGAGGGATTCATCCGTTATCGCATCGTTTTCAGCGGAAAATGGCGGTTCGACATCCGGGTCCCATTGGACGTGCATCATCCCGTCCGAAGTGATCAGGACCAGGGTTGATACGGTCATTTTGTTTTCCGTCAAGGTTCCGGTCTTGTCCGTGCAGATGATGCTGGTCGAACCAAGCGTTTCCACGGCTGAAAGCCGATTGACGAGCGCGTTTTTTCGGGCCATGCGCCACATCCCCCGGGCCAGGGCAATGGTGGCCACAATGGGCAAGCCCTCTGGAATGGCGGCCACAGCCAGGGCGATGGACGTCTTGAAAATCAATGCCAGGTCTTTGCCGGCAAACACGCCTGTTACGCCGATCAATCCGGCGATGCCCAGCGTGGTCCAGATCAGCTTCTGCCCCAGCTTGTTCAAGCGCTGTTCCAGAGGGGTCAGCATTTCCCCTTCGGCCCCTTGGGCCAACTGCGAAATATGCCCCAATTCCGTGGACATTCCCGTGGCTACGACCAATCCCTTGCCTGACCCCTGGGTCAGGGCGGTACCCTTGAACAGCATGTTGGTCCGTTCCGCAAGCGGTGTGTTTTCCGGCAGGGCATCGGCCTCCTTGCCCACGGGAACAGACTCCCCGGTCAAAGCGGATTCATCGGCCTCGATCCGGTTGGACTCGATCAGCCTGAGATCCGCCGGAACCATATCGCCCCCTTCCAGAACGACAATGTCTCCGGGGACTGTTTCGGATGAAGGAATTTGTCGTATTTTTCCCTGGCGCAGCACCTTGGCCTGCACCCTGGTCATCTGCTGCAGGGCTTCCATGGAGCGAACCGCCCGGAGCTCCGTTCCAAACCCGATGAGTACATTGACGATCAAGGCCACCAGGATGGAGATTCCTTCCAGCAACTGCCCGAGGGCGAAGGATACGAAGGCAGCTACGGCCAGAAGTAACACGATGAGATTCTTGATTTGGGCGATAAATATCTCCCATACCGAACGCTGCTTTCCGGCTTCAATTCGGTTGGGGCCATATTTCTGCAAACGAAGGCGGGCCTCTTTTTGGCTCAGTCCTTGGTCAGGGCTTGACTTGAGGTATTCAACCGCTTCTGTCGCCTCAAGCGCCCAAGGACCTTTTCCATCCAAAGCCGAATGCATTGCTGTATCATTGGTCATGCATTGACCTTTATTTCCCTTGATTTCATACATGATCGGCGATTCATTCCACCCGTGGCCGCCGTGCCACTCGGCCACCTGCCTTCGTTGCTTATGCATGGCCTTCAGGTTGGCACGCGCTTTTTCACGATTTGAATCTGGAAGCAGCCGACTTTAAGGCGTTGCCGAGCGAGTCCCAGGCACTTTCGATACCCGCCTTGAGGTCCTCCCAGGCTCCATCACCGGCCTTTTGTAATTCCGCCATCTTATCCTCCACGTCTCTGCGTTTTGCCCGCAGGTCCTCCACCTGCCTATAATACTCAATTTTCGCCTCAGCTTCCGCCTGATCGGCCTGTGCTTCGATCTTATCGATCTCGGCATTCCATTCATCCATTTTAGCTTTCAATTTTTTCACATAGGCATCTCTTTTTTCAGTCATGATCGTTTTCTCCTTTTAATTTACATTTATGATATCAATGATTCATCCATTTTGAGTAAGTATTTTTGCCATTAAAAAACAACTGCTATTCGCGGACCATGACCGTACCACACCCGGGCAATATCTTTTTATAATATGTCTTGCTTACAGCGGCCCTATCCCTCGATCAATGGGAAGTCCATAATGCTCAGAAAAACCATCCTCATACTCGGGTGTCAGAGGTGCGGATGAGTCATATTCCGGGCTGTTCTTGACCTGCTCCCTGGTCACAGATACAGTCACTTTACTTTCCGTCCAGCCTATCGGATTTATCCACCCGGGAGCCACCAGGACCTTCCGCCCCGGCAGCCAGTTCCGGGTATCCACGACCATGTAACGGATGGTCCAAGTCTCTTCATCCGGAATGAAGTCCTTAGAGTGCCCGATCTCATTGTCAGTTGCCTCAAGAACATAATTATAAAGCTCTTTTACACTGCATAACGTCTTTTCTCTCCTTTCAGGAGACAGATGTTTTCCTTTTCTCGAATTCGGAAATGAGCTTCATACTTCAATCCAATTGTTTTCCGTTCCATACCGGTTGAAATTCGTATCAGGACAGTTTGGATCGATGGTCCATCTGCCGTCAACGATGAATTTGTACTCGTATGTCCCTCGTGGAAGTATCTTGATCTTTTTCCATACGCCTGTCTTGTCCCTCTTCATAACATCAGGTTTCTCCGACCATTGGTTGAAGCTTCCAGCCAACAAAACCTGTTCAGCATCCGGTGCCGACATCTTGAACTCAACGCGTTTCTTTTTGGTCGCCATGCGTTTTCCCTCCTTGAAAGACATGTTATTGTTCCGCCAAAAACGACTGTGTCATTTTCCCACCCATATCGCAACCGCTTCTCCTGGTATGAAAATCGCATTGTCCTTAACCCTTATCCCTTGCTCTGAAGAAAGGACGATTTGCTTTAAGCCGAGCTCCGGGCAAGGGATCTGTCGCGATGCGCCCGCAAAATTGCAGACCACCAATACAGATCCGCGCAGCATGATCAGCCATCGGGCCGTTTTGTCAAAACGTACAGTGGTTTGCTCCATCCGCCCATTGCTCAAGGCCGGTAACCGGCGGCGCAGTCTGATGAGTGACCGATGCCAGTCAAGAATCCGGCTGTGTGGCTCTCGCGGCGGTTCGTTCCAATCGAGCCTGGAGCAATAAAAGCTTTCCTTTATTTGCGGATCGGGGATGTTGTCAGGATCCCAGCCAAAGGCGGCAAACTCTTGCCGCCGTCCGCATTTCACGGCCTCACCGAGTTCTGGGTCCTGATGATCGGTGAAATAGAGAAACGGGGTCGAAGCGGCCCACTCCTCCCCCTGGAACAGCATGGGCACGAAGGGTGCGGTCAGCACCAGGGCCGCTCCGATTTTAAGCCGACCCGGCGAGATCAAGTGGCTGGTTCTCTCCCCTTGAGCACGATTGCCCACCTGGTCGTGATTCTGGAGGCAGCCCACAAACCGGTGGCCGGACAGGCCTGTGACCGGTCGCCCGTGACGGCGGCGGCGATAGACTGAATAGCGGCCGTCGTAAACGAATCCCCGGGTAAGAGCTTTGGCCAGGTCACCCAGGCCCCCAAAGTCGCGGTAGTATCCGTCCTGCTCGCCCGTGAGGGCGGCATGCAGGGCGTGGTGAAAATCCTCGTTCCACTGGCTGTCGATGCCGTACCCTCCCACCTCCGGCGGGCTCACCACACGGGGGTTGTTGAGGTCGCTTTCGGCGATGAGCACCAAACGCCGACCCACATGGCAGGCCAGATCCTTTGCTTCCTCTGCAAGCTGCTCCAGAAAGTGGACTGCGGAAGTGTCCACGATGGCATGGACGGCGTCGATACGCAGACCGTCCATGTGATAGTCGCGGAGCCACATCAAGGCATTGTCGAGGAAAAAGCGACGCACCTCGTGGCTGTCAGGACCATCCAGGTTGACGGCCTTACCCCATGGGGTCAAATAGCGGTCAGTGAAGTAAGGACCGAATCGGCCCAGATAGTTGCCTTCAGGACCCAGATGGTTGTAAACCGCATCCAGGATCACAGCGAGTCCCCGCCTGTGACAGGCATCAACCAGACGTTTGAGGCCTTCGGGTCCGCCATAGGCGTGATGCGGGGCATAGAGGTCCACCCCGTCGTATCCCCAACCACGTTCCCCTGAGAATTCAGCCACGGGCATAATCTCCACGTGGGTGATACCGAGGTCGATCAGATGATCCAGACGCTTCGCAGCCCCGTCGAAGGTGCCCTCCGGGCTGAAGGTGCCGATATGGAGCTCGTAGATAACCGCCGAACACAGAGGCGGAGGCTGCCAGTTCGCATCGGTCCAGGTGAATTTTTCGTGATCCAGAATTCGGGAAGGGCCATGAACGCCTTCAGGCTGCCACGGGGATCGAGGGTCAGGCAGGGGTGTCTCTTTGTCCAGAACAAACGCATAGTCCGCACCGTGCTCAGCAAGAGGGGTTTCCACCCACCACCATCCGTTTGGGCCTTTCTCCATATCGAGGCGTCCCCCTCCGATCACGATTTCCACAAGACCGGCATCGGGAGCCCAGACCTTGAGCTTTCCCATTTGGATCTACTCCTTTGAAATAAGGGACACAGGAAAACGGGAAAGGATATCCCGGAGCATCGCTTTCCCGCCTTTGACACTATCGCCCGTCAAAAGATTGTGCCACTGACCTTCAGGAATTTCCAGCCATGTGTCTTGCCATCCGCCGTTCATGGTGAAAAGCCACCGGGGGACCACGGCCGCAACCTCTTCGCCCCGCAAAAAGGCGACCACATGGTCCGACTTTCGGCCCATGGCATACAGGGGCCGATAATCTCCGGAACGGAAAATCTCCGGCCGTTGCCTGCGCAATCCCAGGGCCTGATAGATGATCCACAACTTGGGCACGCCCTCATCCATCCTCGCCATGATGTCCTCCGGAGACAGCCTCCCCAACTCAGACAGGAGCCGGCGGCGGAGATCAAAATCAACGGGCCTGCGGTTGTCAGGGTCCACCAGGCTCAGGTCCCACAGTTCCGTGCCCTGGTAGAAATCGGGAACTCCGGGCGCGAGGAGTTTAATAAGTATCTGGGACATGGCGTTGATCCTGCCGGGCTCAACCAGCAAAGAGACCAACCTTTCCAGGTCGGAACGGAATTCCTGGTCAGCAAGAATTGCGTTCACAAATTCAAAGAGACCCTTTTCATAGCCCGCATCAGGATGGGTCCAGGACGTGTGAACCTTGGCCTCTCGGGTCGCCTTTTCAATAAAAGCAAGAACCCTCTGTGTCTCGAGAGGCCATGCCCCCACCAGGGTCTGGTAGAGAAGATATTCCGTGTTCCGATCCGGGATATTCCCTTGGCGGTACTGCTCGTTATGCTTCGACCAGCGCCTGACCGCTTCAGCCCAAGGCCCGGGGATTTCCGACAGGAGGGCCAGGCGGGCCCGAACGTCTTCACTCCGCTTGGTGTCGTGGGTGGAGGTCGTGAGCATGGCATGAGGGTGGTGTTTTGCGGAATCGATCATGGCCCGGTGGAAGGCCTCTATGAAAACCCCGAAACGGGAGGGGTCTCCGCCCACTTCATTAAGGCCTATGAAGCGATTAAAACAATAAAAGGCCGTGTCCTCGATTCCCTTGGCCGTGGCGGGTCCGGTCAGTTGCTGAAAGCGCATAACCCATTCGGTTTCCAGATCTCCCCGCCTTTTTAGAAGAAGGAGGCTTCGGAGAAAATCGAACATTTCGGGATCAAGCTCAGACCGAAAGGTCTTGGCCTTGTCTGCCGCCCGGGTTACGACCCTCTTGTCTTGGGTTTCAACCCGCCCTCCATCGGCTATTACATAGGTCCGATAAACCGGGAAGCATGCAATAAGTTCCTTGAGAGCCTCGTTGATCTCCCAGCGCGTATAGTCCCGATACCGGCGGTGCCGCTCACAGATTCTCACCAAAAGGTCGGTCAAACGGTTCACATCGCCGGCGAGAAGTTCCTGCAGGACCTGGTGTTTTTTCTCCCTGGCAAGGATGTGATAATCGGTCTGCTCCCCGGTGAATTCAGCATAAAAATCCGTAACCGGTTTTTCGCCCGCAGGCGCGATGAAAAGGCCGTTTAAGAGGTTCAGGAAGTCATATCCCGTGGTACCGGCCACCGGCCATGCGGCAGGGAGCTGTTCGCCGGGATGGAGAATCTTTTCCAATACAATCCAGGTCTCCGGCGCCTCCTCCCTCAGGCGCCTGAAATATTGCTCCGGATTCCTGAGGCCATCCGGATGATCGATTCGAAGCCCCTCAACCAGGCCTTCCCGCACCCACTGAAAAATAAGTCGATGGGTGTCGGCAAAAACTTTTTCATTCTCCATGCGCATACCGATGAGGGTGTTGATGTCGAAGAAGCGCCGGTAACCCAGATCGCGCGATGCCACGCGCCAGAAGGCCAAGCGAAAATTCTGTTCATCCAGGAAGTGGTCCAGGAGATCGGCGGAGGCACTGACCTCCTCAACGACCTTATCTACGGCGGTGCAGGCCTCTGGAGATTCCTGGAGGGCTCGCGTGAGCATGGTCCGGATGAAGGCCCAGTTTCGGTGCCGCCGCCGGGTATTTTCAAACTCATGGGCCTCTGGAAGGGGGAGATGACCCAGGGCATCGGCGAAGAAGGCGATCTGTTCAGAGCCCGAAATCCGGGCTGCACGGTCCAGTATCCGAACGAGTGAACCAGGGGCCACGGGAAACTCGTGATCGTGATAATGGAGGGAAAAACGACCATTCCTGTGGCTCAGGCGGATCTCTCCTCGTTCAAGGACACGGCCGTAATGATCCCCAAGAACGGGTAGGAGGATTTTGTTGGCCAACCGTTGTTCAGGTGGATTCCAGTCCACGTCAAAGTAAGCGGCATAAGGGCTGCAAGGACCGTTCTCCAGGACATCCCACCACCAGGTATTTTCGGGCCCGGTGATAGCCATATGGTTGGGGACCACGTCCAGGATCTGCCCCAGACCCTGTTCTTTCAGGGCCGAACAGAGGTCCTGATGCCCTTCAGAGCCGCCAAGTTCCTCGCTCACGCGGTCCGGATCCACCACATCGTAACCGTGGGTGCTTCCCGGAGCGGCCTGGAGATAGGGGGAGGCATAGAGATGACTGACCCCCAGATTCGCAAGGTAATCCGCAAGGGCGGCGGCATCCCGGAATGTAAAGCCCGGATGAAACTGGACCCGATAAGTCGCCAGTGGGACTTTGACCATTTCATTCTTTCCTTTTCAGCAATACCAGGGACCGGCTCTGAACTATAATCTCTTCCCTGGGGGGATACTTCTTTTCATCCTCAATAAATCCTCCTTCCGCTGTGTCGAGCACCCGGACCCAGTGTTTGCCCCATTCCGGGCCGGGCAGGGTAAAGGGAATCGATTCATGGTGGGCGTTGAAAAGAACCAGGAAAGAGTCGTCCATGATTTTCTCCCCGCGCGTGTTCGGGTAGGGTATGGCTCGGCCGTTCAAGAAAACGTAGACGGACTTGGCAAAGCCTTCCCCCCAGTTTTCTTCGACCATCTCAATGCCGTCCGGTGTGAACCAGCCGATATCCTCAACCTTGCTTCCGTGGATAGCCCTTCCGAGAAACCAGCCCCTGCGCGTGAAGACGGAATGCTCCAATCTGAACCGGATGAGATTCCGGGTGAATTCCAGAATGGTGTTGTCGGTTTTGTCCCAGTCAAACCAGGAGATCTCATTGTCCTGGCAATAGCCGTTGTTGTTGCCCTGCTGTGTCCGTCCTATTTCATCCCCGCCCAGGAGCATGGGGATCCCCTGGGAGAGAAAAAGGGTGGAAAGGAAGTTGCGCACCTGTTTGGAACGAAGCGCCAGGACATCGGGGTTTTCCGTGGGGCCTTCCTCCCCGCAGTTCCAGGACCGGTTGTGGCTTTCACCGTCTTTGTTCTCTTCTTCATTGGCCTCGTTATGTTTTTCGTTGTATGAGACCAGGTCGTGGAGGGTAAATCCGTCGTGGGCGGTGATAAAATTGATGCTGGCGCTGGGTCTTCTGGTGGTGCTTTCGTAGAGGTCCGAACTGCCGGTGAAGCGGAAGGCGAACTCGGCCAGGGTCTGGTCCTCGCCGCGCCAGAAATCACGGACGCAATCACGGTACTTGCCGTTCCACTCCGACCAGAGGGGAGGAAAATTGCCCACCTGGTACCCTCCCTCGCCCACGTCCCAGGGCTCGGCAATGAGCTTCACCTGGCTGACGACCGGGTCCTGCTGAACGAGGTCGAAAAAGGCGGAGAGTTTGTCCACCTCATGGAGCTCCCGGGCCAGTGTGGAAGCCAGGTCGAACCGGAACCCGTCCACATGCATCTCAACTATCCAGTATCGAAGGGAATCCATGATGATCTGCAGCACATGAGGGTGCCGCATATTCAGGCTGTTTCCTGTGCCCGTGTAGTCCATATAATAGCGGGGATCGTTTTCCATGAGGCGGTAGTAAGCGGCGTTATCAATTCCCTTGAAACAGAGCATCGGCCCAAGGTGGTTTCCCTCCGCCGTGTGGTTGTATACAACGTCCAGGATCACCTCCAGCCCTGCCTCGTGCAGGGTCTTGACCATCTGTTTGAACTCCAAGACCTGCTGGCCGCGCTGTCCCCTGCTCGCATAACCGTTATGGGGGGCAAGATACCCTATGGAGTTATAGCCCCAGTAGTTTCTCAGCCCCCGTTCCATAAGATGGGCGTCGTGAACAAACTGGTGAACAGGAAGAAACTCCACAGCCGTCACCCCCAGGCCGGTGAGATACTCGATGGCCACCGGATGGGAGAGTCCGGCGTAGGTTCCTCGGATTTCAGGGGGGATCTCAGGATGACGCGCTGTGAAACCCTTCACATGGACCTCGTAGATGATGGTTTCGTGCAGGGGTATGGCGGGACGTTGGTCGTTTCCCCAGTCAAAAAAGGGGGCGATCACCACGGATCTGGGAACGTAAGGTGCGCTGTCTTCCTCGTTCCTGGACCCTTCGGGGTCCTTGAAAAGATAGGGGAAAACAGCCTCGTTCCAGTTGATTCGTCCTTCCACCGCCTTGGCATAGGGGTCGAGCAGAAGCTTATGGGGGTTGCACCTCTGACCCTGCTCGGGCGCCCAGGGGCCGTGCACACGGAAGCCGTAGCGCCGGCCCGGCTCCACATCCGGAAGGTATCCGTGCCAGCAGAAACCGCTGACCTCGGGAAGATCCAAGCGGGTCTCCGCCCCGGCTTCATCAAAAAGACACAATTCGACCTTTTCAGCCACCTCCGAAAATACGGAAAAGTTGGTCCCCACACCGTCGTAGGTGGCTCCTAGGGGATAAGGTTTCCCCGGCCATAGTCTCATCGCGATTCACCCTCCTTGTTTTATGAAACTCAACGGGGCGCTTATCTGGGGGATCTGTTCATGAGCCTGATTCACACCTGCCGACTGGAAGGAATCAATCCCTTGAAGTATCTCGCCTGGCTGCTTAAAAACGTCAAGCAGTTGGAAAAATCGCCCGAGGGCTTCATGCCCTGGAATTACGATCCTCAGTCGTAACCTTCTTCACACCGGCGGGTGCCGTACCGCTCCCGTCGGGCCTTCATTTTTTTCACCTACGCACGTCCGCCGGAAGGACACAGAAATACGAAGGAGAGAAGGTAAAACATAAAATCGCGCAGGAAGGAACACATTAATCGCTGCCCGGAAATTGGTCAAAGAGTTCTTTGAACGATAGGGTTCGCATATTACGACCCTTTCTGAGAGTGAAGGCCTGCGCTACTCACAGGCACCCTGAGGCATAATGAACCCCTTTGAGTAGCCGCCTGTGCTCGAAGGTGTGCCTGCGATACGGGCAAGATACACCGAGCCCAATTCCTTGATATGACCACTCACATTATCGAAATAGTTCAGATGCTCCTTTTCTTCAACTTTGCAAGGGAGGCCTCGATAAATTTGGGAAGGTCGCCGGGATGTCTACTTGACACGAGGTTGCCGTCAACGACGACTTCTTGATCAAGAAATTCAGCTCCGGCATTCTTTATATCCTGGACAATCGATTTCCAACCCGTCAGTTTTTTACCCCTGACAACATCTGCGGTGATCAAGATCTGCGGTGCATGACATATAGCAAAAACAGGTTTGCCGCTCTCAACGAATTGTCTGGTAAATTCGACCGGCGTTTCTTCGGCCCTTAGTTTGTCGGGAGAATATCCCCCGGGTATTAAAAGGGCGTCGAAATCATCCACCGATACATCGTCGAATTCGACATCAATGACGACGGGGGTGCCCTCCTTTTTACCTTTTACCGTTTCCCCGGCCTTTAATCCGATATGCTGTAATTTACAACCAGCATCCTGAAAGGCCTTTGCAGGCTGGATGTATTCCGAGTCCTCAAAAAGGTCTGCTATGATCACGGCTATTTTTTTCATCATTTTTTTCCTCTCAATATCCGGCTGAATAATAGGATTTAATTTGACTTTGTAAAGATAGTGTTTGCTTTTTTCGTCAAGAAAATATATAAG
>JBMNCO010000002.1:0-14826 GCA_049366815.1 Desulfatiglandales bacterium | reverse complement strand
AGGAAACGACAAATGACAACCGACCTGAATAACTTGAAGCATTATCCTGTCTCTCCTAATGGAGTCCTTCGCGCCCGAATAGATTGAAAAGGGCATGCTCTATTCCGCATTCAAAATCGGAGACCGTTTTAAATCGTAAAAGGAGGATTCACTGATGGACTTGAAGGGAACACAGACCGAAAAAAATCTTCTGTTGGCCTATACAGGCGAGTCGCTCAACAGGAACCTGTATACTTATTTTGCATACAAGGCAAAAGATGAAGGCTATGAGCAAATTGCGGCCATTTTCCTGGAGACAGCCGACCATGAACACCAACACGGCAAACAGGAACTGGACTTCCTTCAGACAAGCGATATAGAACTCCCCACCGCTGTTTACCCTCTGAAAGGAGTCGGCGACACGCTTTCAAATCTTGAAACAGCCGTTTCCGGTGAACATTATGAGCAAAGCATCATGTACCCTGATTTTGCAGAAAAGGCCGATGAGGAAGGTTTCCCTCACATTGCCCAAATACTTCGACACATTGCCACGGTAGAGGCTTACCATGAGGAAAGATTTCGTGCCCTTCTGAACAACATGAAGGAAGGCAAAGTCTTCCGCAGGCAACCGGCTGTCAAATGGAAATGCCGCGCATGCGGCTATGTGAAAGAAGATCAGGATGCTCCCCATATCTGCCCCGTCTGCGGTTATGGTCGAGCCTATTTCGAGGTGCTCGCGGAAATTTATTAACACTGAATCCTGAAACGTGGCATTTTAGAACAGGAAATGATCAGGTCCAAAAATTTCATTTTTTGTAACACTTTAGCCCTTTGAAAAATTCGAAAGGAAATCATGATTTCCACACAGTTATTGGAAAGGGCTAAATTCATACCATTTTTTTATTGAGGGCCTATTATCATGGAACTCAGACTTGAACCAGACACGGTTCATTGCATCGAGAGTGTTACAAAAAAAAGATACAACAGGGTTTTAAACACCCTCCTCAAGGGCGGGCAGGAGGATGAACAGCTTCTGGAAGAACTGGAATTGCTGCGCTTGTTTCTTGAGACGGGTGATTTTCGAAAACTGCGGGGTATCTCAGAAGAGTTTCTGCGCAGTGGAAAGCGGGTGGAGTTCATATTGAGACCGGCCCTCGGCTCAACAGGTTATGAGCTTGAGATCATTCCGTTATAAACCCCTGAAAGACAGTGCATGGAATGAAGAATCCAAACAGAGAGACCGTGTCACAACTTGAGAAGCTCCCCAATATAGGAAAGTCCATAGCAGGGAGTCTGCGACTGATCGGAATCGACCATCCCAGGAAGCTTATTGGAAAAGAACCGTTTGCATTATATGACACACTCTGCAAGGCCTTCGGCAACAGGCAGGATCCCTGTGTTATCGATGTCTTGATGTCGGCTATCCATTTCATGGAAGGTGGAGATCCCCTTCCCTGGTGGTCCTTTACAGATGAAAGAAAAAGGCGCATGTCCAAGAGATCATACCGAAGCAAAGGTCGAAATTTGTCAAACAAAGGAGAAAATGATGATTATCAAAAAATTGAGTGACGTCCCGGCCGGATATCTGCCGGGGAATGCTCATGTGAAAAAGCAAATCGTATTAGGCCCGGATGACGGATCGCAGGAGATCGTCCTGCGCCATTTCAGCGTAGCGCCCGGAGGAATGAGTCCTCATCACAGCCATGATTTTCCGCACCTGGTGAAAATCGAAGCCGGCCGTGGCATTGCAAAGGATTCAGCAGGCACTGAGCGGCCTTTGCAGGCGGGTGACTATGTCTATGTGGACAGCAATGAGCTCCATCAGTTCGTCAACACGGGTTCCGAAACTTTTGATTTCGTCTGCATCGTTCCCATAAGAGGTGAGAGTTGACCAAGGGTTTGCATTGACCTGTCGTTGCATAAAAGCATCACAGGGGATTGTCACCAGTACCGGCAGAAGACCTTTTGGGAGATCGAATCGTCTTGCAAAAACCAAGAGAGCAGACGATGATTCCTTCAAGGGGTCTGTACCGGTTGTATCGGAATCGTAAATTTGAACGCGCTTCCTTTGCCTGCCTGTTCACTCTCCGCCCAGATCCTGCCACCGTGCAGTTGAACGAGCTTCATGGATACAGATAATCCCAATCCTGTTCCCTCGTATTTTCTGGTCAAGGGGCTTTCTACCTGCACAAAGGTATCAAAAATGCGTCCCAAATCTTTCTTCTCGATTCCAATGCCGCTGTCAGACACACCGATTTCAACCGCCGATTGCGCCGGCCCCGGAGTCCCCGCGGCCGGATTGTGATCAAAGACCTTTTTTGCGGTGATGTGAATCGAACCGCCTTCGGGTGTAAATTTTACGGCATTGGAAAGGAGGTTGTACATAATCTGCTTCAGCCTTCGTTCGTCCGCCCTGATAGAATCGGGTATGTCTTCAATACGCGTCGATATGGTCAGGCCGCGTTTCACAGCCTTGTCCTTGACCATAACGGCGCTTTTTCTCAGCAGGTTTCTCAGGTCAACATCCGTAGTATCCAGCTCAAGCTTGCCGGCCTCGATCTTGGAAAGATCCAGGACTTCGTTGATCAAAGACAGGAGATGTTTGCTGCTTTGGAGAACATCTCTCAGATATTCTTCTTGGACTTCGGTCAGATCACCAAAGTATTTATCCACGATCAGTTCTGTGAAACCAATGATGTGGTTCAGGGGGGTCCTCAGTTCATGGCTCATGTTTGCCAGAAAGTCACTCTTGGCACGGTTTGATTTTTCGGCTTCTTCCTTGGCCTCTTTAAGCTCATCTTCAGCGTTCTTTCGTTCTGAGATATCGAAGAGGACACCGCTGGTATACCATTGTTTATTGTCACCGCATACCATCTGGCTCCTCGACTGAACCCAGAGGATCTTTCCCCGTTTATCTACTATCCGGTATTCGCAGATGTATGGATCGGACTGTCGGGCATCCGAGAAACATTTCCCGGCAATTTCTCTGTCTTCATCAAAAACCAAATCCAGCCAGCTCAATTTTTGTGATTCAAAGTGCTCTTTTGTGTAACCGGTCAAGGCCTCGATTTTATTGTCCGTGAAACCGACCGTTCCGTCAGGGTATCCTCTAAAGACGACTGCGGGGATGTTTTCAACCAGCATCCTGTATCTTTTTTCGCTTTCGGAGAGCGCCTCTTCCGTCTTCTTTCTTTCGGTTATGTCGGTGAAAACACAAATGACCCCCTTGGAAAGGTCATTACCGTCCAGTGCTCGACCCGTCACAATGCAGGGGACACGGTAACCCTCTTTATGGACGAAATCACACTCAAAGCTTTTCAAATCGCCCGATGTCGAGGTGCCATAAAGGGAATTCCCCACCTTGAGATATTCGTCATCACTTGGATATAAGACCCTGGTGCTCTTCCCTATGAGTTCTTCCCGTTTCCACCCGAAGATATCCGTCAATCCTTTGTTGCACCATGATATGATCCGATTCTGTAACAGCGTTATGCCGCTTTGGGCACCGCTGAGAATGGCCATAAGAAGCTCTTCGGAACGGGCCAATTTCTCATGTTCTCTTGAAAGCTCTTCCGCCCTTTCCTGAACTTCTTCCAGATTGAAAATGTACTCCTGAAGGGCACGTCTTTCCTGCTCATCCTGGTCTAACTTCTCATGGACCATGTTTCTCTGTTCCCGCCATATGCATTCTAAGAGTTTGGGATATCACGCCTTTTCGGCCTGTGAGCCAATCCAAAAAATGCAGGTCGATATGGATCGGGCTTTCTTCACCCGCGAAGATTTCCTTGTCCAAAGGCCTGAATTTCTTTGAGAATATCTGGAAATCCCAATGGCTTACATAAATATTTATCCGCACCGGCTCGGAGACCGGTTTCAATCTCATGGGATTGCGCCTTCGCCGATAACATGATGACAGGGATGTGCTTTGTCCTTTCATCGGATTTTATAATTTTGCATGCCTCAATTCCGGTCAATTTCGGCATCTTGACATCCAGGAGAATGAGATCGGGAAAATTGGAAAAGGTCTGTTCAAGGGCCTCTTCACCGTCCTTTGCGGAAAAAACCTTGTATCCCAATTTATCAAGTTTTCGCTCTATATAGGCTCGAATCGCGTCTTCATCATCAGCGACAAGAATTTTTTTTATTTCCATATTCAATTTCCTTGTTCCATTTCATACGGTCCGTTATTGTCCCCTAAGATTTTTTGTATGAATTTAGCCCTTTCCAATAACTGTGTGGAAATCATGATTTCCTTTCGAATTTTTCAAACGGCTAAAGTGTTACGATTTTTTTAAGCCTATCCTCCCTTTCCGTTACAGCCGGAAGGCGTTCAAGAAGGTTTCGGCCCCTTCTTTGGCAAAGTGACAATAAACAGCGTTCCGCGACGGTCTCCGCCGAGGGGCAGGTCCGGAAAGCGCCCTTCCTCAAGCGGGCTTTGAAGACGGATACTGCCTCCGTGCTCCTCGACTATCCCTTTCGTAATGTTCAACCCGAGCCCGCTGCCGCCCACCTTTTGAGACATGATGCTGTCGGCCTGAAAAAACTTTTCAAAGACTTTTTCCTGAGCCCAGGGGGGTATGCCGTAACCGTTATCCGCAACAGAGAATACAATATCATCTCCCCTGTCTTCAACGCCTATAATAATTTTGGCGCCGTCAGGAGAATATTTTATTGAGTTGCTCAGAAGATTTATAATGACCTGTAAAATGCGATCCCTGTCTGCACGAATGGGTGAAAGATCGTCGGGGATATGACTCATGATCACATGCCGGTGTGCCTCGGCCAGATTCCTGACCTCTTCAACGGCCCTGCTGACTATTTCGCCAATGGATATCCGTGCAATGTTTATCTCAATCTTTCGGGCCTCGATTCTTGAAAGGTCCAGCAGGTCATCGATAAGCCGCCTGAGCCGAACAATTCCGTCGTCCACCACTTCAAGATCTTCCCTGACCTCATCACTGATTGCACCTGCATAACCCTCCAGCAATCCCGAGACGGCAAGCAGCATGGCGTGGATGGGAGTTCGCAGTTCATGAGAGGCAATCGTCACAAACTCTGATTTCATGCGGTCCACTTCGCTCATTGCGGCAGCCATTTCATTGAATGATCGGGCAAGCTTTCCGATTTCATCCCGGGATGATATCTCGATGTGCTGATTCAGGTTGCCGCGGCTTATGGCATCGGCCCCTCGTGTCAGGCGTTTCAGGGGGGTGGTGATATTGAGGCTCAGCATGATGGAAATGCCGGCAACGATTATTCCTGACACCAGTGTGAGGACAAAGATCATCAAACGGTTTTTGCGGGAATTGTCATCTATGACCCCTCTCGTCCTGTTCATCACCATTTCGATATCTCTGCCCTGCTCGGCGATGCTCATCTCGATGTTTTCCCTGGTGATGTTGGCAGCTTTATGGAAATCATCGACATTCGCGCCGAGGGTCACATACCCGAACCCCCTATTGGAGTTCCCATAAGGCCCCGTATAATAGGGAACGGTTGCGTATGTCGTCAATTTCCAGAGGCTGCTCCAAAAAATCAGAAAAGATCCCGAGCCACCGTCTTCCGTCCCTGTATGCCATCCCTGGCATTGGGGTGCCGTATCGAGGACCCTGCAGTCCAGTGCGATGCATCCCTCCTGTACCTGTTCTTTTGATCCAGGCTTCTTGAAGGAAAAATTTCTGAAAGACGGCAGCCGTTGCACAAACTCTTCCAGAGTCAGTCCGCTCTCCTTGTATTCATCATAGGTTTCCTGGCTGAGCCATCCCGGAACCTCTTTGCCGGTATCCGGATCGTAACCACAGATGAAAAAATCACGGGGGTGGGAGATACACTGGTCCTGATCGTCCCACAGCCAGGCATAATTGCCGGACCCTGCATCCGATATATCTGAAAATCGTTCTTCTGTAGGCACAATATGGTCGGTAAATTCCATGAGGTGGGTATGATCCAGGGCCAAGGTCACGTAACCGGTTCTGCCTTGTTTCCCGAAAACCGGTGTGGCCCATCTGACGATTCCCTCGAACCTCTCGCCCCCGGGGTTTTCCTTTCCCGCGTAGGCACTTTCAGGCTTCACCTTGATGGCATTCTCATCCGTGTAAAGCCAACCCTTGACATAGGGGCCGATGACTCTTGACACATAGAGCTCGTTTTTGTCTAATTTATGCAAATGGGAGTAGTAATCCTCTGCCCTGCAATACGTGTTTTCCTTGATGCTCACCCTTCTCAGATCCTTAGAAATCCTCCCATCGACGATCTTGATTTTTTCATTCCCCTGAAGATCGATGAACGTTATCTCTTTATAAAGGGGTCTGGATTCCCTTTTGAAACTGCATGGTGGTCTCTGGCGCCAGGAGACCTTATTTTCCTCGTTTTGCCAGTGAAGCGGCTCAGGGGCTGATTCCCTTTCTCGGGGAGGCCACGGTCCGTGGACAATGACATCCTTGACGCAGGAACGATATACGTCGAGATATCTTTGGGCCTCCGGCTCGAAGGATGCCAGCATGAGGATGTCTCTGTCTCTCTCATAGAGAAATTCAGCAATCCTCTGCGCCAGTTCCACGGTCCTGAGTTCGATGGCTTCCGTTGACTTTTCGTCCAGGGCACGGACACTGTCATCAATTGCCTCTTTGCCGATTTCAACCGCCGATTGCAGATTCTTTTTGCCCATTTCTTCAGCGCGTTGAATCGCATCCCGTCCTGTTTCCTTCAGGTTCTTGTTGGCAAGATATCCGACCCCAATCAAGGGAATCATGGAAAGAATCAGGAAAGAAATAAGAAGCTTGGGCAATATACCGAGGGTCCATCCGCTGGACGGCTCTTTGCTGGCCATCGTTCATTTACCTTTGCATAACGATATTCAGGACTGAGGGGGAAACGCTGCACCTGTTCAACATAAATCGGATCAGGCATACATAACCTTGAATAAAAATGCCCTCAAGTATCCTTGCAGTCTCCTTGGGCTTTACAAAACATGACACCGGGATACTGTCGCCTTTATCGATTTTTCTGGAATGAATACCAAGGTTTGAGTTATAGGATTCTACAGGACCGCAGTGAGGACGTTAAGGCCTGGACGCCATGCATTGTGGAAATTTTTCATCCGAGGCAGATGGTGGCCGACCGCGTCCCGGGTCAATGATTGAAATATCAACCGATTGAGCGCTGGTCGCCTTAAGTTCCAATGCTGATCACGACTCAAGGAGGAAGCAGGAGAAATCACCATGAAAATAAACGCAGCGGTATTAAGGGCATTTAAGGAACCCCTGAGCATAGAAGAGCTGGAACTTGCGCCGCCGGCGCAAAATGAGGTCTTGATACGACATGTCTATACCGGTTTTTGTCACACGGATCTTCACTACATGCTGGGGGAAGTGAAGGTGGGGCTGCCCATGGTCCTAGGGCATGAGACCGGCGGGGTTGTCGAAGAGGTTGGGCCGGGGGTGAGTACGGTCAAGGTAGGAGATCACGTCGTATCCAACTTCATCGTTTCCTGTGGCACTTGCCCGGAGTGTCTGAGGGGGATGACGCATTTGTGTTCCGGAAACATGGATGCATTCATCCAGGGAACCATGTTGGACGGGACATCGAGGCTCACCGACAAAAACGGGCAATCGATCAAGCACGGTCTCTATGTCTCCGGCTTTGCCACATATGGGGTCATGCCCGAGAGGGGCGTGGTGCCCATACGGAAAGACATGCCCCTCGATCAGGCCTGTCTCATGGCCTGCTGTGTGCCGACCGGATGGGGTGCGGTCTCAAACATAGCAAAAGTCCTTCCAGGAGACTCGGTCGCCGTTTTTGGGATGGGCGGTGTCGGCCTGAATGTCCTCAGGGCCGCTGCACTGAGACAGGCCAATCCCTTGATCGCCGTGGACTTGGAGGGGGAAAGAGAGGCAATTGCCGGCGATTTTGGGGCCACCCACTTTGTCAACAGCTCGAAGGAGGATCCCGTCCCCGTGATCAAGAAAATCACCGAGGGCAAGGGCGCGGATATCGTATTTGAGGTGATAGGGGACCCGGGGGCCGTTGTCCAGGCCTACTGGTCCGTCGGCAAAGCAGGTAAACTGGTCATTGTCGGCGTCACACCCCAGGATGATGTCACCCCCCTGCAACTGTTTCGCCTGCCCTCACATCAATTATCCATTCTGGGCGGCTTGTATGGGAGCATTTCAACCCATATCGATATCCCAAAGCTGATCGATCTTTCCATGAAGGGGGGGCTCAGATTAGACAGACTGGTCACAAAGAAATTCAAGCTGCAGGATATAAATGACGTGGCGGATGCCATGGTAAAACGCCGGATCACCGGAAGGTGGGTCTGCGAATTCGATTAACGGCAGATCACATGATCCGTACCATGAGAAAGGCCCCAACAAGGGGCCTTTTACTCGACCTGCTTCCAACTCTCCCAAAGGTCCGTCCTGCGGATTTTGTTTATGCCGTCACCAAAGAGACGGGATGAACCGGATCTTTGTGAATTCCTAGGACATCCCTCCTTGACGGCGGAGAGATGGCAGCTGTGCCGGTCCTCTCTTCCATCCGCCCAGGGGCCGGTCGGAGCGGGGCACACAACAATGTCGGATTTATTCACCCATCTTCTTCTGCATTTCAGCGAGCTTACGAATATGACCTTTTTCCTGCTCTATCAAATCCACAACGACCTTCCGGTCGGATTCGCTCAAGAAGGGTAAAAATTCCCTGAAATACAAAATCGCATCTTTTTCAAAACCGATGGCCAGACGAAAAACATCATTGGCGTTTATGGCTTTTTGGACAAATTCCTTTGAGTCAATATCGGAATAGAGGCGATCATCAATGACGGAGTCCATATAGGCCTCCATGTCCTCGGTATACTCCTCCGGACGCGCCTCCTCAGGCAGGGAATCCCTGATCCGCGCAAAGGCCGCGACGTGCTTATCTTCCTCTCCGGCCAGAAACTGAAAGAGCTGTTTCATATCCTTATCCGTGCTCAGATCGGATACGTTTTCATAAAATCCTTTCCTCTTTTTTTCCTTCTCAACCGCTGCTTCGGCAATCTCCCGCGCAGAAAAAATGACAGCCATGATATATCCTCCTTTGGATCTCACGATACAAGAAACCAACGCTCTGATTAAATTGAGCTCTTACGGCAAAACATGAGGCAACAATATTTTTTGAGTCGGAGTATAAAGAAAATAGGGTTATGGGTCAAGGGCAAAGTGGGAGACGTTGTCTCTTCAAATCGGTTCAGACAACTGCAATGATATGTTTTTTCAATAGGTTATTTGAGTCAGCCTTCTTTTGACGCCTTGGGCCTCAAATTTTACATTGGAGTGAGAGGTTCCCGGGACCTTCATCAGGGGATCTGACCTGCGATCCTCCCGTCTCGGCAGGATCAGCATCCCTATAAGCCCTTTCCCGACATCATATAGGCGAAAGTCCTACAAGGAATTCAGTCTAATCCCGATACCGGCATCACGAATTCTGCCCTATGTTGGAACCACTCAATCCAAAAGACACACGGGTATCCCCACCGGCTTATAGAGAGCCGCATATGTCTATTATTGTAATCGAACACAGCCTCCACAGAATTTTTTCTTCTGCCGGAAAAAATTCAACATGTGCGGCACTCTATGAGCCTGTGAGAAGTGCGCGGTTTTAAATGGAACTCGCGTCCGAACTCAGGCGACTCTCAGGTCGTTATTCAGCGGCGATGTATGGGCACAGATGAAAATACATCTTCGCCATATATTCACCGGAAAATGGTCAGGGCCATTTTTTACAAAAACAAACTCCGGACCTGTGGATCGGGGGTTCCTATTTCAATTACGGAAGGAGGGGAAAACTCAGCCAAAGGAAATAACGCTCCCCAAAATGTGTGTGATCCAAGATTCAGCACGGCATTCGTGTCGAGTATCGCCACTTTCAGTGGATTAATATGATCGTTTTAAGGATAAGGAGAAAGACAATGACGGATATCAACGAACAGAACTTTTATGACAAGGTTTTTCCTGTCCCTGACAGAGTAAGAGAGAAATCTTACATTAAGAGCAGGGAGGAGTATGAAAGGCTTTACAAAGACTCCATTGAGAATCCTGATGCCTTTTGGGCAAAACAGGCGGAACAGAGGCTTTCCTGGATCAAACCCTTTGACAAGAACAAGGTATCCGACTGGTCGTTTGCAGACAATGACCTGCATATCAAGTGGTTTGAAGGCGGAAAACTGAACGTCAGCTACAATTGTCTGGATCGACATCTGGACAAGAAGAAGAACAAGGCCGCCATCATCTTTGAAGGGAATGATCCCAATGACTGGAAAGTCTATACCTATTTTGACATGTATCGGGAAGTGAACAAGTTCGCGAATGTCCTGAAAGGCCTGGGCATCAAAAAGGGAGACAGGGTCGCCATTTATCTTCCCATGATTGCTGAACTGGCCGTCACCATGCTCGCATGCGCGAGGATCGGCGCGATCCATTCGATCGTTTTCGGCGGCTTTTCAGCGGAGGCCCTGAGAGATCGTATTATTGACTGTGAGGCCAAGATTCTCATCACATGCGACGGAACCTATAGAGGGGCCAAGGCGGTTCCGCAAAAGGCCAATGCCGACAAGGCCGTTGAGGAATGCCCCACGGTTAAGACGCAGATCGTTGTAAAACGCACCGGGACCGAAGTTCCGATGAAAGACGGACGCGATGTGTGGTATGAGCAATTGATGCAGGACGCTCCCATGTATTGCGAGCCTGAAGCGATGGATGCCGAAGATTCCCTGTTTATCCTGTACACTTCCGGGTCTACGGGAAAACCCAAAGGCGTGTATCACACCTGCGCAGGGTACCTGCTTTACGCTTCCATGACCCAGGAACTTGCCTTTGACGTACGTGACGAGGATGTTTACTGGTGCACGGCGGATATCGGGTGGGTAACCGGGCACAGCTATGTCGTCTATGGGCCGCTTTGCAACGGTTACACCAGCATCATCTTTGAAGGGGTTCCGAGCTATCCCAGTTATGACAGGTTCTGGGCCGTAGTCGAAAAATACGGCGTCAACAACTTTTACACGGCGCCCACCGCCATACGGGCCATTGCAAAGGAAGGAGACGCCTGGGTTGAAAAGCACGACCTGTCTTCACTGCGTGTCCTGGGCTCGGTCGGTGAACCGCTGAATCCGGAGGCCTGGTGGTGGTTCTACAATAAAGTGGGTGGGGGCCAATGCACCATTGCCGACACCTGGTGGCAGACGGAAACAGGCGGACACATGATTCTCCCCTTGCCGGGGGCCATTGACATTAAACCCGGGAAACCCATGGTGCCCTTTTTCGGTGCGGTGCCCGCCATTCTTACTGAGGAGGGGAAAGAGATCGAGGGTGTTGGATCCGGAGCACTCTGTTTTAAAACGGCATGGCCGGGCATGCTGCGGGGTGTTTGGGGCGATCAGGATCTGTTCAAGAAAAATTACTTCTCCCAATTCCCAGGGTATTACTTCTCAGGAGACGGTGCAGAACGTGATGGGGACGGTGATTTCAGGATTACAGGAAGGATTGACGATGTGATCAACGTTTCCGGTCACAGACTGGGGACCGCTGAAATCGAACGGGCACTGACCTCCTATGTTGAAGTGGCCGAATCCGCTGTTGTCGGGTTCCCCCACGATCTCAAGGGACAGGGCATCTTTGCCTATGTGACGCTGAACAGCGGTGCAGAAAAGACGGACGGACTGAAAAAGGCTCTTATCGCCCACGTGAGGAGCGAGATCGGACCCATTGCCTCGCCGGACCACATTCAGTGGGCGGATGGACTCCCAAAGACCAGGTCCGGTAAAATCATGCGCAGAGTGCTCAGGAAGATCGCGGCCAAGGACTATTCAGATTTTGGTGACTTGTCACCTCTGGCCGAACCCGGCGTTGTCGATGACCTCATTGCAAACAGGAAGATAATCGGATAAATCGAAAACAGACGGCTTCAGAGTTCTGCTCTGAAGCCGTCTTCTATGACGATAAAGAGTATGGATCAAAAGGCCGGATCATTTTCCGGCCTCTTTTGTTTCACAGACTCCTGGACATCATGACCATGTTGCCGTCTATCCCTTCCACCCTGAAATGACATTTGTTCAAGATCTTTATTATACGGTAGTTGTTGTGAATGGTCTCCGCCCTGAGGGTCTTGACGCCCCAACTCTCAGCCAATTTCATGCATCTGTCCGACATGATCCCCCCCAGCCTTTTTCTTTGCCATTGATCCGAAATGATGACGGCGTATTCCGCTTCCCTGTGTTGGGGCGCATTTTTGATAAGACGCGCAATTCCGACCAATTTTCTTTTGTCTTCACTTGTAATTTCCGCCACAACGGCCAGTTCCTCCTCCGGGTTGATGACACAAAAACGCCGCGCATTCTCAGGGGTCGCACTGAAGGGGGAGAGAAACCGCAACCACAGAGAACGGGGTGAGCACCCGTTGACAAATTCCGTCCATAAATCGATATCATTTTGGGTTAAGAGGCGCAGGCTGATCGGATGACGGTCTATGGTGATCGTTTCATCCCTCAGGCGCCATGCCCTCACATCGTTCTCAGCCCGACGGCACCGTTGGGCGTACCGATACATCTCGCCCAGCACCTCGGCGCACATCTCTGAAGTGGAATAGACGGGGATCCCTGCCTGTTCCATCTTTATGACATTTTCCATCATAAATTCCTTGCAGGCCACGCAACACACGATCGGTTTACCTCTGGCATCAACGGATTTCACCGGTTCGATAAAGGAACCGAGCATCTCCCCCTGGAGGATAATAATGAAGCCTTGCACGCTGAGACTTTCCGTGCCGATCTCGAGCAGGGCCTTCACCTGCGCAGGGGTCATGCTGAAGGAGCAGTCCACGGGATTCTGAATATTGAGATAGTCGGGGAGAATTTCCCGCAGTCGTGCCTTCATTCCCGGTTCCAGTTCCGCAAGCGTGAGGCCCTTCAGATAGAGCATATCGGTCGCGGCCACTCCCAGCGACCCCGTATAGGTGATCACCATGACACCCGTCCCCCTTGGGAAGGGCTGTTTGGAAAAGGCCCTTGTCAGTGCAAAGAGGTGTTCGTTGTCCCTGGCCTTGATAATGCCGGCCTGCCTGAAGACGGTATTGTTGATTTCACTGTTCCCGGCCATTGATGCCGTATGAGACGAAACGACCTGTTGCCCCGCCTTCGTGATCCCCGCTTTGAGTATAATGACGGGCTTTCGGGTTGTCACTTGACGAGCGACATCGATGAAACGTCTGCCACTGGTTACATCCTCCATATACATGGCGATCACGTCGATATTTTCCTCTTTCCCCATATATTGCAGAATATCCGTTTCGGTGATGTCCATCTTGTTTCCGATCGTTGCCACGATGCCGAAGTCAAGCACGTTACGCAGACCCGTGAGGATGCCCGCGGCGTAGACGCCCGCCTGGGCAATGAGACCCACGTTCCCTTTTTTAAGGTCATCGAGGATGCCTAAGGATTGGACCATATTGTGGTGGGTGTTGATGACACCTGAGCAGTTCGGACCCAGGATACGACAGCCCTTTTCCGCGATGATTTCTCGTATCCTTTCCTGGGCACGTTTCCCTTTTCGGCCGGTTTCGGCAAAGCCGGCGGTCTCGACAACAACATGCCTGATTCCCTTTTTACAGCAGTCCTCCACGGCCTTCAGGGCGGCTTCGACAGGCACGATGACGATGGCAAGATCAATGGAGCCGTCCACATCAAAAATAGATTTGTACGCCCTTATTCCCTGGACGGTCCCTTTTTTCGGATTGATAGGATAGAGTTTCCCTTGGAAATCGTGAGAGAGCAGGTTCCGGAATACATTGTATCCCAGTTTGCCTTCCGAGTCGGTCGCGCCGAACACGGCGATACATTTGGGATAAAACAAGCCATGCAGATTGTCTCCCGCCTCCGATGTCACGGGATCGCCCTCCGGGACCTTTTGCAGAAACATCCTGGCATCTACGGCCGCATACCCTGATGGATAAAGAAAAACAGGATTCAAGTCCAGTTCTTTTATCTCCGGGTGTTCGGTGACCATCCTGGAGATCTTGACAAGCAATTTTTTTAATCCCGAAATATCGGCGCCGTACCCCCGATGGCCCTTCAGGAGTGGATAGCCTTTGATCTCCTGGATCATGTCGTCAGCATCCTGATCGGCGATGGGCAATACCCGGAAGGTGACATCCTTTAACACCTCTACAAACACCCCGCCCAGGCCGAACATGAGAATGGGACCGAATGCGGGGTCCCGCGTGACACCGATGATCGCTTCTATGCCCGGATCAACCATCATCTGGACGCAAATACCGGCGATCCGTTGATTGATAAATGCCTTTGTGATTTCACGGTACGCCCTCCGCACATCTTGCTCAGTCTTCAGATTGACCTTTACGCCACCGGTATCCGATTTGTGGATCACCTGGGGTGAAACGATTTTTAGTACAACAGGATATCCGATGTTCCGGCTGATCTTGACGGCTTCATCCTCCGAACGGGCCAGAACCGGGACCGTCGTCACCACGCCGAATCCTTCGAGAATTTCTTTGCATTCGTGCTCCATCAGATAGCTGCGGTTTTCCTTGAATGCGCGGTCAAAAATTTTTTCTACCACCTCTTCGGGAAGCCGCCTCTCTTCAACAAGCGTTGGAATTTTTGATTCGGGCTCATCTCTTTCGCTGTCCATATCAATCTCCTTATTCTCTCACCTAAATGCCGCAAAACCCGCCGGGACCGCAGGATTGCCCCGCCCTCCTTTTTTCGCCGTCAATAAAGCATCCCGGATAAGCGTGGAGCTCTTCCCGATCACCGAACACTCCAAATGAGAACGGTCTAGGCTGTCGACTGACGAT
>JBMNCO010000001.1:0-19152 GCA_049366815.1 Desulfatiglandales bacterium | reverse complement strand
TCGTCATGGACTTTGCGTATTCAAGGTGGTTTGAAATGGCAGGAGAACTCCATTTCCCCTTCGGGGGAGTGGAGTTTTTTGTTTTTCCAGATCTTTGTCAGCTTGTGGGATGAAGGGTGTATCGATTTTCTAAAAATATTGTAACACTTTAGCCCTTTGAAAAATTTGAAAGGAAATCATGCACCCTTTCTTACGTTCCGAAGCTCCCGGACTGGTCTTTTTTGCGATTTATCCATGGGGGAGTTCTGCCCCCTCCCCATTCTCGACTTCGTCGAGCTGGGGTTTCCCCCACGGATAAATCGCAAAAAGACGGCGTCCTCCCGCTGGTCACTTCAGAAAGGGAGCATGATTTCCACAAAGTTATTGGAAAGGGCTAAATTCATACAAAATACTGAGTCGCAAAAGTCTCAAGACGGAGTACCGTGACATCGTGTTCCCGGAGATAACCCGGGAAAAATCGGGATGTCCCCCATCCGCAGCGAGTGGTCTTCGAGCGCATGACGGCGTTCGGAAAAATATATGAATGTTAAGCAGGAAGAAGAGATGAGCACGCGACCACCTCAGGGGAATGCCAAGACACCATTTCGATCCCCGCCGAAAGACCTTGGTGTGGCTATCAGGAACGCGGAAGCACTGCTTGAAATGGCGGAGCACATCCCGCTGCTCTACTGGCGTCCCGCCATGCTTTTCACCGGGGCCGCGGACCGGGGGCTCTACCGACTCACAAAAGGCCGCTTTCCCGCGGGTCCCCTGACCTCCAAAAGGCGTCCGGTTTTTGCCCTGAAACCGTTGTCCGGGGCCTGCGGCTTCAAGGTGTGCCCCTGTTCCACGAAAATCCCTTTTGATCAGGCCGGACCCCGGTATATCCGCCAGGGCTGCAGGCTCCGCCCAACCGGGCGCCGCGTGGAACGTGATTCCTTTCTTGTCGAAAATATGACGTTCAACATCCCTCCTTCTATGGCTTTGTCGCTGCGCTTCCTGGGAGTCGTACCGGATGAGTGCCTGAGGCGGGAAGGCCGCGCAGGGGAGGAGGGGAGGATGTTATGACAGGGAAAAGCGAAAGCCGAGGCGAACGAATCCGGAAGTGGCTGGAGGGGGCCGAGGCGCAGAGGTTTCTGCGGAACACGGCCCAGCGGATTTTACTGGAGGCCCGATCCCGGGATCTTCCGCCCGCGTTCCTGGGGGCCTCAACCTGGGAAAAGGAGGAGAGCACCCGGCTGGTGGATGACATCTGCCAAGAGCTCGCCGCCCTGATTCAGGAACAACCCGTCCAGCGCGCCGTCCTCGCCCTGGAAAGCCGGGCGGCAGGGGCATACCTCAAAAAGGTCTTTTTTAACCGGTGGGTCGATTTCAGCAGGAAAAAGAATTCCGACGCACCATGGCACTACATCTACAGCAGGGCCCGCCGGGTGCTTCACGAGGCGCAGGGAGATTTTCATATGCATCAAGAAAAGGGCACCCACGCGGCATGGTTCTCAGGCGCAGGAGATTCCACGCCCTGTGGACCCCTGGCCGATGAAGACCTGAAGGATATCCCTTTTCCCGCCCACCTCGCCGATCGGCTCATCGTGGAAAAAATCCAAGGGAAAAAGACCCTGCTCGAACTCGCCGCCCATTTTTTGGGGGAGATCTCAAGTCGCTTTTATGGAAAAGCGCCGGTCCGCGTGCGGCTCAATGACTTTGTGACCTGGCTCGGCCTCCATGTCGTTCTCCGGCGCACCCGGGTCGAAACCCGTGCGGGCGAAGACCTGGACCCGCTGGACACCCTGGTTTCTCCGGACAACGCGCCGGGGTCTGGATTCGACCCCCAGAGAATCCGGGCCTGGGCCGGAATGCTTACAAAACAGCTTAACCCATCTGAAAGACACGCCTTTTATCTGAAGTGGGGGGAGAATCTGCCCCTTCGGACCATTGCCTCCAGGATGGGCTACAGGGGGGAATCGGGCCCCGAATATCGCATCGACAGGGCCTTGGAAAAGATGCAGGACTTCACCCGGGACCTGGAGGGCCTCTCCCCGGAAGAACCGGACGAGGAGGCCCGGTCATTTTTTTTTCAGGTCCTGATGGAGTTTTTGAAAAAAAGCGTCACGGATCCGTAAAAGACAGAAACGAGGATACCATCCATTAGAGGACCATTTGCATGCCAAGTAGAAAAGAATCCCTCCGAATCGCCAGGCGGTATCGCACCTGCCCACCGCCCGGGGTCCTGGGGGATCCATTATATATTAGGGAAGTGGCTTACCACAAAGAGATTTGCCCTTACTGCGCAGGTGGTGAACCTGCGGGGGAGGGACCATGGGAGGATCTTGCCGGGAAACTCGGCATGGTCCTCGGGGGAGGGGGTGCCGCCCCCGAGGAGGCGGAAAGGGCGGAAACCGGGGAAATAAGACAGGTCAGAGCGGAACTGGGCCGATGGCGGGACAGGCTCTACTATAACCCGCCCATGATCCTGGTATTGGAGACCGTATCCGCATTCACGGGCGCCGTGACGGTCGCCCAGCTTTACCAGGACACCCTCATGGCCGGCCCGGGAGATCTCATCCTGACGGAGGCGGACCTCCATTGGGGGCCTCTGTTTGTCGAGCCATGGAACGTTTACACCCTCTCAAGCGATTCCCTCGGCCCGGTCATCGACCGGGTGCCGGTTCACATCGTCGAGGCGGTCAAGACCCTGGCGGAGGATGAAACGGCCTATCCGGAATGGGCCCAAAGGCCCGTGCCCATGGCCGAGCAGGATGCGAGGCTGACTTTCAGGCGTATTGAGGTGGAAACCGGATACACCTTTTCTGTCCTGGACGTGGAAAGGATTATGGACGAAATCGAGGGGGCGCAACTGCGCCTCGTCTACTCGTCCGTGGCCCAGGCAAGGAAAGCAATGGTCCTCAAATCGCCCGGTCTCTCATGGGCCAAAGAGCCCGAAACGATTGAAGAAACCCTGACCACGGCCCAATTCCCATTGGATCAACTCCCCCTGGCCGCAAGCGATGAGACCGGCCCCGCAATTTTCGGCAAGCTCATCCGGGTCAAGAATGAACGCATCGAGTCCGTCACACCGGTCTCGATCACGGTTTATGAAGAGGGCATGGAGGGCCCCGGCGTCTTTTCCGTGGACGGGCGGGTCGAAAGGATCCCGGAACCCATGGAAACGGCCCGGTTTCTGGCTCATTACGTGCCGGAGGGGGGGCGCCCGATGGCCCCCTCGGATATCCGGTGGGACATGGAGACAGGCTCATTCCTGGTACGATTCGAGACAGAGTCTCCTCTAAAAGGAGAATTCAAGGCGGCGGTCATTTACGAAATATGAGAACCAAGACAGACATTCGTCACCTCGCGTTCCTGGCAAGGGAGAGCCGCCCCCGGCTTGAATTCCGCCTTCAGAGTTTCCTCAGAGAGCCATGGAAGGGTGTCCCTGAAAGGGCCTTGTCCGATTCCGTCAAAAACCTGAAAGATGAACTGGCCGACTCACCCGGGGTTTTTCAGCTTTTCCAGGTGAACCTCCTGGGGGCCTTTTTGCTCCAGAAAAATCAAGCCCCCGGGCGGGTGATCGAATGGTTCAGGCATTCCCTGTCCCTTTCCACGGTGTTTGAAGACGCGGCATGGCGGGATGTCCTGAAGGGTCGTTGGAGGGCCGTGCCGGTCCTGCTGACCGCCGAAGGGGCTTTTGTATGCTGGTTCCTTGTGGGGTGTCTGCCCGGACAAGGCACCTGGGATGTGGTGCCCGGCTGGGCCGTGCCCCTTTTCGATAAAGATGCGTTGAAAGGCATCCAGGAGGCTGCGGCTGCATCCCTCGATCTGGAGTCCGGCGATCCGCGCACCAGGCTGGTCTGCTGTCCGCTCTTGAAGCCAACGGGAAGGCTGAGGATCCAGGGAAAATCACTCGGGCTTCCACTGGCCTTGGGTTTCCTTGCGGCCCTCAAGGACCAAGCCATCCCGAAAGATGTGGCAGCCACGGGGTCGATTGACCAAAGTGGCGACGTGGGTCGCGTGGGTGACCTGGAACGCAAAACGGCCCATGCCTTTTCGGCAGGCTGTAAAATCTTTTTGTACCCGGAAGACAATGATCCGCTGGAGGATAGGCCGGAGGGCCGTGAGGTGGTCCCCGTATCGACCCTGAAAGAGGCCTGGATGGTCTCAAAACTTTTCACTCCGGAAAGGAGAAGGGAACTGAACCTCTTTTCAAGTATGCTCGGGAAACCGCAAATGTTTGCCGCCAACTGCGAAAACATCCCAGCGGAGTGGCTTATATGGGCACGGAAACAGGCGGTGGCGAAACATACTGTTCAGTCGATCGGGGAATCCGGCGGCCTTCTGAATACCCTGGCGGTCGGGCTGGAGCGGTGCCTGGAAAGATGGGATCTCGAAAGGGCGGATGCGATCACAGGACTTTTCAAAGATACGGATCTTGCGGGGGCCGCCCGGACGGCTCCTTCGGCCGTCTTGAGGTGGCTGACACAGAACCTGGCCCTTGCAAACCACAGGGGTAGGGTGGAGGAGGCGGAGATCCTGGTGGAGCGCATTGGACCTCTGACCGGGCAGGTGGCGGCCGTTGACCTGGATCTTTGCGCGACCTATTACAACCACGCCTTTGTCACCCTGCACAACGCCTACCGGTTTGAGCCGGAACTCACGCAAGACCTGAAGACCGTCCTCGAAGTGCTTAAGAAACGATTTGACGTGGAATGCAAGGCCGGCTGCATGGTGAACCCCACGCTCGGCGCACTTTACGGATCCGTGGCCCAGAATTTTGGTTTCTGCGGCCCGGTTTTCATCGACCAAACCCTGCGCCACGCAGAGCTGGCCGGGAGGTGCTTCGGCGGGGGCCGGTTCCCGGAACACAAGGAGGGCGGCCTGCGCCGGTTCAATTACATGGCCTATGCGCACCTGGATGCCAAAGACCTGAGCAGGGCCGGTGAGGTGCTTTTGGCCTACCTCGAGGTGGATACACTCGAGCGTGTCCCGGATGTCTGCGACGATTTTTCTCCCTGGAGCCATGCCCTCGCGGCGCGATATTTGGCTGAGGCAAGGCACCCCGGAATCGCCTCCCGATATCTGGATAAGGCCTTTCGGATGAAAAAGGGGTGGGTGATGACATCGCACCCCTGGGAACTGTGGCTTTACAACCTGGGCCGTATGGCCGTGCAACTGGGGAAAAGGCGGGAGGCTGAAACACTTTTCGAGGGAAGTCTGGAGCTGTGCTTCGCCCAAGAGCACGGCCCCACGGTGCATCTCATGGCCCTGCTTCCTCTTTCCGCCCTGGATCACCTCGGCTCTCTTGACCGGGCGAGGGCCGATGCCCTCGGGGGCCGGTTACGGGAGGAGGCTCGGGCGCTTAACCCGTATCATTTTCGGTCTTTTGTGGAAGCACAGGATTTGAAGGTGTTTCTTTCCCGGCTCTGGGGGGCGCCCGGCGGCCTTTTCCCATTTTCGTACAGATAGACGGTTTTCCCGATCAGCCACTAAGGCCCGAAGGCTCAAAGAGGGCAAAGGATGTTCAGACCCTTATCAAACAAAGAGGAATATATTGCCGAAAGAATTGTGGACGCTGCATATACAGTACACAAGGCATTGGGACCGGGCCTACTTGAAAGAGTATACGAGGTATGTTTTTGTCACGAGCTCACCAAGCGCGGGATGACGTACCAAAGACAAGTACATATCCCGATCACATATGACGGAATGGTATTCGATGAAGGATTGCGGTTGGATGTTTTCGTGGAAGGCCTTGTCATTTGCGAACTGAAGGCCGTTGACGAGATGAATCCCGTGTGGAAAGCGCAGATACTCAGCCATTTGAAACTCATTGGAAAGCGCCTCGGGTTTCTTATCAACTTTAACGTTTCTCTCATAAAGAACGGCATCAAGAGAATCATTATATAAACTTAGTGTCTTGGTGACTTAGAGGCTGTAGTCTTGAAATTTTTTTGAAAAATCCCAAAACGGTCCCGTAAAGATCTACCAAAGGGCGGAAACAGAGGAGACAAAAATTTATGCTCTACGGGAAATACCAGTTTACATGCAGGCTCAATGACGATGCCCTGCTCCCTCCTTACAAGGGTTCAACGTTCCGGGGGGTCTTCGGGCACGCACTCAAGCGGGTGGTCTGCGCACTCAAAAGGCAGGAATGCGAGAGCTGCATCTTGAAGGAGCGGTGCCTTTACGTGAGGGTCTTTGAAACGCCTCTGGCTCTGGGCGTGCACCAAGGGGCAAAGATATCGACTCCGCCCCATCCCTTTGTGATTGAGCCTCCGGACACGGAAGAAACAGAATTTAAAAGGGACCGCCTCTTGAACTGCAATCTCCTCCTCTTTGGTGAGGCCAATAAGGGGCTTCCTTATTTTGTTTATGCCTTTGAACAGATGGGGAAGATCGGGATCGGGAAACGGGTCAACGGAAGACGCGGCAGGTTCGTGTTGGAGGAGGTGAAAAGCGGCGACAGGATAGTTTATTCGGATACGAACGGAAAATTGAATCTGTCCGATCCCATTGAAGAACTGAACCTTTCACATGCATCGAGCCTTTCGCCCAAGCGGAGCATTGTAAAAAGGGGAAAAAGGATTGCGTCGGCCCCTTCCATCAATGAGACAGACCAGGGCGCTGATTCTGAGATCGGTGTCAGGCTCGAAACTCCGCTCAGGCTCAAGTTTGAAAATGAAATCCAGGCGGATCTCCCATTCCACATCCTGATCAGAGCCGTGCTGAGAAGGATATCGTCCCTTTGCAACACCTGGGGGCAGGGAGAGCCTGAACTGGACTACAAGGGGCTGGTCGACCGGGCAAAGGATGTCCGCCTGACCCAGAACTCCCTCCGCTGGTTTGACTGGCGGAGGTATTCCAACCGTCAGGAGAGGAAGATGTTCATGGGCGGCATGCTGGGCTCGGCGGTGTATGAAGGAAAACTGGCGGAATATCTGCCGCTACTTGATTTTTGTCAAAAGGTACACATCGGAAAGAACACTTCGTTTGGGTTGGGGAAGATAGGTGTAGAAACAGTGAATCAGGAAAAGTGATTTTCACTTGATGTCCTGCAGTAAAAAGGAGAAGAGGGCAATGAATGAAACCATTTTGAAGATGGGTATGGCAGGATTTTTCCATGACATAGGCAAATTTGCAGACAACGACACATTAGGGGTCTCAGACAAGTATTTCAATGATAATGCAGGCCTTTATCTTCCGTTCCACGAGGGCAGGTACACGCACCATCATGCCCTCTATACAGCCTCATTTATAGAACAAATGAAAAACCTTCTCCCCCAAGAATTAAACAGCCACTCATGGGGTGAAGGCGACGCGTTCATTAACCTCGCCGCTGGCCACCATAACCCTGAAACGCCCATGCAGCAGATTATTACTGCGGCAGACTGGCTGACCAGTGGGATTGACCGTCACAAGTTTGAAAGCGAAGAAAGCAAGGCTATTGCGGTTAAAGACTACAAAAAGACCAGACTCCTTCCCATCTTTGAACAGTTGGACCGACCTCCAAAGGAAGATGCAGAAGAATTCGTTTATGAGTATCCATTAAATCGGCTTTCTCCATTGGGAATTTTCCCAGAAACAAAAAACAGGAAGAAGATAAGGGAAGCCAAGGAAGAATATGTGGAATTATTCAATCAGTTTGTTCAAGATCTGCAATCCTTACGCAGCAAGGATGAAAACCTTCGGCTATGGTTTGAACATTTTGACAATTTGATGATGGTTTACACATCGTGCATACCTTCCGCCCGAGTTGGCCGTGTGGTCCATGATGTATCGCTATATGATCACTCTCGATTGACAGCGGCCTTCGCAGCGGTTCTATATGCCTACCATGCCTCCACAGGCTCCTTGAATACCCGTGCCATTTCCAATGATGAAGAGGAGAAATTTCTCATGGTTAGTGGAAATTTCTATGGTATTCAGAACTTTATCTTCAGTAGTCATGGGGATACGCGAAAATATCGAGCCAAAATACTGAGGGGAAGATCTTTTTATGTCTCCCTTTTGACAGAGGTTGCTGCGGATCGACTGTGCATGGAGATCGGAATTCCCCACATCTGTGTCATATTCAATGCAGCAGGCAAATTCACTGTGCTATGTCCGAATACTGAGACAGCAAACGCAGCCTTGGAGACTGTTAGAGATCAGGTGAATGACTGGCTCTGCAAGGTTTCATTCGGGGAGGTTGCCATGGGGCTTTCTGCGCTGCCTGCGGCTCAGAAAGATTTTTTTCCGCCGCGTTTCCAAGAACTGTGGGATGGCATGGCCGCAGCTGGGGATGAGAATAAATTTCACAAGATTGATCTGGATCGTCATGGTGGTGTTGTAAAAGGTTATCTCGATACGTTTCGTAATGATCTGGCACGGCCCCTTTGCCCCCTTTGCGGCAAGCGCGCCGCAGCAGTCGAAACTGGTAAAATTCAGGGCGAGGAAGGGATTGGCCCGGTTTGCACCATTTGCAGGGATCAGGTTTTCCTGGGAACGAGGATAGTGAGAGATAACGAGATTATCATCCTCAAAGCAGCTTCTGGAGCCAAGGATGAGGGCGAACTCACGGAACCACTTCTGGGGTGCTACCAACTAAGATTTGTGGGAAGTGGTCAGAAAGAGCGCACAGAGAGGGAAGACATACGGAAACATTGGGATATATCCATCTTTGCAGAAAGAGAGGGTCGTGAAGAAGTCTGTAGGAAGCTCTTGAACCGTTACGTGCCGCGCTATCAGGAAGGAGATCACCATTTTTTGAGTCTATTAACATCAACGAATTCAAGGCAAAATGCAAATGAGATTATTGAAGAAATCGACGTAGGTGATCCGCTTCCCTTCCACCTCATTTCCTTAAAGTCCAGAAACCTTCAGGAAGGTGATAAGATTCTAGGCCTGGATGCCCTA
Organism: Desulfatiglandales bacterium; assembly: GCA_049366815.1. Classification (GTDB taxonomy): domain Bacteria; phylum Desulfobacterota; class DSM-4660; order Desulfatiglandales; family HGW-15; genus CAYNYM01. The sequence continues at coordinate 10,287 of JBMNCO010000001.1, read as the reverse complement.
GGCATTCTCAAGGCCGATGTGGACAATCTTGGAATGCTAATGGCGTGTGGTCTTCAGCCGGAGAGATTCACCATCTCACGAATAGCAACGCTGAGCAGGCAGCTCAACTATTATTTTGCCTTGTATCTGCCTCACCTACTGATGACTGACAAGCAATATCAGGATGTATATACCGTCTTTGCAGGGGGAGACGATCTTTTTGTGATTGGTCCCTGGAACGCTATCTATGCGTTGAGCCTTCATATTCATGACACGTTCGCGGCATACACTTGCGAAAATAAGGCCATACACCTTTCCGCAGGAATTGCCCTAAAGAAGCCCAATGCGCCGCTTGGCACACTGGCGGAGTCGGCGGAAGCGGCCCTAGAGTCCTCCAAATCGGCGGGTCGCGATTGCTTTACCATGTTTGAGGAGACCGTCCCGTGGGAAAATGTAAAGACACTTGAAGAGATCCGGGTGACTTTAGAGGATTGGTACCAAAAGAAATGGGTCAACAAATCCATGCTCTATCGGCTTAACGGATTCATCGCATTGGCTGAAGAGGCACAGAGTCTGGTTGACAAGACCGAAATAAGCATGGCCGAGATGTCCTGCCTCAAATGGCGGGCACTATTTTCCTATGCTGCAGGTCGCAATCTTGCCAAGGATGTTAGAGACCACGAGGAACGCGAACGTATTGTCAATGAACTGCGTTCCACCATGGCCGAATGGTTCGATACCTTTGGAGGAAAGTTAAGAATCCCATTATGGAACATTCTTTACAACTATAGATAGGAGGTCAATCGATGAGAGAAATTCAATTATGGAAAGACGGGCAAAAAGGTGTGTTAGACCCGCTGCTGTTTTCAAAGGTAGCCGAGGAGCTGGCGCTCCTGATGAAAGATGATTTTGAAAAACAACGCCGAAAGGTAAACAAACGTACCCAGGTCCGCAAATTCTATGACGAAGTTCTGCGTCTGAACATGCTGGCACGGGAACGTCCAAAGCAATGGGATATCATAAAGCCCCAAGTTCACATGCTCACAGCCAAGGCCGCTTATGCGGAAGGGCGCGAGTTAGTTTCGGCCAATTTCAGACTGTTCGTAAAAAATGCGGTCGACCAAGTGGACACACCAGAGGATCTGAACGTATTTTCGAACCTGTTTGAGGCCTTTATGGGCTTTTACCGGCTCCACGGACCGAAAAATTAGCATGGGAGGAAGACGATGAAACTTATAGATATCAAAGAAATTCGAGGTACTATCACGCTGAAAAGTGGTCTTCATATCGGTGCGGGCGACATGGAAATGAAGATCGGGGGCACCGACAACCCTGTAATCAAGCACCCCTTCACTCTGGAGCCATATATTCCTGGTTCTTCTCTAAAGGGGAAAGTCAGGTCGCTGCTGGAGATGAAGAGCGGCCTTATGAGTGTGAGTAAAGGTTTGCCTTTGGCACCCTCCCACCTGAATAATGCCTCGCCGGATCAGAAACAGGAAGGGGAAAAGATCCTCAGGTTGTTTGGCTCCAGCGGAGCAGAGGAGGAAGCAAGAGAAGAATTTGGTCCTACAAGGGTTTCTTTTTCTGATGCTTTTTTGAATAAGTATTGGAAGGAAAAGGCTGATGAAAACCAATGGCCACTAACGGAGGTGAAATCGGAAAATTCCATTAACCGTATAAAGGGAACTGCTGAAAATCCTCGGTATACCGAGAGAGTGCCCGCGGAAACGGTCTTTGATTTCTCGGTCACTCTTAAGAGCATGGATGGGGACAATGGTCTGGAGGAATTTCTCTTGGCCGGGCTCAAACTCCTTCAGATGGATGCCTTAGGCGGCAACGGAAGTCGCGGATATGGCAAGATGGAATTTCGATTCTCTGATGAACAGATACAGCGAAATTTCGAAGAGATCATTCCCTTATAGGGGCAAGGAGGCGCAAGTGAAACGATATGAGTTCACCCTTCGCCCCCTGTCGGATTTTGGAACCGCTCTTAAGGGGGACACACTCTTTGGGTGTTTCTGCTGGCAGGTGGCTTATGACAGAGCCCTGGTGGAAGGAGGATTGAATGAGGCAATTAAGGGCTATGCGCAAAAGCCCTTCGCTGTCTTCTCTTCGGCCTTCTTGAAGATTGAAGCCTCGGTTCCGACATATGTGCTTAAGCGTCCGGATATGCCGTTGTCGAGGATTTTTCCAGCTAAAGGGGAAGACCGAAAATCACGCTACGAGGAACTGAAAGAACTGAAAAGCCGGAGATGGATGGTAGTTGAAAAGACCCTTGCTGTTAATTTGAAGGAGGCCCGGTTCGTTAATGGAGACGAACTCCGCAAAGAATTTGGCGCGAGTCCAGTTCTTCCTTCTTCCAGGCCTCATAATACCATCAACCGCACTACCTTCAGTACTGGGAGTGGCGCCTTTGCTCCCTACGAAATGGAAACCTTCTGCTATACTCCTGACTCAAACCTTGCCGTAGTCGTCCTGGTTGATGAGGATCTAACCACGGCGGAAGAGATCAGAAAGGGTTTGGAGCGCATAGGGAGATTCGGTTTTGGCCGCGATGCCAGCATTGGGCTGGGTCGGTTTCATGTGGTTGACTGTCAGGAAATCCCGACGCCTGAGTTGTCTGAAACCGATGGGTTTTATACTCTGGCGCCATGTGTACCTGAATCCGGCAAATATAAGAGGGCCTTTTTTTCACCCTTTATCCGCTTCGGCAAGCACGGGGATCGATTAGCACGAGGAGGGGTTCCCTTTAAGAACCCCGTGATTATGGCAGATGAAGGGTCAGTTTTCTTCAAGGATGCAAATAGAACCTTTGATAAACCATATATTGGAAAGGCTGTAGAAGGGGTTTCCAAAATCCAAGAGACAACCGTCGTCCAAGGGTATTCCCCATACCTTCCCATTACGTTGGAGTAAGCTTATGGAAAATGTCACAGCATTGGGCCGAATACAATGCCAGTTGCAGGTTGTCACTCCTATCCACATCGGATGTGATGAAGTATATGAGCCGACTGGGTTTGTGGTCGATGAGGAACAGGAACGCCTGATCGTTTTTGATCCAACCGGTTTTTTCGAACAGTTGGATCAAGCCGACCGAGAGCGATTTTCAGCTATATGTCGAAAAGGAACCATAGCGTCTATCCTGGAAGTTTACAAATTTTTCCGCAATCGTGCTGTCGAGGGGCGAATGGTGAAATTATGCAGGGGCTTCACTGAGCATTACAGTCAGGTTTTGTCTCTTACTCCCCAGGAAGCAAAAATGCAACTCAACCGTTTTGAGATTCGACGAACGGCGTTTTCTCCGGTCGACAACCGACCCTATATCCCCGGATCTGCAATTAAGGGGGCGCTTCGCACAGGTTACTTGAATGCACTGGCATTAAAAGGGCAGGATTATTCCGGCAGTCTTAGGCAAGGAAAAGAAAAGAATAAAAGATGGGATGATAGGCACAAAGTCCTTGAAAACAAGCTCCTTGCACTGGATAGGTCACAGCCAAAGGATAGGATCAGCAAAGACCCGTTTCGTATGGTCAAGGTGTCTGATTTCATGCCTGTAGGTAAAGTGGAAACGAGAATTATTTACGCAGTCAATTGGAAAAAAAGCCCTTCAGGTGGTGAAGGCAGAGGGCCTTATCAAATGCTTGAGGTGATTACGCCTGGGACCCGTTTCGTGGGGGAAATCAAGGTGGATATGCCCCAGAGCAAAGATGCAGTGAGCACGGCCCTAAGCCTTAACGAGCTTACTAAAGGATGTCGACTTTTTTTTCAGGATGAAAAATCGAGAGAGGATAGGGAACTGCAGGCTATTGGATGCAAGAGTGTGGAGCAAGCAGATGAAGATGGCAACATGCCTTTTCGGGTAGGTCAACACAGTGGGGCCGAATGTGTAACCATCGAGGGCTACCGAGAGATCTGGATTAAAGGAAAGACCAAGGGGAGGTCCTTAGATCATGCCACCACCCTTTGGCTGGCATCGGAACTGGGCAAACCAAAAAACCCGGATTTTCTAACCCCGTTTGGCTGGTCGGTTCTGGAGGATTTGTCTCCGGAGGGTATAAAAAGCCTTATGGAGGAGGAACGATCCTTTAGGATTGATCGCGATCGATCATCTCTTGAAAGGGCGGAAGCGGCCCGGGCCCGTTTGGAGAAGGAAAAAGAGGAGGAGGAACGGCTTCAACGCTTGATGGCTGAAAAAGAGGCTGAAAAAGCAGCTGAAGAGAAGAGAATTGCAGAGCTTGAGGCTATGTCCCCGGGTCAGAGGGCGATCGCGGAACTTGAGGCTGGCGACGCCCCGGAAAATCGGGTGATAGAAATCTACAATACATTAGACGGTCTTTCATCTGAAGACAAAATGAGCTTGGCCAAGGCATTAAAAATCTACTGGCAAGCCAGTGGAAAGTGGATGAAAAAGAATTGCTCTAAAAAACAGTGGATCAAGGTACAGAAGGTTAAAGCTATATTGGGTGAATAAGTGGTTCATCTATCTAAATGCTTTTACTCTTGATTTTGATAATTCAATATTTCATTAATTTTCCCAATAGACAGCGGCTGCCTATGACCAACATCCTCATAACGACATTCGGCGCAACATGGCAGATCGTGCCGGAACTGTTGGGATTCACGAACCCCGAGTTGGTGGATCTTTACGCCCATCATCCGCAGTTGGAGGCGATCGAAAGGTCAAGGCTGGCTGCATTGATTCTTCCGGTGGATGAGGTCTGGCTCATCACCACCAAAGGGGACAAGACCGATCAGTCTGTGGGCTCATTATTTCAATGGCGTGAATGCATGAAAGATCGCGCTGTTCCCAGCTTCCGGGTCTGGCAGGTTGCCGACGCCGAGGACCTGGCGTCTGAAGCCGAGTGCCGACGGATGGCCGAGTGCATCTTCAGGCTTGTGCTTCATGCTTCAGAACGCAAGGCAATGGGGCAATTGGTCATCTCTCTTGCCGGCGGCCGCAAGACCATGAGTTCGGATATCCAGAATGCCGCCGCCTGCTTTGGATGCCATGCCCTGCTTCATGTGATCCAAAACGAGAACTATTCGCAACCGTTGAAGGCATACGGGCCGAAAGATTTCATCCGTCCTTTGCCCGAGTTCTTGAAAGACGCTGTCACCCCTTTGGTGGCAGGCCGGTACGAACGCAATCCCATAGTGGATCTGGCGGTTGACGGCCCCATCAGGGCTGAGCACTATGAGGTGCCTTTTCCCGAAGATTTCGGCATGGGTGAGATACGTGTGGGCGGGGAAAGCCTGGTCGCTGATGTCCGGGATCGGCAGGAGAAGGCAGGCTTTCTTTACTGCAATTACGCCAACCGCCTCATGTATGAGGAGACGAGCACCAACTTTCTCGCCCTGTACAACCTGCGTCCGGCCATGATCGACCGACTCAAAAGCTATAAAATAGGCAGCAGGCCTGAGAAATATGAGGACGAACTGAGGTGGCTGAAGAGGCTGCCAAAGGCGGAACTTCACTGTCATCTCGGCGGGATCGCGGATATCCGTGAGCTTATCCAAATAGCGGCCACCAACCTGGATCTGGTCGATGATTACCGGGAACCGCTCTCGGGATGGCTGAATGAATGGCGGAAAAAGCTGGACAGGGGTTTGGTTGACCGCATTGACTTCAAACAACTGAGAAAGGCTGTGCCCGGCGTGCCTGAGCCTGTTTGCACAGCAGCCTTTGTCCTTCTGTTTGAAGACAGCCCCGATCTCCTGGATGAGATCGTTTTCGGGCCGTATCGCAGTGAAGCCGGTTTTTGTGGTATTGGCTTTGAAACCTACGAGGCCCTGGGTGATCTTCAGGGGTCCGGGCTTTTGCAGAGTGAGCAAAGCCTGCGCGCGGCCTGCCGCATTCTGATGCATAAGGCTGCCGATCACAATGTCAAATATCTGGAGATGCGATGTAGCCCTGCAAATTACACCAGCGGCGACCTCAAGGCGATTGAGGTGGCGCGGATCATCGACCGTGAACTTTCTTCAGGTGATCATTGTAACCACGCGCTCATCTTTATCGCCAGCCGCCACGGGAAGATGAGCAGGGTGCACGAACACATTGAACTGGCGCAGGAACTGATGGGTGAAGACGGCGCAGGCTTTGGGAACTTCAGGGGATTTGATCTGGCAGGGAATGAAAAGGCAGGGAATGCCGTGCTGATGCGGGAAGCGTTTATGCCCATGATGGAAAAATGCCTGCACTTCACCATCCACGCGGGTGAAATCCAAGATGTCGGCAGCATATGGGAGGCCGTGTATCATCTGAACGCGGAGAGGATCGGCCATGGCTTGACGTTGAAAGACAATCCGGATCTTCTAGAAAAGTTCAGGGACCGCAATATCGCCATAGAAATGTGCCCATCCAGCAACTTCCAGATCGTCGGATTCCGCGATTCCTGTCTGCCTTCCACCAATCACCTGGCAACATACCCGCTGAAGGAATATCTGGATCAAGGGCTGCGGGTTACCGTGAATACGGATAACCCTGGTATTTCGAGAACGGACTTTACCAACGAGTTACACCGCGCCGCCCGCCTGACTCCTGGGGGCCTGAGCATCTGGGATATGCTCCTGTTGATACGCAACGGTTTCAAGGCCGGGTTTTCCCAAAGGGCGCTGCGCCAGCAAATGATCCGGGAGGCGGAGGCCGAGATCCTTGACTTGATTCAGGAATGGAGCGTGCTCAAAGGGATGAATGATGAAAAGAGGATGGAGAACGTCGAACTTTGAACGCTGAACGCTGAATTTTGAATGATGATGGAGAAGGAACATTCGATGTTGGACGTTCGTTCGGTTGATATTGAGAACATCGAACATTGAACGTTGAACATTGAATCGGAAGAGATGAAAAAACAGACTTTTGATCTGGAAGAAAGGCTTCTCGAATATTCGGTACGAATTATAAAGATTGTTGACGAACTGATAAACACTAAAGCGGGTAGCCATGTTGGGGGACAGTTATTAAGATCGGGGACTTCTCCTTATCCGAACCATGGAGAAGCACAGGCAGCCGAGTCCACAAAGGACTTTATCCATAAGCTTAGTATCTCATTGAAGGAATTGAGGGAGAGCCATAGATGGTTGCGGCTTATCCAGCGTGTGCCGTTAACGGAAAGGCCGGAATCAATTGACGATATCCTGTCGGAAACGGAAGAATTGATTAGGATCTTCGTCAGCAGCATCAAGACGGCCTCGAAAAAAGGGAAATGATTATTCGGTTAATATTGAGAACATCGAACATCGAACATTGAACGCTGAACTCTGAATGGTGATGGAGAATGAGGAGCATTCGACGTTGGACGTTGGAAGTTCGACGTTGGACGTTCAGGCTGTTAATAATGAGAACATTGAACATTGAACGTTGAACGCTGAATTTTGAATGCAGGACATTCGACGTTGGATGTTCATGCGGTTAATATTGAGAACGTCGAACATTGAACGCTGAACGCTGAATTTTGAATGATGATGGAGAAGGAACATTCGATGTTGGACGTTGGAGGTTCGACGTTGGACGTTCAGGCTGTTAATAATGAGAACATTGAACATTGAACGCTGAACTCTGAACGCAGAAAGTTGGATGACCATGCAGTCAACGGTAAATCAGGAACTTTTTGAGGGAATATGATAGCAAAGGAAGAAAAGGTTTTGTGTATTGCGAGGGCCGAACTGCCTGAAGCCTGGCTTCAGGATGCCGGTGGCATCAAAATGTCGGCCTGCGCGTTTTATGATTGTCTTAAAGGCGTTCCGATAAACTGGATGGCCCGCAGGACGGTCGAACTGGATCCGTCTTACAAGCAATTGATCCCTTATGTCGTGCTCCAGACACTTGATGGCCTGTATACGGGCTGCTACCGAAGAAACGGGACCGAGGAGAGGCTTCATGCGCTCTGGTCCGTTGGGATAGGCGGCCATGTCAATGTGGGGGATCGTTTGGAAGGGGAGATGGATCTGTCTGCGATCGTCTACCGCGGCATGGAGCGGGAAGTAAAAGAGGAATTCCGATCCCTTCCCCCGGAAAATATTCAACCGGTGTTTCACGGGATCATAAACGAAGAAAAGACGGCTGTCGGCCATGTACATATAGGTCTTGTCCATCGGATCCACGTGACCGATATGTCCTGCTTCCGGCCCGGCGAAGAGCTGGCAGGCTTTGCCTGGTTGGATTTTGATGAGATCCTTTCACGACCCCTCGAAATCTGGTCCCGGCTGGCCCTTAATCTGCTGGAAGAAGAGCAGGGGTGAAGAAATGGCTTCCTCTCTGTTCCTGTTATTCAATCATGAACTGACATCGCTTCAGGAAAAGGATGCATTGGTCTCTCTAGGGGTCAGGAACATTCAAAACCCACCTCGTGATCTTAAGGCGATGTGGAGCCAGATCCCTCCTGAGCTTCCTGGAATTGACGCCTATCTCAGAGCGATCAAGGAATGGCTGAAGGGCGCTTCGAAACACGGGGACTATGTCTTGATACAGGGAGATTTCGGGGCGTGTTTTATCATGGTCAACTTTGCCTTCTCGCTCGGATTGATCCCTGTCTATTCCACGACCGAGCGGGTGGCGGTGGAGCGGCAAGGAGATGATGGCACCGTCAAATTGATCCATCAGTTCAAACATCATATTTTCAGGAGATATGGGAGGTAAAAATGGCAAAAGTATATCTTTCCTTTTTGGGCACAAATGACTACATCCCATGTACTTATTTCAGGAAAGAGAATGACTTCCAAGTGGAAAATATTCGGTTCGTCCAGGAGGCCACAATCCGATTTGCCTGCAAAAAATGGTCGTCTGAAGATCGTATCCTGATATTTACTACCGGGGAAGCCTACAAGAAAAACTGGGTCAATGATGGCCATATCGACCATAAGACAGGTGAGCCTCTTCAACGGAAAGGGATAGGCGACTGCCTGTTCAATCTCAGCCTTCGTTGCCCTGTAACACGGGTAGATATCCCTGAAGGGAAGAGCGAAGAGGAGATATGGGAAATCTTCAACACCGTATTTTGTGAACTCCAACAGGATGATGAGGTAATTTTTGATATCACCCATGCGTTTCGATCCATCCCCATGCTTGCGATTGTCGTCTTGAACTACGCGAAAGTATTGAAGCATGTTCATCTCAAGGGGATTTATTATGGGGCATTTGAAGTCTTGGGCACGGTATGGGAAGCAGCGAAACTGCCTATTGAGAATAGGCGTGCGCCAATCCTTGACCTGACATCTTTTGACCAACTGATGGACTGGTCAATTGCGATTGACCGCTTCCTTGGAGCAGGGGACGGCCGCTTGATCAGTAAACTGGCCACGGGGAACACAGGACCCATTTTGAAACAAACCAGGGGCCGGGATGAATCCGCAAAGCGAATTAATGATATGGCCAAGACGCTTGCGGCATTTACCACCAGTCTGGCTACTTGTAGAGGGCCGGAAATCAGCGATATAGGGTCCAGACTCAAGTATTATGTAGCGGCATGCGAGGAGAATGCTCTGATCAAACCCCTTCAACCCCTCTTTGCCCGGATCAATGAGCAACTCGCAGCTTTCGAAGGAAGTCCTATAAATGACGGTCTCCAGGCTGTGAAGTGGTGTCTTAGGCATAATTTGGTTCAGCAGGGAGTCACGATTTTGCGTGAACTGGTATTTAGCTTTGTCATTTCCACTATAGGGGAGGATCCTTACGATAAGGAAAACAGAGATATTGCATCGCAAGCCTTGGCAATCGTGATCAAAAAACTCACGCATGATGAAGATCAGTGGGGTGCCTCATCGCGAAGTAATAAGGAACTAACGAGAAGATTGATACCGGCGTTCGCGAACAGAAAGGAGTTGGTTAAATGCGCTGACCGTCTGGGTCAGCTCAGGAATGACATGAATCATGCTGGATTTGGGCCAAACGCAAAGAAAGTGAAGGATGCCGAGAAGTTCAGAGAAGGACTTGAAGAGGCAGTAAAGAGTGTTGAATCGTGCCTAGGCTAGGGTCAGTAGATTTCATTCGGAAAAGTTTATGACCGGCTCCGTGTTTCCGGTGGATGTCACGCCTTCGGGAGTGGATTGTCCAGGTGTTTGTGAAATATTCAAAGGAAAATAAGGGGTTGTATTTAAAAAACATCTTATTGACATAAAAGAGATCCACCGGAAATGATTTTTCAAATAATCAAAGCAGGTTATGATAATTGTATGGCGGTTTTGGCGCCTTTTAAAAACTACCGGACGCGAAAATCCGGGAGGTGCGCGGAAAACGCCCCGAAACCCACTGAAAAAAGGTGGGATTTCGGGGGTAGTGTTCGAAGGATTGCCCCGATACGAGGGGATTGAGAC